>DAORNK010000018.1:20821-27189 GCA_035440985.1 Rubrivivax sp. | reverse complement strand
CCCGGCGGCGGCGCATCGCGCGCCGCCGTGCGCCACCTGCCACGCCCGGCCAGCGTGGGCCAGTGGCTGCATCGCGAACGCTTCATGCTGGCCCGCCGCGCCTTGCAGCTGGGTGTACTGCTGCTGTTCTACGGCACGCTGCACTGGGGCTGGAAGCTGTTCGGCCAGCCCCTGCTGGTGGGCAACCTGTCGGCGGCGCAACTGCTGGGCACCGTCCCGCTGGCCGACCCCTTCGCGGTGCTGCAGATGCTGGTGGCGCGCCACCCGCTGGCCACGGAAGTGCTGCTGGGCGCAGCCGTCACGCTGGGGTTCTATGCCCTGCTCGGAGGCCGCGTGTTCTGTGCCTGGGTGTGCCCGATGAACGTCGTGACGGACGCCGCCGCGTGGACGCGGCGCCGGCTGGGCGTGGACACCAGCCGCGACCTCGTCCGCCTGCCGCCCAATACCCGCTACGCGGCGCTGGCCCTGGCGCTGGTCATCTCGGCCTGGGCCGGCCTCGCCGCGTTCGAGGCCTACAGCCCGATCGCCATGCTGCACCGCGAACTGATCTACGGTGTCGGCCTGGGTCTGGGTGCGGCGCTCGGCGTGTGGCTGATCGACGCCCTCGTGCTGCACCGCGGCTGGTGCGGCCACCTTTGCCCGCTGGGCGCTTTCTGGTCGCTGGTCGGCCGGGTGGGGCAGCTCAAGGTGGCCTTCGACGATGCCAGCTGCACGCGTTGCGGCGATTGCGTCAAGGTTTGCCCGGAGCCCCGTGTGCTGCACTTCAGCGACATCGCCCCGCTGGGCATGGTGGCTTCGGGCGAATGCACCAACTGCGGCCGCTGCGTTGCGGTGTGCCCGGAGTCCAGTCTCAAGTTCGATCTGCGCGTTCGCATCCATCCGGCCGCGGTGCCGGCCGGGCGCGAGGCGCTTCCTGCTTCCGGAGGATCCCCATGAAACAACGTGTTTTCCTGGCTGCCCTGCTGCTGGGCACCCTGGCCGCCTGCGGTTCGATGGCGCTGAACGACAGCCAGGTCGGCCTGCGCAAGGCCAGCGTGTTCGAGGTCGTCACACCCAGGCCCTTCGGCTTCGATGGTGAGGGCGCCGGCAAGACCATCCCGCCGCTTCCCGGCTCGGGCATGCCACCGATGATCGGCCACGCGGTGGAAGAGTATCTGCCACTCACGGCCCGGAAGAACGAGTGCCTGGACTGCCACGACAAGCCCGATCGCATCGGCAAGCCCGTGGCCAGCGGCAAGGCCCGGCCGGCGCCGACCAACCACTACGTCGATCGCAGCGGCGCGCTGGCCCTGGCCGGTGCCCAGTACAACTGCATGGCCTGCCACGCGCCCCAGGCCGACGCGCCGCCGTTGGTGCGCAACACGTCACAGTGAGGGGCAGGCGCGCGGGCCCTGCGCTGAATCTGTCGGGCGCTTGATCTTGCACAACACCGGACCCCGGCCGCCAGTCGAAGAATGGGTCCAGCGTTTCAACGGGATCACCATGTCGACCGCCAGAATCCGTTCCACCCGCCGTGCCCGGCCGGCGCGCCCTGCAGGGCCGGCCCTGCCCAGCTTCGAAGCGCTGGACGATACCCACCGCATGGTCGTGCGCGTGCTGGCCGAACTGGAACGCCTGGTCGACCTGCTCAAGCACCCCGGCCACGAGTCCGAAGCCGCGTTGCTGGCGCGGCATGCCTGCACCTTCTTCAACACCACCGCGCGCCTGCACCACGAAGCCGAAGAGACCTTTGTCTTCCCCAGCCTCCTGCAAGGCGGGGATGCCAGCCTGCTGGCCCATGTCTCACGCCTGCAGCAAGACCACAACTGGATCGAGGAAGACTGGCTCGAACTGGAACCGCACCTGCTGGCCGTGGCCGAGGGCTATGCGGCCCAGCACCATCAGTTCCTGCGTGATGCCTTGCCGGAGTTCACCGCGCTGTACCACGAACACATCGCGCTCGAGGAAGACACGGTCTATCCCGAGGCGCGGCGCCGCAAGGCCCGGTTGAACCAGACCGCCTGAATCAGAGTTCGCGCAGCCGCCGGTACAGGGAGCGTTCGCTGATGCCAAGCTTGCGCGCCAGTTCGGCGCGGCTGCCGCTATGGGTGCGCAGCTGGTCGCGCACGATCGCCCGCTCCACGTCGCGCAGCTTGGCGCCGGATGTCCGATCCGGCGTCGTCGTGGCGGGCGCCGCAGGTGCCAGCTGCGGCGAAGCAGCACCCGAGTCCAGCGCCCGCTCGATGTGCACGCGTTCGATCTGGGTGCCGTCGGCCAGCAGCGCCGCCCGCTCCAGCACATTGCGCAGTTCACGCACATTGCCCGGGAAGGCGTGTTCGTTCAAGCGCTGCAGGGCCTGGGCCTCCAGGCTCAGGCGGCGCCGCGGGGCCAGACGCTGCAGCAAGGCCTGAGCCAGCAGCCCGATGTCCGAGCGGCGCTCGCGCAGCGCGGGAAGCCGGATGGGGAAGGTGCTGAGCCGGTAGAAGAGATCCTGGCGAAAGCGCCCCTGCTCGACCATGGCCTGCAGGTCGCGGTGGGTGGCCGACACGACCCGCACATCGGTGCGCCGCAGTTCGGTGCTGCCCACGCGACGGTAGGTGCCGCTCTCCAGCAGGCGCAGCAGCTTGACCTGGATGGCCATCGGAATGTCGCCCACCTCGTCCAGGAACAAGGTGCCGCCGTTGGCGGCCTCGGCCAGACCGGCCTTGGCGGTGTGGGCACCGGTGAAGGCACCACGCTCGTGGCCGAACAGTTCGCTTTCGAAAAGGGTCTCGGGCAGGCTGGCGCAATCCACCACCACCAGTGCGGCTTCGGCACGCGAACTGGCTTCGTGCACCGCCCTGGCCAGCAGTTCCTTGCCGGTGCCGGACTCTCCCACCAGCAGCACGCTGGCTTCGGAGGGCCCCACCCGCGCCACCAGTTCCAGCATCTGCTGGAACGCCGGCGCACGGCCGATCAGGCCATGGGCCACGGGTTCGCTCTGCGCGACGCGCAGGGGCTCCATCTTCTCGATGAACCAGGCCAGTTCACCGGCCGCATCGCGCAGCGGCACCAGTTCGATGTTGACGTAGGCCTCGCCCTGCGCCGTGTGATGCAGGTGCAGCACGCGCTCGGGCTGTGCCGACTCGCGGGCACGCGCCAGGGGGCAGCTCTCGCCGGCCTGGTCGCAGGGCACGCTGAAGCGGTGGGAGACCTCGTAGCAGGTGCGCCCCACCACCGAGGCCTGGGGACTGAACTGCCGCCGGTAGGCTGCGTTGGCCGCCGCGATGCGGTAGTGCCGGTCAAACAGGATGTGCGGCTCCTGCAGGCCCTCCAGGTAGGAGACGAGTTCGGGCAGCGCGCGGTCCATCGGGGTTGGCCTTTCAGTCGACCGGTTCGACCATCGGCGAAGCGCGCGCCGGGTCACCGCATCGGCAGCATCGCGGAACCAGCGGGCTGGACGGAGGGTTCGTCTTTGTCGCGATGGACTTCATGTTGATTGTCCGCGCCATACCCTGCCCGGGCGTAGGCCTGGCCAACGCAGACCGGCTGCCAATCGGTTCATGAGTCCGCCAAATTGGCAGATTTTGGCAGAACTCCTGTCAGCGCGCAGCCGGCCACACGTGCCAAGTCGCTGATGTGCAACAACTTTGCGAGTGCTTGGTCATTGGCACGGGACTTGATACGGTCCGGGGCATGATGCCGCGTCGCCTGCCCTCCTTGCAGGGGCGCTCGAAGCTACGCCCTGTCCCAACACCTGAACGATGAGTACCACCTATTGCTTCGCAATGGACCTGCCGCAGCCCTTGCCAGCCGCGCTGGAGACCCTTCGCGCCGCGCTGGCGGCCGAACAAATGGGTATCGTCAGCGAAGTGGACGTGCAAGCGATGCTGAAAACCAGACCGGGGTCGGACGACCACCCCCAGCGCCTGCTGGGCGTGTGCTCGCCCCGCATCGTCCAGACCATGCTGCAAGCCGAACCCGACATCGCGGCGCTGCTGCCCTGCGGTTGCGGGCTCAGCGAGCCCACGCCGGGTCTGACGCGCGTGGTGCTGCAGGACCCCCGTGTGATTGCCGCCGCCAGCGGCCGGCCCGAGGTTCGTGCCGCCTGTGAAATCGCCAGCGCCGCGCTGCGGCGCGTGGCCGACCGCCTGGCCGACGCCAAGCTCCAATCCGCAGCCTGAAAGCGGCTCCCCAGAATGAATACCAAGACCCCATCCGTTGCCGCTGCCGATCCCGCGGACAGCTCCGTCCAGGTCGTCTCGCTGTACCAGAAGACCCGCAAGATCTATCCCCGCTCGGTGACCGGCCGCTTTGCCAACTGGCGCTGGGTCCTGGTCTGGATCACGCAGATCGTCTTCTACGGCCTGCCCTGGCTGATGTGGGGCGACCGGCAGGCCCTGCTGCTGGACATCGTGAGCCGGCGCTTCTACATCTTCGGGCTCGTGCTGTACCCGCAGGACTTCATCTACCTCACGGCGCTGCTGCTGCTGAGCGCCTATTCGCTGTTCCTCTTCACCGCCGTGGCCGGGCGCCTGTGGTGCGGCTATGCCTGCCCGCAGACCGTCTACACCGAGATCTTCCTGTGGGTGGAGCGCAAGATCGAGGGCGACCGCAACGTCCGCATGCGGCGCGACGCAGGGCCGATGACGGCCGACAAGGCCTGGCGCATGGCCGCCAAGCAGGTCGTGTGGATAGCCATCGGGCTGTGGACGGGCTTCACCTTAGTCGGCTACTTCACGCCCATCCATACGCTGGCCGCCGAGGTCATGTCCTTCGGCCTGGGCCCGTGGGAGACCTTCTGGATCCTGTTCTACGGCTTCGCCACCTACGGCAATGCCGGTTTCATGCGCGAACAGGTCTGCAAGTACATGTGCCCCTACGCGCGCTTCCAGAGTGCGATGTTCGACAAGGACTCGCTGATCATCACCTACGACGCCGCCCGCGGCGAACCGCGGGGCCCGCGTTCCAAGAAGCTGGATCCCAAGGCTGCCGGGCTTGGTGCCTGCGTGGACTGCGGCCTGTGCGTGCAGGTCTGCCCCACGGGCATCGACATCCGCAAGGGCCTGCAGTACGAATGCATAGGCTGCGCCGCCTGTGTCGACGTCTGCGACGAGGTGATGGACCGCATGCAGTATCCGCGTGGCCTGGTGCGTTACGACACGCAGAACGGCCTGACCCAGAAGGGCCTGACACGCGGCCAGCTGGTGCGCCGTGTGCTGCGGCCGCGCATCCTGATCTACACGACCATCCTGGTACTCATCACGACCGCAGTGGGCATCAGCGTGGCCACGCGCACGCCGTTCCGCGCCAACGTCGTGCGTGACCGGGGCGTGATGGCGCGCCAGGTGGAAGACGGCTGGCTGGAAAACGTCTATCGGTTGCAGATCATGAACGCGGCCGAACAGACCCTGACCTACCGCATCAGCGCCGAGGGCCTGCCCGGCCTCAAGCAGGTCGAAACCGAAGCCATCATCCTGGGGCCGACGGAGGCCCGCTGGGTGGCAGTGGCACTGCGCGTACCGCCAGAAGCGGCGGCCGAGAAGGGGCCCGGCGTGCACGAGATCCACTTCACCGTGAAGCGCGACGCCGTCGGGGCCGAGGGCCCGCTCAGCGTGCGCGAGAAATCCACCTTCGTGATCCCGCGCTGACAGCCTGGGGCTGAGGAACACGCGGCACGCGCACCCACCGGTCGCATCGTGGCTGACTCCCGGCGGTCGCGCATGCGGCGCCAACTGCTGATGGCGGCGCTCGCGGCACCCTGTTCCGGCGCACTGGCACAGGTGGCGGCGGTGGCCCGGCCGGCCGTCACCGCGCCGCTCTTCGAAGGGCTGGACGGCTACACCCACACCGTCGAAACCCGCCACCCGCTGGCGCGCCGCTACTTCGACCAGGCCATGATGCTGGTCTACGGCTTCAACCCCGAAGAAGCGATGCGCTCCTTCGAAGCGGCCGTGGCGCTGGACCCCCACTGCGCCAGCGCCTGGTGGGGGCTGGCCTGGGCCGCCGGCCCCAACATCAACACCGACCTGAACCCGCGACACGAGCCCCGCCTGCTGCAGGCGCTGGCGCAGGCCCGCCGCCATGCCGGACGCGCCGCCCCTGCCATGCGCGACCTGATCGCGGCGCTCGCGCTGCGCCATCCGGGCCCGGGGCAGATCGCCGAAGAAGCCTACGCTGCACGCCTCCTGCAACTGTCGCGCCGCCATCCGCGCAACGCCTTGGTCGCGCTGCTGGCGGCCGAAGCCCAGCTCAATCTGCACCCCTACGACTGGTGGGACGCCGCAGGCCGTCCGCTGGCCTGGACACCCGGCATTGAAGAACTGCTGCAACGCTGCCTGCGCCTGCAGCCGCGTCAACCGGGTGCGCACCACTACTGGATCCACCTGCAGGAGTCCTCGGCCCATCCG
>DAORNK010000018.1:0-20788 GCA_035440985.1 Rubrivivax sp. | reverse complement strand
ACACGCAGGCTCCGGCCATCTGCTGCACATGCCTTCGCACATCGACTTCCGTCTCGGGCGCTATGCGCAGGCGATACGCGCCAACCAGAGCGGCATCGCTGCCGACGAACACTACCTCAAGCAGGTGGACGCACAAGGCGCCTACCGCGTCGGTTACGTGTCCCACAACCACCATTTCCTGTGGGCCAGCGCCTGCATGGCGGCCCTGCCGCAGGTGGCCATCAACGCCGCCGAAGCCGCCTGGCCGGCGGCCTGTGGCCCGGCCCGGCGCGACCCAGGCCTGCCCATCACCGCGCACCTGGCGGTGCTGCCCGCTTTCACCCGCCTGCGCTTCGGCCAGTGGCAGGCCTTGCTGCGTGACACGCCGCCGCCCGATGTGCCCGGGCCTTATGCGCTGGCCCTGTGGCACTACACCCGCGGCACCGCGCATGCGCTGCTGCGCGAAGCCGAGCCCGCCCGGAATGAACTGCTGAAACTGCAGCAACTGGCGGCCGACCCGGCAATGGCGGGCATGAAGCTGAAGAACATCAACCCCTGTGGCACCGTGCTGGGCATCGCCGTGCACACCTTGCGCGCCGATCTGGCCCTGCTGGAAGGGCAAGCCGCGCGCGCCATCGACGAACTGCGCCAGGCCACGGCCCTGGAAGACGGCTTCAACGTCGACGAGCCGCATCTGTGGCTGGCCCCGACGCGACAGGCCCTGGGTGCTGCCTTGCTGGTTGCCGGCAGGCCGCAGGATGCCGTGCAGGTGTACCGCGAAGACCTGGTGCATTACCCAGCCAATGTCTGGTCGCTGACGGGGCTGGCTCAGGCCCTGGATGCGTTGGGCCGCACCGCGGCTGCGACAGCCGTGCAGGATGAACGCCGCCGGGCGTTGGCCCCTGGGGCGCACTCGCCGCAGAGCTCGCGCTTCTGAAAGAAGAACCAACCATTGACCCAAGTCATCGTGTAAACCCTGATCTCGCGTACCGTACAGGGTATGCAAGGGCAAGCCCGCACCGCCGGATCGGACCGCGGGCCGGCCCACATTCGTGAAGGCCTCAGCCATGACCCAGTTTTCCAGAAGACGCTTCCTGACGCTCAGCACCGCCACCCTTGGCGGGGCGGGCCTGGCCACCCAGTGGCAGCCGCTGATCAACATGGCGCATGCCGCAGGGGAGCCGGCCGCCGGCACCGTCACCACCATCCCCACCTTCTGCGAGATGTGCTTCTGGCGCTGCGGCGGCATCGCCCACCTGCGTGACGGCAAGCTGTGGAAGTTCGAGGGCAACCCCAAGGACCCGCAGAGCATGGGCCGGCTGTGCCCACGCGGCACGGGTGCCGTGGGCGCGCACTACGACCCCGACCGCCTGCGCCAGCCGTTGATGCGCGTGGGTGAACGTGGCAAGGAGCAGTGGAAGGCCGTCAGCTGGGACGAGGCCCTGGGCTTCATCGCCGAGAAGATGAACAAGATCAAGGCCGAGCACGGCCCGGAATCGGTGGCCTTGTTCAACCACGGCTTTGGCCAGCGCTTCTTCCAGCACGTGCTCAAGAGCTGGGGCGTCATCAACTACGCCGGCTCGTCTTATGCGCAGTGCCGTGGCGCGCGCGACGTCGGCTTCCTGCTGACCTATGGTGCCGGTGTCGGCAGCCCCGAACCCACCGACATCAAGAACACCGATTGCCTGGTGCTGATCGGCTCGCACCTGGGCGAGAACATGCACAACTCGCAGGTGCAGGAGTTCGCCCAGGCGGTGGAACGCAAGGTGCCGGTGATCGTGGTCGACCCGCGCTTCTCGGTGGCCGCCAGCAAGGCCAAGTTCTGGCTGCCGGTGAAGGCCGGCACAGACCTGGCGCTGATGCTGGCCTGGATGAACCTGCTCGTGACAGAAGGCCGCTACGACAAGGACTTCGTCGAGAAGTACGGCCACGGCTTCGACAAGTTCGCCGCCGAACTCAAACCCTACACGCCCGAGTGGGCCGCCGAGCAGTGCGACGTGGCGGCCGATCTGATCCGCGCCGCCGGGCGCGAGTTCGCCAGCCACCGGCCGGCTTCCATCATCCACCCCGGCCGCCGCGTCAACTGGTATGGGGACGACACGCAGCGCAGCCGCGCCATCGCGCTGCTCAATGCGCTGCTCGGCAACTACGGCCGCAAGGGCGGGCTCTTCGTGGCGCAGGGCATGAAGATCGCGCCCTTCCCGCTGCCCAAGTACCCCGAACACGCCAAGCCGCGTCTGGACGGCGCCGAAGGCGACATCTACCCCTTCGCCGACGAAGGCGTGACGACGGCCATTCGCGCATCGACGATCAGCGGCAAGCCCTACCCCATCAAGGGCTGGTTCGTCTACTCGGCCAACCTGATGCAAGCCCTGCCCAACGAGGCCGAGACCATCAAGGCCATCCAGCAGCTCGACCTGCTGGTGGTCTGCGACACGCTGCCCGGCGAAATGGCCGGCTGGGCCGACGTGATCCTGCCCGACACCACCTTCCTGGAACGCCACGACGAGCTGCTGACCGGCTACGGCCGCAACGGCTGGGCGGCACTGCGCCAGCCGGTGGTGGCGCCGCCGCACGACCAGAAGCCCGCCTGGTGGATCGCCAAGCAGCTGGGCGAGAAGCTCGGCGTGGGCGCCGCAATGCCCTTCAAGGACATGGAGGAGTACCTGTCCTACCGCGTCGAGAAATCCGGCCACAGCTGGGCCAAGCTCAAGCAGGAGGGTGTGCTGCTGGCCGTGCACAAGCCGATCACGGTGGAAGAAGGCCTGGAGCTGAAGTTCGACACGCCCAGCGGCAAGGTCGAGTTCTGGTCCGACCAGCTCGCCGCCAAGGGCTTCGACCCGGTGCCCAAGTACACCAGGCACCCGGAAGCACCCCCCGGGCACTTCCGCCTCATCACCGGCCGTGCGCCGGGCCACACCTTCAGCCGCACGCAGACCAACCCCTTGCTGCACGACCTGATGCCGGAGAACGAGATCTGGGTCAACGCCCGGACCGCGGCCACGCTGGGCATCAAGAACCGCGACTACGTGAAGCTGAAGAACCAGGACGGCATCGTCAGCAATCGCATCCGCGTCAAGGCCACGCAGCGCATCCGCGAAGACACGCTGTACATGGTGTACGGCTTTGGCCACACCAACAAGATGCTGAAGACGGCCTACCTCAAGGGTGCCAGCGCTGCCGGACTGAACACGCGCTACGCCACCGATCCGATCATGGGTGCCACCAGCATCCATGGCAACTTCGTCTCTCTGGTGAGGGAGGCCTGAGATGGCCCGCTTTGGAATGGTCATCGACACCCGCAAGTGCGTCGGGTGCCAGGACTGCGTCGTCGCCTGCCAGACCGAGAACGACGTGCCGCACGGCTACTGCCGCGACTGGATCACCACCGAAGTGCGGGGCAGCTTCCCGCAGCTGACGATGGAGATCCGCACCGAACGCTGCAACCACTGCGACAACCCACCCTGCGTCAGCTGCTGCCCCACCGGCGCCAGCCACGTGGAGGACTTCGGCAAGACGGTGCAGGTCACGGCCAACAAGTGCATCGGATGCAAGGCGTGCATCGCCTCGTGCCCTTACGACGCGCGCTTCGTGCACCCCGAGGGCTATGTCGACAAGTGCACCTTCTGCCTGCACCGCGTCAAGGAGAGCAAGGACCCCGCCTGTGTCTCGGTCTGCCCGACGCATTGCATGGTCTTCGGCGACCTGGACGATCCCAAGAGCAAGGTCAACGAGTTGCTGCGCACCCGCAAGCACCACTCGCTGCTGCCTGAAGCGGGCACCAAGCCCCGCATCTACTACCTGACCTGAGGAGCAGCCGCCATGCTCGAAATCACCTCGACCCGACACAACCACCTCATCGACCCGGTGCTGCACGCCTGGAGCTGGGAGATCCCGCTCTACCTCTTCGTGGGCGGCATCGTGGCCGGCATGATGGTCATCGCCGGTCTGGCCATGCTGCGCACGGCCAAGGGCGAAGACACGCGCGGCTTCTTCTCGATGCAGACGCCCCTGCTGGGTTTCGTGCTGATGAACATCGGCATGCTGGCCCTGCTGCTGGACCTGACGCACCGGCTGTATGTGTGGCGCATCTACACGACGTTCCAGGTCGCATCGCCGATGGCCTGGGGCTCGTGGGTGCTGCTCATCGTCTATGGCGTGCTGCTGGTCTCCGCCCTGATCCGCCTGCCGGATGTCTGGCCCTGGCTGGGCCGTGTGGTGCCGCAGCTGAAGACGCTGTCCGACACCCTGGTGGCCAGGCCGCGGTGGATGGCGGCCCTGGGCTGGGCCAACATCGTGCTGGGCGTCGGCCTGGGCATCTACACCGGCATCCTGCTCAACACCATGGTGGCGCGGCCGCTGTGGAACAGCGCCATCCTCGGCCCCTTGTTCCTGGTGTCGGGCCTTTCGGCCGGCGCTGCGGTGATGCACATCGCCGCCGCCTTGCTGCAAGGCCGCCAGCCCGGCCAGGGCATGATCGGCGGCGCCTTTTCGGCCCTGCTGCAACCGCTGGGTGCCCAGCACCCCGAGAAGCAGACCTCCGACGCACTGATCCGCTACGACCAGATGTTCCTGGTGGCCGAACTGGTCTTCATCGGCCTGTTCATCGCCAACCTGCACACCAGCTCGGCTTCGCATGCGGCAGCCGCATCGCTGCTGATGAGCGGCCCGTATGCACTGCCCTTCTGGGGCCTGGTCGTCGGCGTGGGCGTGGTGCTGCCCTTGCTGTGGCAGGCCGCCGAGCTGTCGCACAGGGTCGCGCACACCCTGGTGCCGGCGGTGCTGGTGCTGGTGGGCGGCTTCACGCTGCGCTGGATCATGGTCAATGCCGGGCAGATGAGCGAGATCGTGCCGGTCATCACGATGGCGCCCTGAGGCCGGCCGACGGTCACGAGGCGGTTTCGTGATGCCGTTTGTGGTGCACCTGCACAGCGGCCTGCGCGCATGCGTCACCCTTGAGCCAGATCAAGGGTAAATACCAAGTACGGTATCCAATGCGGGCATGCGCCGCCGCACGGCCAACGAGCCCGGTGCGGCAGGCCCGAACAGGAGTCATCGATGTCCCACGCTCTCAGTGCCCGGCGCCCGCTGCAAGGCTCACGGGCCGGCAACCCCGCCCAGGCGCTGCCCTACTGGAACCCCTACCTGGTCGGCTTCCTGCTCGGCCTGGTGCTGCTCGCGACCTATGCCGTCACCGCGCGCGGCCTGGGTGCCACGGCCGCCTTTGCCGCGGTGTCGTCCTGGCTGGTCGGGCTGGGCTCGGTGGCCCACGTCGAAGCCAATGCCGTGCACCTGCGCTATTGGAACGAAGGCGCGCCGCTGCTCAACTGGACACTCTTCCTGCTGGCCGGCTCCACCATCGGCGCCTTCCTCTCCGGCTGGCAGGCGCGGCGCCTGTCCTTCAAGGTCGAGCGTGGTCCGCACATCACCGACAACACGCGGCTGATGCTGGCCTTCTGCGGCGGCTTCATCGCCGCCTTCGGCGCCAAGATCGCCAAAGGCTGCACCAGCGGTCAGGCGCTCACCGGCGGGTCGATGCTCAACGTCGGCAGCCTGGTCTTCATGCTGGCCGTGTTTGCCGGTGCCTATGGCCTGGCCTACTTTGTCCGCAAGGAGTGGTTGTGATGTTGCCGCTGTCTGCCACGTTCGAATTCAGCACCACCGCCTCGCTGGCGCTGGCCATGATCCTGGGCCTGGGCTTCGGCTTCTGCCTGGAACGCGCCGGCTTCGGCAGCGCGCGCAAGCTCACCGCGGTGTTCTACCTGTGGGACATGGCCGTCGTGAAGGTCATGTTCACGGCCATCGTGACCACGATGGTCGGCCTGTTCGTGCTGTCGGCCGCCGGCCTGATGGACCTGTCCGAGCTCTACCTCGAACCCACCAACCTGGCGGCGCAGGCCCTGGGCGGCCTGGTCTTCGGGGCCGGTTTCATCATCGGCGGCTACTGCCCCGGCACGGCCATCTCGGCGGTGGCCACCGGTCGCAAGGACGCGATGGCCTTTGCGCTGGGCATGCTGGCCGGCGTGACGGCGTACAGCGAGTTCACCCCTGGCGTCGACGCCTGGATCAAGGCCGGCAGCCTGGGTGAGATGACGCTGCCCAGCCTCACCGGTATCGGCATGGGCTGGTGGGCCCTGGCCTTCGTTGCCTTCCTGGCCTTCGCCGGCTGGGGCATGAGCCGGCTCGAACAGCGTTTTGCCCACCTGCGCCCACAAGGTTGAGCCCCGCGGCGGCAACACCTCTTCACCGCATCACCCCACTGCCCGGTCAAGTGCCGGCTGACGGCCGGCCGGCCACGCACGCCAGCCCTGCTCCCCTATCCCTCTTCAAACCCCGACTCAGGAGAGTCACGATGAACATCGTCCGCACCGTCTTCAAGCTCACCCCTGTGGCCGCCCTTTGCCTGGGCGCGCTGCCGGCCAGCGCCACCAACGGCATGCTGATGGAGGGCTACGGCCCGGTGGCCACGGGGATGGGCGGTGCGGCCCAGGCCGTTGACCACGGCACTGCAGCGATGGCCCAGAACCCGGCCACGCTGGCGCTGATGGCGCCGACCTCACGCCACGACGCCGCCTTCGGCATCCTTGGCCCACGCGTGGCCAGCTCGATGCCCGGCATGGGCAGCGCCGAATCCAGCGGCAAGTCCTACGTGATGCCAGCCTTCGGTTATGCCCGCCGCAGCGGCAACCTCACCTACGGCTTCGGGCTGTTTGCGCAGGGTGGCATGGGCACCGAATACGGCGCCGACAGCTTCCTGGCCATGGGCTCCGGCCAGGGCGTGCGGTCCGAACTGGGCGTGGGCAGCCTGCTGTTCCCGCTGGCCTGGCAGGTCACACCGGCCCTGGCCCTGGGCCTGACCGTCGATCTGATGTGGTCGGGCCTGGACATGCGGATGGCGGCCAGCGGTGCCCAACTGGGTGGGCTGGTCACCGGTGCCTCCGGCAATCTTGCCGCCGCATTGCCGGCGCTGGGTGGTGCACCCTGGGCACGCATCGACTTCAGCAACAGCAGCGACTTCACGGGCGCCGCGCGCTCGACGGGCTGGGGTGCCAAGCTGGGGCTGGTCCACAAGGCCATGCCGGGTTTGGTGCTGGGGGCTTCGTACCGCATGAAGTCCTCGCTGAAGGACATGAAGACCGGCACCGACAAGGCCAGCCTCAGCGCCACCGGCGGTTTCACCGACAGCGGCCGCATCACGGTGATCGACTTCCAGTGGCCGGCGATGAGCTCGCTGGGTGCCGCCTGGCAGGCCACGCCGGCCCTGCTGGTGGCCGCCGACATCAAGCGCATCGGCTGGGCCGACGTGATGAAGGACTTCCGCCTGCGCTACGACAGCGCCGGCATGGGTGGCTCGGTGAGCTTCGCGCTGCCGCAGCAGTGGAAGGACCAGACCGTCACCAGCGTAGGGGTGGCCTACGGACTGGGCGCGCTCACCCTGCGCGGCGGCATCAACCATGCCGACAACCCCATCCCGGACGCGCTGGTCAACCCGCTGTTCCCGGCCACGGTGAAGAGCCACTACACACTGGGTGCCGGCTGGCGCTTCTCGGCTACCGGCGAGCTCAACGCTTCGCTGACCATCGCACCGACCAGCAAGGTCACCAATGGCATGGGCGTGGAGATCACGCACAAGCAGACCAACCTGCAGTTCATGTACTCACGCCAGTTTCTCTGAACGAAAGGACCGTCATGTACCGAACCACTTTCCTCGCAACCCTTGCCCTGGGGGCGCAACTGGCGCTGGCCCAGGCGCCCGCGGCGCCCGCCGCCGCGGCGCCCGCCAAGCCCAAGTCCGTCCAGCCGGCCATGTGCTCGGCCTGCCACGATCTCGAAGCCAACCAGATGGGCGGCTACTTCGAATCCGCCGCCTTCAAGTCGCAGTCGATGCAGCTCGACGTGGGTGCGGCTGCGCCGCAGATCCTGCGCTTCGATGCCAAGGCCCTGAAGGTCTTCGACGAATCGGGCGCCGAGAAGCCTGCCGAAGCGCTGAAGGACGCCAAGAAGCGCCATGAGACGCGCGTCACCTGGGTGCAGAAGGACGGCGTGCGCCTGGTCACCGAGATCCGCTTCAAGCCGCCGGTCAAGATCGACCCGGCCAAGCTGATCGACTATGCGGCACTCTCCAAGCTGGTGGAAGAAGGCCCCGGCAAGACCTCCTTCGCGTTGATCGACTCGCGGCCCTTGCTGCGCTTCCAGGAAGGTGCCATCCCCGGCGCCATCCACCTGCCCTTCATCGGCTTTGACAAGTTCCTGGATCGGCTGCCCAAGGACAAGGCCCAGCTCGTCGTCTTCTACTGCGGCGGCATCACCTGCACGCTCAGCCCGAACTCGATGCGCAAGGCCGACAAGATGGGCTTCACCAACCTGCGCGTGTACCGCGAGGGCGAACCCGAGTGGAAGACCCGCAACTATCTGGTCACCACGCCCGGCTTCGTCAAGGCGGCCTACATCGACCGCGACATCCCGCACGTGATGATCGATGCGCGCACCACCGAAGACGCCACGAGCGGCCACATCAAGGGCGCGTTCTCGATGCCCGCCGACCAGCTCAAGGGCAAGCTCAAGGGTCTGCCCGACGCCAAGTACAAGGCGCCGATGATCGTCTACGACGGGCGCGGCGGCGACCAGGCCAAGGCCGTGGCCCAGGCGCTGGTCAAGGCCGGCCAGCAGAACGTGCTGGTGCTGAGTGGCGGCATGGTGGGCTGGCAAGCCCTGGGGTATGCCGTGGAAAGCGGCGTGGCCGCGCCGAAGCAGATCGTCTTTGCGCCCAAGCCGCGCGCGGGTTCACTGCCCGCAGCCGAGTTCACCACGCTGGCCAGGAACACCCCGCCGGATGTGCTGATCCTGGACGTGCGCAACCCCGACGAGGCCGCCCAGGGCGTCATCAAGGGCAACGTGCTGATCCCCGATGAAGAGCTCGAAGCGCGCATGGCCGAACTGCCCAAGAACAAGCGCATCGTGACCCACTGCCTGACCGGCATCCGCGCCGAGATGGCCTATCACAAGCTCAAGGCCGCCGGCTTCAACGCTGCCTTCCTGAACAACGAGATCATGGTGTTCAAGGACGGCAACATCAAGATCACGCCGCGTTGATCGTCTGCCAAGGCGCGTGAAGCGCCCAAGGAAAACGGGAGGCCAAGGCCTCCCGTCTTGTTGAAGGCGCCCCGGGCAATACCGGGGCCGCCGAGCGCTGGATCAGCAGCCGCCCTTCTTTTCCTTCTTGGCGGCGGGCTTCTTGTCCATCGCGGCAGAAGCAGCAGCCTTGGCGGCGCTGGCAGCCGGTGCGGCGGCCTTGGCCTTGTCGGCGGCGGGCGCGGCAGCCTTGGCCGGCTCGGCGGCAAAGGCGCTGCCGCTCAGGGCGAAAAAGGCCAGGGCAACGGCGGTGGTCAGGGTCTTCATCGAGGTCTCTCCGGGTTTGAGGTGGAATTTGCCTTCGGCCTGTTTCGGCCGTGGCGGCTTGCTCAACGGCGCCTGGAGGCGCGGCGTTGACGCAGCGCGCGATTATGTCAGCACGGCGGTGTCCAGTTGTTCGGCCCGGCGCGCCATCACGCGTGTGAAACGCCTGAAGAGAAACAGATGCGCCGGCACCAGCGCATACCAGTACAGCAGCCCCCAGACACCGCGTGGGTGCCAGTAGGCCGTCACGGTGAGCCGGTTGCGCCCTGGCGCCAGGGATTCGATCTCGTACTCCAGCACGCCGCTGCCCGGGCACTTCATGCCGAAATGCAAGGTCAGCCGGTGCGGCGCCTGCAGCCCGATCACCGTCCAGTAGTCGATGGTGTCGCCCAGGCGCAACTGGGCCGGGTCGCGCCGCCCGCGGCTGAAGCCCGGCCCGCCGAACAGCCAGTCGACGAGCTCACGCAGCCACCACAGGAAGTTCAGCGTGTAGTAGCGATCGGGCCCGCCGATGCCGCACACCACCTGCCACAGGGCCTCGGGGCTGGCGCTGCTCAGGGCACTGCCGCCGGCCCGCTTGGCGTAGAAGGCGTGGTCCAGCCGGTTGCCGCGGAACATCAGCCGGCCTTCGGTCCAGCGCGCGGCCACCGCGTGGTCGCGCTCGGCTTGCAGGGCAGCGCGCACGGCATCGTCGAAGCCGAGCAGGTTCTGCGGCACCAGCGCCCGCAGCGCCGCGTCGTGCGCCGGGATGTCGTGCTTCAGGCCGCCGATCAGGGCCCGCGCAATGCTGGCCGGTACGGTGGTGATCAAGGCCAGCCAGAGCGCCGAAAGCCAGGGTGTCAACAGTGGAACCGGCACGATGCGCGGCCGGCGGCCCACCAGGGCCCCGAAGCGCCGCATCATGGTTTCGTAGGACAGGTACTCGGGCCCGCCGGCGTCGTAGATCTGGCCGGCCGCAGCCTCATGCCGCGGCAGTTCCACCAGGTAGGTCAGCAGGTTGCCCAGGGCCAGTGGGGACGAGCGCGAGTTGACCCAGCGCGGCGTCACCATCAAGGGCAGGTGATTCACCAGATCGCGGATCACCTCGTAGGCCGCCGAACCCGCCCCGACGATGATGCCGGCGCGCAGTTCCGTCACCGGCACCGGGCCTTCACGCAGCACCTCGCCGGTGGCCTGGCGCGACACCAGGTGTTCCGAATCGGCGCCCGGCGGCACCAGCCCGCCCAGGTAGACGATGCGCCGCACGCCCGCGGCAGCGGCGGCCTGCGCAAAGTGTCTGGCCGCCTGCAGGTCCAGCTGGCCGAAGTGGCGCCCGGCGGCCATGCTGTGCACCAGGTAGTAGGCCACGTCGACACCGGCCAACGCCGCCGGCAATGACGCCGGGGCCAGCGCATCGGCCTGCACCAGTTCGGCCCCGATCCACTCGCGGGCCTGCAGCACCTTCAGGTTGCGGGCCGCAGCGCGCACCGGCAAGCCCTGCTGCAACAGCCGCTCGACAAGATGGGTGCCGACGTAGCCGCTGGCCCCGAACACCAGGCTCAGCGCCGTGACCACGGTCAGGGCGTGGGATGGTCGGCCGCGTGCAGCAGCACGAAGTCCGCCAGGCCCACGA
The DNA here is from genome assembly GCA_035440985.1 of Rubrivivax sp. Classification (GTDB taxonomy): domain Bacteria; phylum Pseudomonadota; class Gammaproteobacteria; order Burkholderiales; family Burkholderiaceae_C; genus Rubrivivax. Next base: position 9,801 of record DAORNK010000018.1, on the reverse strand, counting down.
TGTCGCCCAGCGCAAGCCGTGCCACGTCGCCCGCCGGCAAGGCCGCCGGCGTGTCCGAAGCGATGCCGCAGATGCCCGGCCAGGCCGGCCACAGCGTGGGTTTGCCCACCGCGGCGCGCCAGACCTCCAGCTTGGGGAAGTCGCCTTCCTTGAAGCCTTCCACCAGCACCAGGTCGCAGCGCTGCAGGCGCGACAGCAGGTAGGCCAGCGGTGGTTCATCGGCGCCGCGCAGTTCGTGCATCAGCGCCCAGCGCCCGTCGCCCAGCAGCAAGACCTCCGAACAGCCGGCCTCGCGCAAGCGGTACGAATCCTTGCCCGGACGGTCGATCTCGATGGCCTTGTGGCTGTGCTTGATCAGCGAAACCACCAGCCCCCGCGACGTGAGTTCAGGCACCAGCCGCTCGAGCAGCGTGGTCTTGCCCATGCCGGAATAGCCGGCGATTCCGAATGTCCTCATGGGCGCATTGTTTCATCACCTCTTCAGCGTTCATCGCCACGCCATGTCCGACCAGGGCCCTTGGGAATCCGGATTGGCCAAGCCTGCGTTGCGTTGGATCAAGATTCGATTTTTCTGGAAGTGCACATTCTCGCCACACAACTTGCAACGAGCCTCAAAGGTCCACTCCATGAAGCTGACGAGACGAACCTTCATCATGGCCAGCAGCGCCGGTGCCGGCTGGCTGGCAACCGGCTGTGCGTCCACGCCAACCGATGCGCCGGCTACGCAGGCTTTCGTGCCGCGCAAGGCCAAGGCCTCTTCGCCCGGCCAGGGCAACTGGGTCGCCAGCACCTGCCAGGGCTGCACGCAGTGGTGTGCCATCCAGATCTACGTGCAGGGCGGCCGTGCAGTGAAGGTGCGCGGCAACCCGCTGTCCAAGACCAACCACGGCTACGTCTGCCCACGCGGCCACATGATCCCGCAGCAGGTCTACGACCCGGACCGCATCAAGACGCCTATGAAGCGCACCAACCCTGCCAAGGGGCGCGGCGTGGACCCGAAGTTCGTGCCCATCAGCTGGGATGAGGCGCTGGACACGGTGGCCGAGAAGATGATGGCGCTGCGCCGCGCCGGCGAACCCGACAAGCTGATGTACATGCGCGGGCGCTATTCGTCGACGGGCACCGATCTGATGTACGGCACGCTGCCCAAGATCTGGGGCACGGGACAGTATTTTTCGCACAGCGCCATCTGCGCGGAGGCCGAGAAGATGGGCCCGGGCCTGACCCAGGGCTTCTTCGGCTACCGCGACTACGACCTCGAGAAGACCCAGTGCCTGGTGGTCTGGGGCTGCGACCCACTGGCTTCCAACCGCATGGTGCCCAACACCATCCACCGCTTCCACGAAATCGTCAAGCGGGGCACCGTCATCACCGTCGACCCGCGGCTGAGCAACACCGCCGCCAAGGGCCAGGAGTGGCTGCCCATCAAGCCGGGCACGGACGGCGCTCTGGCCGGCGCCATCGCCCACGTGCTGCTGACCGAAGGCCTGTGGAGCCGAGAGTTCGTTGGCGATTTCAGGGACGGCACGAACCTCTTCGTGGCCGGCAGACCGGTCGACGAAGCCAGCTTCACGGAGAAGGAAACCAACGGCGTCGTGAAGTGGTGGAACATCGAGCTGAAAGACCGCACGCCGGCCTGGGCCGAGAAGGAAGCGCTGATTCCCGCCGCGCAGATCCTGCGCGTGGCCCGCGCCATGGGCAAGGGCGGCTCCAGGACGGCCGTGTGGATGGGCCCGGGTGCCGCCATGCACCCGCGTGGCACCTACAGCGCGATGGCCGTGCACGCCCTCAATGGCTTGCTGGGCTCTATCGACGCTGAAGGCGGCGTCTGGCAAAGCAGCAGCGCACCGACCACCAGGTTCGCCAGTTCCGACAAGTACGTCGACGAGCTTGCCAAGACGGCCAGCAAGGGCAAGAAGCTCGACGGGCGCGGCGCCAAGGACATGCCGGCGATGATGAACGCCCGCCCCGGCAGCGGCGTGGTCACCAACAACGTGGCCAACGGCCTGCTCAAGGACCCGGGCGCGGTGAAGGTGTTCCTGTCGTCGTGGAGCAACTTCAACTTCTCGTGCACCGGCGCCGACCGCTGGGACCGCGCAATGGCCCAGGTGCCCTTCTTCGTGCACATGGTCACCAACCCGTCGGAGATGACGCAGTTCGCCGACATCGTGCTGCCTTCCACCTTCAATTCGGCCGAAGGCTGGTCCGTCGTCGGCAACATGGGCAATGGCCACGGCTATGTGTCCATCCAGCAGGCCGCCGTCAAGCGCCTGTGGGACGTGAAGCAGGAAGAGACCGAGGTGATGTGGCTGCTGGCCGAGAAACTCAAGGCCAAGGGCTTCCCCAACCTCTTCGACTACTTCGCCAACGAGTTCAAGGACCCCGAGACCGGCAAGGCGCCGACCACGGCGCTGGAGTTCAGCGAATACGCCACCAAGATCACCAGCTCGGCCATCTGGAAGGCCAAGGAGCCGCTCAAGGGCGACGCGCCGATCGCGAGCTGGGCCGAATTCAAAGCCAAGGGCATGTTCAGCGGGCCGAAGTACACGCTGAAGAAGGGCTGGGGCGGCAAGTTCGCCACCGCCACCAAGAAGTTCGAGTTCTACAGCGAGACCCTGAAGAAGGGCATCGTCGAGCACGCCGAGAAGCACAAGACCACGGTGGACGACATCATGGCCGTCAGCGGCTACATCGCGCGCGGCGAACAGGTCTTCGTGCCCCACTACGAGCCGCCCAAGCGCCACGGCAGCGAGGCCGAATTCCCCTTTGCCTTCATCGACTACAAGTCGCGCCTGAATCGCGAAGGCCGCAGCGCCAACCTGCCCTGGTATCAGGAATTCAAGAAGGTCGATCCGGGTGATGTGTCCTACGGCGACGTGATCAAGATGAATCCGCTGGACGGCGCCAGGCTGGGGCTCAAGAGCGGCGACAAGGTCAGGGTGACTTCGCCTGCGGGCAGTATCACCTCCGAGCTGAAGCTCTGGGAAGGTGTGCGCCCCGGCACCGTGGCCAAGTGCTACGGCCAGGGCCACTGGGCCTATGGCCGCGTGGCCACCGAGCGCTTCGGGGCCATCCCCACGCGCGGCGGCAACAACAACGAGATCCTGGTCGACGACTACGACCGTCTCAGCGGTGCCACCGCGCGCAACGGCGGCTTCACCGGCGTGAAGATCGTCAAGGCCTGAGCCCGCACACACCAGACAAGGAAACCATCATGACAAGACTTGGAATGGTCATCGACCTGGCAAAGTGCGTGGGCTGCGGTGCTTGTGCCTTTGCCTGCAAGACCGAGAACAACACCCGCAACCGCGGTGGCGGCCAGAGCCACAACTGGGCCGACTTCATCATGCGCACCGAGGGCACCTTCCCCAACGTGACGCACTTCGTGATGCCCGTGCTGTGCAACCACTGCAGCGACGCGCCCTGCATCAAGGCCTGCCCCGTCAAGCCCAACAAGGCGCTGTTCAAGACGCCCGAAGGCATCACGCTCAATGACCCCGACCTGTGCATCGGTTGCCAGCGCTGCCAGCGGGCGTGCCCGTACAGCCACGAGGAACTGGGCGCGGAGAGCCTGAGCGGCGAGACCTACAGCGTCATCAGCTTCAATGCCCCCGACCAGAGCCCGCAACCGTATTGGGACGACAAGACGTCGGTGATGCCGGGCTGCACGGCCAGCGGCGCCGAAACCGCAGCCAAGGCCGGCGCGCGTACGCCGAACATGAACCAGTGGACAGGTGGCGACGCGCAACCCATCCGCAAGGGCGACACCATCGAGAAGTGCACCTTCTGCTACCACCGCACGCTCAACGGCCTGCAGCCGGCCTGCGTGGAGGTGTGCCCCTCACAGGCCCGCATCTTCGGTGACCAGGAAGACCCGAACACGAAGATCGCGCAAGTGCTCAAGCAGGAAAAGTCCTTCCGCCTGCAGGAAGACAAGGGCACCAAGCCCAACGTGCACTACATCGGCAAGTACAGTGCACGAGCCTGAAACGTACTGCAAGCACAGCGCACGGGGCCGGCCACGCCGGCCCTTTTCGCGCCAAGGAACGAACATGGCTCCGACCTCCACAGAAATCGCCCGCGAAGACCTGTGCCGCTTCATCGCGGCTTGCTACTACGAGCCCACGGTGGCGTTTGCCGAAGAACGGATGTTCGAATCGATGGTCGCGGCCGCCCGCCAACTGGACCCCGCCCTCGAGGCCACAGCACGACGGCTGGGCGAAGCGTTTGCCGCGCAGGAACTGCAGACCCTGCTGATCGACTACACGCGGCTCTTCCTGGGCCCGGTCCATCCACTGGCCCAGCCGTACGCCTCGTTCTGGCTGACGGGCGAGAAGACCTTGATGCAGGACACCACGGTCGCTTTGCTGGATTTGTATGCCGAAGGCGGATTCGACATTGACGAGGCATTCCAGGACCTGCCCGACCACGTGGCGGCTGAACTGGAGTTTCTCTACCTGCTGAATCATCGCTTGCACCGCTCGCACGGCGATTCAAGCGATCGTGCGGCCGATCGAGCCCGCATCGCCAGCGTGCGGCAGCGCTTCGTCGCAGGTCACCTGGGCAACTGGCTGGCGGCATTTGCCCAGGCCGTCCAGCAGGGCGCCGAGACGCCCTTCTATCGCGAGCTGGGCGCGCTCACGCAGGCTTTCATGGTCATTGAGGTCGGCCAGTCAGCGGGTGCCTGCTGAGCATCCCGCCCGGGCGTCCGGCAGCAACCGGACGCGGCATCGCCGACTACCGGGCCGGGTCCTGGCGCGCAGCGGTCGTTTCAATCAGCAGGCGAGCGAACGAGAGCCTCGATGCACTTCATGGCGCATGGACCCATGCGCTGAGGAAGCCGTTCACGTCTGCGGTGCCTGTGGGTACCAGTGATGCGTGCGGTTGGCCAGCGCCACCAGCGACAGCATCACCGGCACCTCCACCAGCACGCCCACCACGGTGGCCAGCGCCGCACCCGAATTCAAGCCGAACAGCGAGATGGCCACCGCGACCGCGAGCTCGAAGAAGTTGGAAGTGCCGATCAGGCAGGCCGGTGCCGCGATGTTGTGCGGCAACTTCATCCAGCGCGCGCCCAGCGCGGCGATGAAGAAGATGCCATAGCTCTGCAGGATCAGCGGCACGGCGATCAGTGCGATCACCAGCGGCTGCGCGACGATGGTGCCGGCCTGAAAACCGAACAGCAGCACCACGGTGGCGATCAGACCGCCAATCGACCAGGGCTTCAGGCGCGCGGTGAACTCGCCGACGGCCTGGGCGCCCTTGCGCTGCAGCAGGGCGCGCGTGGCCATGCCCGCCAGCAGCGGCAGCACCACGTACAGCACGGTGGCGAGCACCAGGGTCTGCCAGGGCACGGAGATGTCGGTGACGCCCAACAGGAAGGCCGCGATGGGCGCAAAGGCAAACACCATGATGAGGTCGTTGACCGACACCTGCACCAGCGTGTAGCTGGCATCACCCTTGACCAGCTGGCTCCAGACGAACACCATGGCCGTGCAGGGCGCCACGCCCAGCAGGATCATGCCGGCGATGTATTGCTGCGCCGACTGCGGGTCGACCCAGGGCGCAAACAGATGCTGGAAGAACAGCACCCCCAGCGCGGCCATCGTGAAGGGCTTGATCAGCCAGTTGACCACCAGCGTCAGCACTAGCCCGCGCGGCCGGCGGCCCACGTTCTTGATCGATGACCAGTCGATCTGGATCATCATCGGATAGATCATCACCCAGATGAAGACGGCCACCACCAGGTTGACGTGCGCCACTTCGAGGCCGGCGATGAACTGGAAGGCCCCTGGCACCATCAGACCCAGGCCGACGCCGGCTGCGATGCCCAGGGCCACCCAGACGGTGAGAAAGCGTTCAAAAAGGCCCATGGTCGGTCAACTGTGGGCGATGGTCTGCAGCGCATCGTGCAGCGCAGCGCGGCCGAGCGTTTCCAGGGGCAGAGCCAGCAACTGCAGCATCCGGTAGCCGATGGCCTGGCGCGTCAGCTCGAAGGCGCGCCGTTTGCCTTCTTCACCCCCTTCGGCATGGGACGGGTCGGGGTAGCCCCAATGAATCCTGACCGGCTGGCCAGTCGCGCCACCGTGGAACACGGGGCAGGTTTCGGCCGCCGCGGCGTCGCACACCGTGATGACGATGGCCAGCGGCGGCGCGTCGCTGGAGGCGAACTCGTCCCAGCTCTTGCTGTGATAGCCCGCGGTGTCGACACCGGCGGCGCCCAGGACTTCCAGCGCGAACGGATTGACGCGGCCGCTGGGTGCGCTGCCGGCACTGTAGGCCCTGACATCGCGGCCGAGCTGGCGTGCCCAGTGGTTGAGCATGCCTTCGGCCAGCACGCTGCGAGCCGAGTTATGGGTACACAGGATCAGGATATGGGTGGTCATGGGTTGAGTTCGCTTTCGTCGAGCACCACCCACCCGCGTTGCGCCCTGTCAACAGCGCCGGCAGCCGACGGTGGACAACTGGCCACAGTCCTCACCCTGGCAACAGTGGGCGCTGAGGTAGGCGATCAGCGCGTTCATCTGCTCGATGTCGGGCCGGTAGATCAGGTTGCGGCCATCACGCTCCTGCGACACAAGGCCTGAACTGGTCAGGCCCTTGAGGTGAAAGGACAGGGTCGAAGCCGGCACGTCCAGCGTGGCCGCCAGCACACCGGGCGTCAAGCCCCGCGGACCGGCACCCACCAGGGCCCGGAAGACACGCAGCCGCATGGACTGCGACAGCGCGCCCAGGGCCAGCAGGGCAAGGGCTTCATCCATGATTCTACATTTCTCGAAATGACGCTGACGCCAACGCCCTGAAGTGTGCCTTGGCGCGCATTCGACTGCCGGCGACCGCGGACTTCAGGCCGCCGACTGAGGCTGCGCCAGAGCCTCGGCCACCAGTTCGGCGATGTCCTTCGAAGCCACGGTGCTGTTGAGCGCACCCAGCCCGTCACCCACCATCACCGCGCAATAGGGGCAGGCGGTGGCGATGGTCTGCGGCTGTGACTCCAGCGCCTGCTCCACCCGCAGGATGTTGATGCGCTTGCCGATGGTCTCTTCCATCCACATGCGCCCGCCACCGGCGCCGCAGCACATGGCCTTTTCGCGGTTCAGCGTCATTTCCAGCGGCGGCGTGCCGCCCAGCCGGGCCAGCACCGCGCGCGGCGCATCGAACTCGCCGTTGTGGCGGCCCAGGTAGCAGGGGTCGTGGAAGACCACCTGGCGCAGTTCATTCCGCACGTTCAGCCGGCTCTGGGCCAGCAGATCGGCAATCACCTGGGTATGGTGCAGCACTTCGTAGTGGCCGCCGAACTCGGGGTACTCGTTGCGCAGCGAGTTCAGCGCATGCGGGTCGCAGGTCACGATGCGCTTGACGCCCAGGCCGTTGAGCGTCTCGACCAGCGTGCCGGCCAGTTGCTGGAACAGCATTTCGTTGCCGGCGCGGCGCACACACTCGCCGGTGGAGCCTTCCTGTGCGCCCAGGATCGCAAAGCGCACGCCGGCCGCCTTCAGCACCGCCACGAAGGCGCGCGCGATCTTCTGGCCACGCGGGTCGTAGGACAAGGCCGAGCCGACGTAGAACAGCATCTCGTAGCCGGCCATCGCCTCGGCGTCCTGCACCAGCGGCACGTCCAGGCCCTTGGCCCAGTCGCCGCGCTGCTGCACCGGCAGGCCCCAGGGGTTGCCCTGGCTTTCGTAGGCTTCGAAGACGTTCTTCAGCTCGTGCGGAAACTCGCCGGCGATCATCACCTGGTGCTGGCGCAGGCGGAAGAACTTGTCCAGGTGCTCCAGCTCGATCGGGCAGGCCGCTTCGCAGTAGCCGCAGCTGGTGCAGGCCCACAGCGTCTCTTCGCCGATCACCGGCCCCACCAGCGCGGGCAGCTCGTTCTTCGGGTCGTGCGCGATGATGGTTTCGCGCTGCGCCATCAGGTGGTGCTTGAGGCTGTCGTTGACGGCCTTCAGCGACAAGGGCTTGCCGGTCAGATGCGTGGGGCAGGCGTCCTTGCAGCGGCCGCATTCGGTGCAGGTGAAGGCGTCCAGCCCTTCCTTCCAGTTCAGGTCCTTCGCGGTGCGCGCGCCGGCCTGCATGTCGGCCTCGTCGGTGGCCTCCATCAGCTTGTCCATGTCGACGCTGGGCACGCGGTTTGCCGGCCGGCCGCGGCGGAAGAACAGCGTCGGCAAGGCGGTGACGATGTGGAAGTGCTCGCCCCACGGCAACAGCACCAGGAAGCAGAAGACGACGATCATCTGCGTCCAGTAGCTCAGGGCATAACCCGCCTGCAGGGCCCCGGTGGACAGGCCGCTGAAGGCATGCGCGACGGCCCGTCCGAACCAGGCCCACTGGGCTTCGTGGGCGATGCCGGCATCGCTGGCGGCCAGCAGGGCGAAGCGGAAGCCGTCGAAGGCGAAGTCGGTGACCATGATGATCAGGATCAGGCCCAGCACCAGGATGGCCTCGCGGTTGGGCTCCAGCCGCGCCGGGCGCGCAACGAAGCGGCGATAGAAGCCATACAGCACGGCCACCGTGACGGCCACTTCGACCAGGTCCTTGAAGGCGGCAAACGGCCCGCCGAAGGCCTCGGGCCAGACGAAGGTTTCGTCGTAGCCGATGGCCAGCAGCTGCACCTTGCGGATCAGGAGCGACATGAAGCCCAGGAAGATCACCGCGTGCATCACGCCGGGGCGCCACTCGCGCTGCACCATGCGCTGCTGCAGGAAGCCGTTGACCAGCACGCTGCGCAGCCGCTCGCCGGGCCTATCCCAGCGCACCACGGGCTGCAGCGCCGCCACGATGGCCAGCTTGCGCCAGCACAGCCAGATGAACCCGGTCATGCCCAACAGCATGAGCAGACTGATGCCGACAGGACTCATGACAGGTCTCCTCTCTTCGGCGTGCACTGTAGGTAGGCCCGGCGCGTGCCTGGCTGACACAGGTCAAGCCAACGGGCGCCGTCGTGGGCGACGCGACACGCTGCCGGCGCCATTGATATGACGCAATGCCACTTCTTCATACGATCGGCAGAATGCGCCGACCGCCGGTGTTGGCGAACATCTTTCCAGGAGAAACCCATGCACATGGCCGATGCCCTGCTGGCACCCGCGGTGGGTGGCTTGATGTGGCTCGCCGCCGGCAGCGCTCTCGTGGTGGCCAGCCGCCACCTGAACCGCCAGCCCGACGATCGCCTGGTGCCGCTGATGGGCATGCTGGGCGCCTTCGTCTTTGCCGCGCAGATGATCAACTTCGCGATCCCGGGCACCGGGTCCAGTGGCCATCTGGGCGGCGGGCTGCTGCTGGCCCTGCTGCTCGGACCCTGGCCGGCGCTGGTGGTGATGGCATCCGTACTCACCGTGCAGGCCTTGTTCTTCGCCGATGGCGGACTGCTGGCCCTGGGCGCCAACATCTTCAACCTGGCGGTGCTGCCCTGCCTGGTGGTGCTGCCGCAGGTCTATCGCCCGCTGGCCGGGCTGGCGCCTTCCACCCGGCGCCTGTGCGCGGCGGTGATGCTGTCGGCCATCGCCGGCCTGCTGCTGGGTGCCACGGGCGTCGTGCTGCAGACGGTCGCATCCGGCATCAGCAGCCTGCCGCTGCAGGCTTTTGCCTGGCTGATGCTGCCCATTCATGCCGCGATCGGCGTGGTCGAGGGGCTGGCCACGCTGGCCCTGGTGCTGTTCCTGCGGCGGCATCGGCCGGATCTGCTGCAAGCGGCGCCGGTTGTGCCCGAGCGCGCCCTGCGGCCGGCCTTGCTGGGTTGGGCGTTGGCGGCGGCGCTGCTGGGCGGCGTGGGCTCGTGGTTTGCGTCGACGGCGCCCGACG
>DAORNK010000017.1:0-27495 GCA_035440985.1 Rubrivivax sp. | reverse complement strand
GCTGTTTGCGCTGCAGACACTGCTGGCCTGCCCCGCCGCACAACGCCAGAGTGGACCACCCGCACCACTGCCGGTGCCGGCCCAGCTCGGCTCGGTGATCGAGCGTCGGCTGTTGGACGTGTCCGCGGCGGCGTTGCAACTGGCGCAACTGGCAGCGGTGGCGGGCGATGCCTTCTCGGTGCCGCTGGCCGCTGCCGTTCTGCAGCGGCATGCGCTCGATCTGGCCGCCCCTTGGCGCGAGCTGGAGGCCGCGTTGATCCTGCGCGAAGGGGCCTTCGTGCACGACCTGATCCGCGAAGCGGCGCTGCGGACGTTGCCCGCCGTGATCGCGACCGAGCTGCATCGCCAGATCGCCGGCCATGCGGAGGCACTGGGCCTGCCGTTGTCCACCAGGGCCTGGCATCTGGAGCAGGCCGCCAGCCCTGCCCAGGCAGCCGTCGCGTTCGCCGAGGCCGCGCGTGCCGGCGGGCAACAGGGCGACTGGACCTCGGCGCTGTCATGGTGGGACCGTTCGGCTGCCAACCACCGGGCGGCCGATGATGCCGACGCGGCCTGGGCTGCCGAGCGTGCGGCGGCGGCAATTGCCCAGGAAATTGCCGCCGACGACGAAGCCACGCGTCGCCTGCAGCATCTGCTGGACGGCAGCAGGGCCGGCGCGCAGCGCGGCCAGGCGTTGATCCTGAAGGCACGTTCGGCGGTCGCGCATGCCCGCTTCAGCGAAGCCGAGCTGGCGGCACGCGAGGCCTTGGGCTGCGCCGTGCAGTTGAACGAGGCGCAGGTTGTCGAAGCAGCGGCCCTGCACGGCCTGAGCCTGGCGACCCTGAAGCGCCACGAAGAGGCACTGGCGCTGTTCGCGCGCCATGCTGCTGCGGCGCGCACGCTGGCCGAGCCCTGGCCACGCAGCGAGTTCCTCTCCGCCCAAGGCCATGCGCACGCCCAGGCCGACCAGCTGCGTGAGGCCATCGCCGCCTGGGAAGCCGCCGCCCAGGGCGCGCTGCAGGCCGGGCGGGTGGGCGACGCGGTGGTCAACCTGATCAATGCGTCGGGCACGGCCAGCTTTCTCGGCCAGTTGCAGCATGCCCTGAGGCTGGCCGAGCAGGCCCAGGCCTTGCGGGCGACCCTGGCTTCGGGCCACGCCCTGGCCGAAGCGGCGGCGACCATGCAGCGCGGTACGCTGCACATCGCACTGGGGCGCTACGGCGAGGCGCATGACAGCCTCACGCAGGCACTGCGGCAGTGGACCGGCGAGGGTGTGAAGACCTGGCGCGTCGTCGCCGAGAACAGTCTGGCCTACCTCTACTGGCTGCTCGGGCAACACGCCCGGGCGCGCCAGGTGCTGGCCACGCCCCTGGGCCTGGGTGAACCCGGCTTCGCGCGGCGCCAGGTCATCAAGACCAGGCTCAAGCTGTTGCCGCCAGAGGCTGCGCGGGCCAGTCTGCGGGCCGCACTCGAGCAGCCCGCGCCCACCGATCGGGGCATCACACGTTTCGGCACCCAGCTCGCCCTGGCCGCACTCGTTGCCCCGCCGCAGCGCGTGGCCGAACTTGCCGCCCTGCTGCAAGAGGCCCGCGAACGGGAGCATCTTTCGGTGGCCCTGCATGCGAGCATCCGCCGCGCGGACGCGCTGCGCGAGATCGGCGAGCATGCGGCATGCGCCGCCGCGACGCATGAGGCCATCGAGATGGCGGATGAAGGCTGCATCCCGCATGACCTGTACCTTGGCGAGTTCTGGTGGCTGGCCTGGCTTTGCCTGCAGGCGGCTGGTGACGCCGGCGCTGCGCGCGGCGCGCTGCTGCGCGGCGAAGCCTGGGTGCGCGAGGTGGCCCTGCCCAACGTGGCCGAGCCGTTCCGCGACAGCTTCATGCACCGCAACGAGGTCAATGCCCGCCTGCTTCCGGCGGCACGGCGGGCCACGGGTGCCGCCTGAGGACTGGCCGTCGGCGGTCGCCACCCAGCCGGCGGTTGTCTTGGGTAAGCGCCCCGCGCTGGCCCGGCCGCATCAGGGCAGGCAGGAACTGAACTCCTGGTTGGCGCTGGAAGCGTAGCCGTTGTAGGTGACCAGTGGGAACACGAGCGGCAGCAGCACGGGGCGGCAGACCGCAGCCTGCGCCTGAACCTGGGCACGAAACTCGTTGCTGCCATTGCTGCCGATGTCGGTGGTCCACCCCGTGAGCCGTCCGGCGGCGTCGTAGGTGAATCGGTGTTCGCGCCCGGGCTGGGAGGCATACAGCCCCGCGTTGGCCTGTTGCTTACGCACCAGCCGGCCCAGGTCGTAGCTGAGCGTGTGTGTCTCCTCCGGCGTGCCGTCGTTGTCCGCGTCGAGCGTATGGCGGGCCAGCGTGCCGTCGGCATTCCATTGGTAGCTCAGGCGCTGCCTGAACAGCGTGCCGCTGGACCTCTGCAGTTCCGTCGGCCGACCTGCGGCATCGTGGCTCAAGGCCTCGCGCAGGATCTCGGCACCGGTGGCCAGCAGATGCCGTGTGATCACGCTGGGCAACGCGCCGCTGTAGCCGATCAGCGCGTATTGCTCGTCGGCGACGGCGCCGCCTGCGGCACGGCTCACGATGTCCAGCCGCACCGGGCGCGCGTTGGCGTCATAGCTGAAGTCCACCGTGAACCCGGAACCGTCGGCAAAGGCATTGACCAGGCGGCTCGTACGCACGCTGTCGCCTTCGTAGGTCAGCGTCTCGATCAGGTTCTGCCTGCCCAAGGGCGATTCGATGTCGGGCGTGCCGTCGTCGGTGTAGTTGTAGCGGCGCGTGACGAGCCGCCCCAGGCCGTCGTACTCGAAGGTCTCGGACGCATCGGCAATGCCGTTGCCATCGTGGTCGTAGCTGATGCTGGCGATGCGTGCGCCGGAAGGGGAAGGAGCGGGAGCAGGCGCGGGTGCTGGCGCTGGAGCGGGTGCGGGTGCTGGTGCGGGCGCTGGTGCGGGCGCTGGCGCTGGCGCTGGAGCGGGCGCTGGTGCTGGCGCTGGTGCTGGCGCTCCGGAACTGGGCGCCGTGGAACTGCCGCCGCTGCCCCCGCAGGCGGCCAAGGCCGTCACGAGCAGCCACGTCGCCGCCCTGGTGCAGCGGTCTTGGGTATCCCGGGGCGAGCGCGTATTCACGTTCATCTGACCTCCGTGGCTGGCGTGTCCTCGTACGGCGCGCATTGCACGCGGCGGCCGTTACCGGTGCGTTACCGGATCGGCTTCACGCACACCCTTGGCCTTCAAACGGCACTCGGCTGCTCACTCGGGCACGACAGGCTGCCCGGCCGCTTCCTGCGGCTCGAAGTGCCAGAGGTCCACCGACGACCTGTGGAAGCGCCGCGCAGCCTGGGGCATCACCAGCACGCCGGTCCAACCCTCGCCTCGGGGGGATGCCCTCTCACACTGAGGCCGCCACTCGCGCGCGGGCCAGCCCCATGCGGCGCCCGGGATACCAGTGGTTCAACGGCCTCTCGACCACCTCCAGGCAGTCGAAGTCCAGGCTTTCGCAGAACTCGACGAACTCGGTGTTGAACCAGGCCGTGTGCAACAGCGCCCCTGGGGCCAGGCAGGACTTGAGCGCAGCGAACTGCGCCCGCGTGTGTTCGGGGTGGTTCAGCGTCTCGTGGATGAAGAAGTCGATCGGCGCGGCTATGGTCTGCAGTGCGGTCACGCTGTCGCCGGTCAGGCGCGTCACGAGACCTCCCTCGTCGCCTTCCAGGAAGTCGCCGCGATCGCTGGCGATGTCGATGGTGATGAGCCGTCCCAGGTGGCCTTCGCGCCGATTGCGTGCCAGCGCACGGCAGATGGCGAGCGAGCCCAGGCCCTTGTCGGTACCGGCCTCGAAAACCACGCGCGGCCTGATCGCCCTGACGATCAGGTAGAAGAACAGCGGATGCCCGAAGTGAAGACGCCGGTCGGTCACATGGCGCAGCCGGGTCGATGTGACACGCTGCCGGCAGCGCGCGGCGAACGCGTCGTCCGCCATCAGCTCGCTGGCGAAGCCACGAACCATGCGCGAGCCGACACCGGTCATCGTGCCAATGGCGCCGGCACAGGCGAGGACGCCGAGTGCGTCGTAGTCGTAGTCGAAGTTCGCCCATTCGCGGGCGCCCACCAGCCACCGCAGCGTGTGCACGGTGTTGCGAGCCAGCTGCGGCAACGCCGCGTGCGCGCGCATCGGCAAGCTGGCCACGCGCGAGAGCGGCGAGTACTTGATCGCCTCGACGAGATCACGCCTCATCGGTTCCCCTGTTGGCCATCACCGCCTTGTCGTAGGGCATTGCTGCGGCCTGTGTGAGCGGCAGCAGGCCGGCGGCGAGCACCATGCCGGCCAGCACGGCCCACGCAAGACACGACACCCGTCACGGTCCGGTCACGCCACGCTGCCATAGCGCTGCCGGACGGCCGCCACCGAGCCGGCAATCAGCGCTTCGAGCACCGGCAGGTCGATGTCGTCCAGCCGGCGCAGGTACAGACAAGCCTTCCCCATCCTGTGCTTGCCCAGCCGGGCCAGCAGCGCCTGCTGGTCGGGACCTTCGGCGACCAGATAGACGCTGAGGTCGCCCTTGCGCGCGGCAAAGCCCGTCTGGCACGATTCGCCGCTGTGTCCGCTGGCATAGGTGTACCGGTAGTGCCCGAAGCCGACGATGCTGGGCCCCCACATTCTGGGCTCCTGGCCGGTGACGCGGCGCATGATCTGTCCAATCGTTTCGCAGTCGGCCCGGCGCCGGGGGTCCTCGATCGCGGCCAGGTAGGCGGCGACGCTGGCAGCGGTGGGCTTGGTCTTGGCTTCAGCCATGCTCGACTCTCCAGGCGGTGGTTAGGTGACCCGCTGCGTCATGCTCGCGGCGGCCGCAGCATAGCGCCTGCCGTGGGGTGCGCCTCGGGGCAACACAGCCTGACCTGGGCAGCGGCTTCAGACTGGAACAAGCCGCGACGCGAAAGCCTTGCTCCAGTGCAGGATCTGCACGCTCTCGCGCAACCCGCAGGTCATGAACGGGTCGGACTGCATCCGTTCTTGGACGTCCTGCCGTGACTCGGCCTCGACGACCCACAGGCCTCCGATCGGTGTTTCCTGGGGTGTTTCGCGCAGCGAACCGCCCACCAGCACCCAATCCCGGTTCTCGTCGAGCCAGCGCAAGTGCGCCTGCAGCTGCTGGGTGCGCAAGTCGCCCTGCCCTGGCCTGTCCCTGAAGATGACCGCAAAACGCATCGTCAATGCCGCCAGCTGCGCTGGGCAGTTGCATGGACGGCAAGGCCGGCGGCAGCGTCGATCTGCCAGCGGACTTGCCAACGGTTGTGCCTGGAGGTCATCGTGCGATGGTAGTCCCGCCACGAAGCAGCCGGAAGCCGGGGCCGATGGCAGGCCGCTGAACAAGAAACCCCTTCGCTGCCACGCCAACCTCAGGGCCTGCATGCTGGCACATCGCCCGGTTGTGTGATGCCGTGCACGGGCGACGAATCAGCGCCCTGTGCCGACTCGTGAAGGTGCCGAAAATGTCGGCATGGCCGAATCCGAGGACATGGTGGCAGCCCGGGCGCGAGCCGAACTCGAAGCGTCTCGCGTGGCAAGGGCTGAACCAGCGCGCGCCCTGCAGCTGGCGCGGAATGCCGTTGCGCTGGCGCGCTCGGCAGGCGACTTGCGACTGACGGTGCAGTCCTTGCAGCGCGTGGCGGTGATTCTCTCCGAGGTGCGTGACTTCGAAGGCGCGCTGCCGATCCAGCAGGAAGCGCTGGCCGCAGCCCAGGCGCTGGGTGACCAGGGCCAGTTGTGCGATGTCATGAATACGCTGGGCAACGTATTCGGTGCGACCTACCAGTTCGAGGCCGCCCTGCAATGGTACGAACGTGCCGAAGCCGCTGCGGAACAGGCTGGCGACAGGCGGCGCGCGCGAATCGTGCAGGTCAACGTCGCCTGCAGATACCTGAATCAGGGTGAACGTGAGCTGAAGCTGGGCAAGGTGGCCGCTGGAAGGGCACTGTTGCACCACATGTTGGCACTGAGTGCGCCGCTCGTGGCCGAATCGCAGGCCAGCGGTGACCACGAACGGGAGTTCGTCGCTCGTTGCAATCGTGCCGCCGCCCTTGTTCGGCTCGACTTGCATCGGGAAGCGCTGGAAGAATTTGAGGTCTGTGTGCCGATGGCTGCTCTGGTCGGCATGGAAGCTGCCCTCATCACCGTCGCCATCTACCGGGTGCGGGCGTTGCGATCAACCGGACAGACGCAGCAGGCGCGCGAAGTCGGTGCCACGGCGCTGGCCGGCCCAGGCCGGCATGACCTGCTCGCCGCTGCGGAAGTGCACGAAGAACTGTCGCTCCTGGAGGAGGATGCCGGGGACCTGGCGGCGGCACTTCGACATCATCGGGCGTTCCACGCCTTGCACACACAGGCGCTGAACAATGCCGCCGTGCAGAGCAGCGCCATAGTTGCCTCCAGATTGCAGGCGCAAGGGCTGATGGCCGAAGCCGCGGCATCCGCCGCGCGCGCGGGTCAGCTTTCGCTCGAGAACCTGGCGCTTGCTGCACGCGCCGAAGCCGCCGGCCAGGAAGCGCTGACCGATCCGCTCACGGGACTTGGCAATCGGCGCCACCTGGACCACTTCATGCGCCAGGCCGCGAACGACCACGGCGTGGCAGGCCGGGAGATGTCCATCGCCCTGGTCGACATCGACCACTTCAAGCAGATCAACGACCGGTTTGGCCACGCCAAGGGCGACGAGGTGTTGCGCGTGCTGGCATCGATCCTGCACAACTGCACGCGCACCGGCGACCTGGCCGCGCGCTTCGGCGGCGAGGAGTTCGTCATCGTCTTTGCCTCTGCCGGCTTGCCGGAGGCCAGAAGGATCTGCGAACGACTGCGCCGCGAAGTGGAGGGTCATCACTGGGCCGGTGTCCATGCGCAATTGGCCGTCACGATCAGCGTCGGCGTGAGCCGTTTGGCCGGCGGGGCTGAAGCCCCGGCGGGCCTGGATCTGGCGGATGCGGCGCTCTATCGCGCGAAGGGCGCAGGCAGGAACCGCGTCTGCAGCGAAGAGGACGCTCCTGCAGGCTGCTGCGGGCCCTGAGGCGCGCCGGCGAGCGCTACCGACCTCACGGCGCTCAACGTGGCGGCCGGCGGCGTTCTTGCCCACCGCAAGCGACCTTGCCCGGCGGAGTGAGGTCGGGTTCTCCCGTCCCCCATCGCCTGCATCACTTCCTGGCGGCCGGCGGACGGATGATGGTCTTCTGATGCCAGGCCTCGTTCATCCGGCCCAGAAACTGCGCATCGAGGGGATACCCGGATCGGTCGCCGATCACCGACTCGCTGCCGCATCGCGGGCACAGGGCCGTCCCGCCGTCGAACGAATCCGGGTTGTCGAAGTCGGCCGCTTCCAGCCCCGTCCAGGCGACGATCTCGGCCGGCGCAAAGAGCTGAACGCAGCAGAAGCACCCGCAGACCGTGCTGGCTTCGATCTCGGCGCGGTTGTTGGAAGCGTGGCGATGGGCCGCGAGCAGATTCACCATGGTCAAGACGCGCCAGTGGGTTCACGAAGCCGGACGGCCGGGGCATCCCGGCAACGGGCATGGCACCGGATCGTTGACGCGCAGCATAAACCACCACACCCACGAATGATGCACGGTGGGAACCCAGCCGGCCCTCCACCATCATGGCGGACCCGCCAGCAGCTTCTGGCACAGGTTTTCGGTGAAGAACATCCGACGTTCGTCGTCGAGTTCCTCCTGTGCGAACTTGTCGGGAAAGCGCACCCGCACGATATCGGGGTCACTGGGCACGAGCTTCATCTCGACGATCTTCTTCGCATTCTGAGCCATGAAGGTGCACACGCCTCGTATGACGAACGGCCGCCTGGCGTGCTTGGGGCCGGCGCGCTGGATCACCCGGAGCACGAGTTCGTCCGGCCCACGATCGATCTCCTGCAGCCGGATGCTGTAGCGCCCCCCGCCCTTGAGCCTGCCATCGGGCACTTCGAAGACAAAGCCCGGCCGCGGGGCCTGGGCCGCCACCGGCACCACAGCCGGCCACAGCGCAAAGGCCAGCAGAACCCCCAGGCCCGCGCGCGCCGATCTCAGGCGGCCGGGCCTCCTGGCCGGGCTGCCCGGTTGATGCGGGGGCGACTCAGAACCAGAGGTCTCGAACACAGCGCCCATCCCGTGGCAGGTCTTCCCAGGTCTGAAGCCCGTCGAAGTGATCGATGGGCACATCGGCCACCTCCTCAGGCGCGGCCAGACGCAGATTGACGGCAATCCTGCGCCGACCTTCGTCGTTGGGTTGCAGCGACCTCCAGTAGGCCACACAGCCACACGCCGGGCAGAAGTGAAAGCCGATCGACCGCCCGCGGACGTAGGCCGTGGTCGGGCCGACGACCTCGATGCCCTCGCCCTCGAAGTCATAGGCCCACAGCACGCCATAACGGCGGCAGACGGTGCAATTGCAGGCGGTCGCGGCTTCCGGCTTGCCCCGGAACTTCCAGTGCACCGATCCGCAATGACAGGAACCCTCGATCACTTCGCTTCTCCTTCAAGAGTGCCGGCAGCGGGCGTGCACCCACCGGCCATGACGCAGAGCGCAGGCACGGCGGCCGGGGGCTAGGGCGCAGCCTTGCCGGAAGCCTGAGCCTGCGACGCAGAAGCCGCCGTTGGAAGCGGGATGCCTTGATCCGGTGCGTCCAGGCGGCGCGCCGCCTGGAGCGGCCTGCCGCTGGGCGGGGGCAAGGCACTCAACCACTTGGGCAGCCAGCGCGTTGGGGTTGCTTCGTCACGGGCGGGCGACGCCGCGGCCGGGATGCCGG
Source organism: Rubrivivax sp. (assembly GCA_035440985.1). GTDB lineage: Bacteria > Pseudomonadota > Gammaproteobacteria > Burkholderiales > Burkholderiaceae_C > Rubrivivax. The sequence continues at coordinate 18,732 of DAORNK010000017.1, read as the reverse complement.
AGGATGCCGCCGGCTCGGCGCTCTGGGCACTGCCCAGATCGAGGATGACGATGCCCGGCGTCGTGCCCCTGATGACGCTCAGGCGCCTTTCCTGCAACGTTGGCTTCGCCTCCGTGGACCAGGCCGCCTGGCTCACCAGCAACAGCGCCAGCAGGGTGAACCAGCGTGGCGGTTTGATCATCGGGCGGCACCTCCTGTCGTTCGCTTGTCCGGCAGCATGCGGTCACCCGCTACACGGTGCGCGCGCCAGGCACCGTGCGGCGAAAGATACACCACGTCGGACTGGCAGGGCACAGAGGGCGGCGCCACAAGGCGCCCTGCCCGCAGTGCCCATCCGCGATCACCTGGCGCGCATGCGGTTGTTCTTCGGGTTGTGCTCGAGTTCGCAGAGGCCCAGCGCTTCCATCAGCGGCGGGATGTAGACCCCGAAACGCCCGCGCAGGCCCTTCTTCAGCCCGTACCAGCCGCCCACGGGATTGGCCGTGGAGCGTGCCCAGGCTTCGACCGTTCCGTCCTTGGCGGGCTTCTGCTCGTCGGCGCCGCCAAGTTCCATCCAGTCGCCGGAAGCCTTCAACAGGGCATGCAGGTCATCGATGCAGCGGGCGTCGTAGTGCAGCACCGTGCTGCCCACCGTGCAGACCAGGATGGCCCTGCCGTCCTTCTCGTCCGTGTGCATGGTGAACTCGGAGGTCCCGGGCGGCGTCTTGAGCCGCCAGGGATCGTTCTTGGAGCGATTCAGCATCATGGTCATCACACTCCTTGTCTGCTGGGGCGCGAGCAGGAGCGAGCGCTGCTGCAGCCCGGAAGGCGAGCAACCGTACCGCGATGGAGCGTCAAGGGCAACCCCGGGGCATGGCGCCGAGGCGTGTTTGCGCTGGCCGGCGCGCTTGCAGCACCACCCAGCCAGCCGATCTCAGGCCCTTTGCAGGTAACGGTTCGGCACGTTTCCCAAGGGCGGAGCCGATCGACCGGATGCCGCCAGCAGGGCCAACACGTTGTCGTAACAGTCCCGTTCGGTCCTTTGCATCTGCGGCAACAGTCCGAGCTGCGCATAGCTGATGGGCGTCACGTCCAGGCAGGTGGTCTCCCACTCGAACCCCTGGCCCCAGGTGATGCCGGACAGCAGGATGTCCGTGCGTGCGCCGGCCTGCAGCAGCAGCTTCATCACCGGCGCAGAACGGTTGGCATTCGAATTCACCGTGTGGAACAGCGGCGTGTGCCCGTTCATCCCGAAGGCGTCGGTCGCGGCCCTGGCATCCACATCGGCACCCAGTTCCAGCAGTTTGCGCGCGACTTCCAGATGGCCGTACTCGGCGGCGACATGCAACAGGCTGGCGCCGACCAGGGGCGTGAACGCGCAGCGCATCGAGGTCCTGTGCGTCAGCAGGCGTCGATCCTGGCGCACCGCGGCCGCGAGGGCGACGGGGTCGTTGAGCAGCACCGCCTCGATCTTCGGGTCGTCCAGCCTTGCACCGCGTGACAGCAGCAGGTGCAGGCAATCCACGAAACGATCCGACCGGTAGTACATCTCGATCAGGGCGTTGACGGGGGTCTGGCCTTCGATGGGGCTGTGGACGTCCAGGCCCTTGTCCAGGGCCGCCCGAATGCCCGCCACCGAATGGACCTCGAAGGCGCGCAACAGGTCGTCGAAGCGGGCGGTCATTTCCGTCGCGTCGCGCCGGCCCGCGCAACCCGTCGCTGTTCGGCCCTGGCGCGCTTGGCGGCTTCGTACCGTGCCAGGCTGGCAGGCGGCCAGGTCTTGGCAGCGTCGTAGTAGGCAGCATGCGATGGCACGTCCGGGGGCAGCTGCAGCCAGGCTTGCATGGATCGCGTGAAGATGTGGGCCTGCGGTGGCAGGGCGTTCGGCGTGTCCAATGTGCCGACCCGCACGTAGCGTGTGATGGCCTGCCGTGTGCCATGCTCGTTCCACAGCGCCGTGCGGCAGACCGGGCAGCGCGCCACCCAGTGCTTGCCACCGCTGTCGGTCGGCACGAGCACGAATTCAGGCTCGCCTTGCAGCACCTCGAACTGGTTGAACTCGATCATGGCGTGGTGGGCGAAAGGCCCGCCGGTCTCGCGCTGGCACCGCGTGCAATGGCAGCAGTGCACGAACATCGGTCGATCCAGCAGGCGGTAACGCACCACTCCGCAGGCGCAGCCACCGTCCAGCGGCGCGGGTACGGAGCGGGGTGGCTGACTGGGCATCTCTTCCGACCTTCAGGCTTGGGTTTCTCGACAGACGGCTACAGGCTAGCCGGGAATGTCGGGCTCGACCAGCGCCGCCAACTGCGCCAGGGACTCTTGCCAACCCAGGTAGCACATCTCCAGCGGAATGGGCTGCGGAATGCCGCTCTGCGTGATGCTCAGCTCGGTGCCACAGCTCACCGGCTTCAGCGACACCTCCACCTCGAGCACACCCGGCAGGTTCGCGTCTTCGAACTGGTCCGTGTAGCGGATCAGCTGATGCGGCACCAGTTCGAGGTACTCCCCGCCGAACAAGTGGGCGTTGCCGCTGGAGAAGTGGTGGAACGACATGCGAAACCGGCCGCCGACTCGCGCATCCATCTGATGCACGGTGCAGGTAAATCCATAGGGTGGCAGCCATTTCGCCATCGCGCTGGCTTGCGTGAAGGCGCGGTAGATCCTCTCCGGCGGCGAGCGCAGGACGCGATGGAGTCGGACGGTACGCTCTGTCATGATCCAGCTCCTTCGCGGCCAGCAGGGGAAAGGGTGTCGGCACCCGGCCCCGCTGGGCTGCGGCGCATGGTCACTGGCCCTCCGGCGGCTGCCAGAGCTCCAGCTTGTTCCCCTCGGGGTCCATCACCCAGCCGAACTTGCCGTACTCGGATTCCTCGACCTTGTCGTCCACAGCACAGCCTTCTTCCCTGAGCTTGGCCAGCAGGGCATGCAGGTCGTCGACCCGGTAATTGACCATGAAGCTCGCCGCGCTGGGCGCGAAGTAGGTGGTGTCCTCCTTGAAGGGGCTCCAGATCGTGGTGCCCTGCGCGCTGCGGCCATCGTCGGCCCAGCGAAAGGCCACGCCCCCCCATTCTTCGACCTGCAGGCCCAGGTGGGTCCGGTACCACTCGCCAAGTGCCTTCGGGTCCTTCGCCTTGAAGAACACACCACCGATTCCTGTGACACGTTTCATGGGCTCCTCCGAAAGAAAGATCCGGGCGGCGCCCGCATGCGCGGGCAACAAGTCCGGCACGCCGCTGCCGCCGCTGTCAGATCATGAACTGCCGGATGGACGTGCAGACCGACAGCAGCTGCCGGTCGTCCATGCGGCCCAGCACGTTGCGAACGACCGTGGCCATGACCTTGCGCACGCCGGCCATCCCCAAGGCGGCGGATTGCTGCACCACAACGCCGGCCTTGGTGGCCTTGAGCGACTGCAAGAAATACTGGTCCAGGCCGCTGTCCGTCAATTTCATCACCAGCTCGGCAAGCTGCCCGGCGTGGGCGGACGCTCGCTCGGCGCCCTCGACCGCCGCCAGAACCAACAGCGTCTGGTCTCGCAGCGCCTGCGAATGGTGGAAACGCATATAGGGCCTGGATGCCGCTGCGGCGGCCTGCGTGGGGGTCCGCTTGACGGCGGTTGGTGCACGTCTGGTCGCCGTCGGCATCATCTGACTCCCTCGCTGCTGGCAGTGCATGTTACGCGCTGCGCTTGCCCCGGACGGCAACAGGGCGCGAACCGGCACCGCCCATGCCGGTACCTGCCGGGGCCCGCACCCCGCGCGGCGCCAGGCCGTTCACCCTGCACCCTCGCGGTGTCGCGGCCATCCACGCCAGTCGGCGACTCAAGTGCGCCCTGCCGGCGGCCGATACCTAGGCATCGAAACGGACAGGCGGGTCATGCTGAGTCGGGTGTGGATGGCAGAGATCGTGGATGCGGCCCGCACCATCGGGGCGTGGCTGCGCGCGGTCTGGACGCGGGACATCTGGCCCCTGCTGATGACGACCTGGATACTCTTCGTGCTCGCGGCCCCGCTCCTCCTGGTCATCCTGGTGCTCTGGTACCTCGATGCGAGCGGCTGGCAGGCCGGCAAGGGCTTCTACACCATCGGTGCGGCGGCAGGCCATCTGGCACCGCCGCTGCTGGCCTTCCTGAGCTGAGCGGTGTCCGCACCGGGCCGCAGCCCGTGGTCACGCGTCCCTTGCCGCCCGCAGCGCCAGCGGCAGATACAACGCCAGGCGCTTGCTCTCGATGTCCATGACGGACCTCAGCTTCAGGTGACGACGGCCCTGGCCGGCGCCTTCGAGCTGACCGAAGGGGTCGCTGATGCGGGCACCGTGGCCGAACTCCACCGACACGTGCGCCCTGTAGGCGAAGACACCGCAGACGGGCAGGCCCGACGAAAACAGGATCCCGCCGTACTTTACCTCTTCGGTACAGCCCTGGAGTTGCTGCTTCACGATGGCCCGGACGGCCTCGACGATCTCGAAATTCGTCTCGCTCAGCAGACGGATGTCTTCGATCAGAGTCTGAACCGATCGCTTCACCATGCTCTGTCCTCGGCTCCAGCCAGCCCGGAACGATGCCCGGGAACGAACCCGATTGCACACCATCGGGGCCTTGTTCGCGCCGGGCGAGCGCTCCGATTACCGGATGGCCACGCGTTCAATGCAACCCGAGCCGGATCGCCTCCAGTTCGTGGATCACGCCATCGACCTTTTCGAGGAAGGCGGACCGGCTGGGATGCGGCTGTCGGATGATGAGGTCCGAGGCCCGGTCGGCCAGCTCCTCCAGATTCGCCTTGCGCGCCCAGCGCCGTACGTCCCAGTACGCGATGTGGGCAAGCCGACCCAGGTCCTCCTCGCGGCGCGCGTACAACAGGTTTCCGAGCACGTCTTCGAGCTCGAGGCGGTCGGAAACTTGTAGGGCGCGATTCATGGTGCAGTGCAGCATGGGCGGTCAATCTGATCCCTGGCTTACGGCGCCTGGGGCGGCGCCTCTAGTCTCGGCAAACGGACCAGTTCAAGCCCATTGGCCGCGAGCTTGATGTGCAAATTTCGGGCCGGGCATGCACAACGCGCTGCCTGTAGGCCGCGCCCGACCAGCGCCTCAGGCCCAGCCGAACTGAGCACGGATCTCGCGTGCGGTCAGGTTGATCGGCGCCGTTGGAGCCGCCGGATACTGCCGCAGGTTGGTGGCGCGCACGCCACCACCGTTCTGGCCCAGCACGGCAACCGCCTTGATGCGCCAGCCCGCGGCCTTGAACCCGGCCACGTAGGCCTGGGCATCCGGCCAGTCCAGGGGCTGGCCCGGAACCAGTGATGGCGCCAGGCAGCAGATCACGGCCTGACACCTTGCCCGGCTCACTTCCCACAGAAACGCCTCTACCGAAGTACCGGTCTCCTGCAAGGTGCCGACCCGGGCGTACACCTTTACAGGCGCCTTCACACCCTCCATCACGATGTCGCGAACGTTTCGGTTGAAGCAACCCGTCAGGCTGCGGACCAGCGACGCCTTGCGCGTGTTCGGGTTTCCAATGATGAGGTAGGCATCCACCGCCAACTCCTGAGGCACGGGCCGGAATGCCGGGCAGTATGGCTTGGGTGGCGGCTGCTGCAAGCATCCATGCCCGACAGCGCCAGGGTAGCGGGTCGGCGTTGCCCGGCTGGCTCCGGATCAATCGTCCAGGCCCAGCTCCTGGATCTTGCGCGTGATGGTGTTGCGGCCTATGCCCAGGCGCTGGGCGGCTTCGATGCGGCGGCCCCGGGTGATTTCCAGCGCCGCGTGGATCATGCGGGCTTCGAACTGCCGCGTCAGTGCATCCCAGACCTCGGGCTCGTGGGCTTCGAGCCGGCGGCGCGCCTCGCGCTCCAGATCGTTCAGCCAGCCCGGTGTGGGCACAGGCAGGTCGGCCACGCCGGCCGCGGGCTCGCCGGGCACAGGCACCTCGGCCGTTGCGGCCAGGGCGTACGAGACGGGCGCAGGCGTCAGTTCCGGCGGCAGATCCTTGGCCTCCACGACCTGGGCCGGCGCCATCACGGTCAGCCAGTGGCAGAGGTTCTCGAGCTGCCGCACGTTGCCCGGGAACTCGAACGTGGCCAGCTTCTCCAGCGCGGCATCGGTGATGCGCTTGGCGTCCACTCCGAGTTCGCGCGCGCTCTTGCCCAGGAAGAATCGCGTGAGCATCGGGATGTCTTCACGCCGTTCGTGCAGGGCCGGCAGGCGCAGCCGGATCACGTTGAGGCGGTGGAACAGATCCTCTCGGAAGGCTCCCTGGCGAACACGATCCTCGAGGTTCTGGTGCGTGGCGGCGATGACGCGCACGTTGCTCTTCAGCGGCTGGTGGCCGCCCACGCGATAGAACTGACCATCGGCCAGCACACGCAGCAGCCGCGTCTGCAGATCGAAGGGCATGTCCCCGATCTCGTCCAGGAACAGCGTGCCGCCATCGGCCTGCTCGAAGCGGCCGCGACGGGTGGTCTGCGCACCGGTGAAGGCGCCACGTTCGTGGCCGAAGAGTTCGCTCTCCAGCAGGTCCTTCGGGATCGCAGCCGTGTTGATGGCCACGAAGGGCCCCTGGGCACGCGGGCTGTGCTTGTGCAGGGCACGCGCCACCAGTTCCTTGCCGGTGCCACTCTCGCCGGTGATGAGCACGGTGACGTTGCTTTGGCTCAGGCGGCCGATGGCCCGGAACACGTCCTGCATGGCCGGTGCCTGGCCCAGCATCTCGGGGGCCTGCACGGGCGCCGCGTCGGCCACCTGCTCGCGCAGGCTCTCTTCCACCGCGCGGCGGATCAGTTCGACGGCAGTGGTCACGTCGAACGGCTTGGGCAGGTATTCGAAGGCCCCGCCCTGGAAGGCCGAGACCGCACTGTCCAGGTCCGAGAAGGCCGTCATGATGATGACGGGCAACCCGGGATGCCGCTGCTTGACCTCGGCCAGCAGTTCAATGCCGCTGCCACCGGGCATGCGGATGTCGCTGACCAGCACCTGGGGCACATCGGCTTGCAGGGCCTGCAGGACGTCACGCGGACTGCTGAAGGTGCGCACCGCGAACTGCTCGCGCGTCAGCGCCTTGTCCAGCACGAATCGAATGGATTGGTCGTCGTCGACGACCCAGATGGGTTTCATGCGGATGGTCGGGCGCTGGCAGGCGCCGGTCAGGGCAAGGGAATCAGGATCTTGAAGACCGTTCGACCCGGAACGCTGTCGCATTCGATCGTGCCGTTGTGTTGTTGCACGAAAGTCTGCGCCAGCGTCAAGCCAAGCCCGGAGCCACCTTCGCGGCCGCTCACCAGGGGGTGAAAGATGCGATCGCGGATGTCTTCGGGCACGCCTGGGCCGTTGTCCTCGATATGCAATTCCAGTGCCAGACGAAAACGCTGCCGCCCGAATGTGACCTGCCGCGCCACGCGCGTGCGCAGCACGAGCCGGGCGTCGCCGTCGATGATGCGCTCCACCATCACCTGCGTGGCGTTGTGGGCGATGTTGAGCACGGCCTGGATCAGCTGCTCGCGGTCGCCCCGAAACTCGGGCAGGCTGGTGTCGTAGTCGCGCGCCACTTCGAGTCCGCGCGGGTACTCGGCCAGGATCAGCGAACGAACCCTCTCGCAGACCTCGTGGATGTTCACGTCGGCCACCACGTGCGGCCGGCGGTGCGGGGCCAGCAGGCGGTCCACCAGCGCCTGCAGGCGATCGGCTTCCTGGATGATGACGCGCGTGTACTCGGTCAGCTCGCGTGAGGTGAGCTCCATCGCCAGCAGCTGCGCCGCGCCACGGATGCCACCCAGCGGGTTCTTGATCTCGTGCGCCAGGTTGCGCACCAGTTCCTTGTTGGCCTGCGCCAGGCCGTGGGCGCGCTCCTCGCGATCCAGACGGGTCTGCTGCTCGATCTCGATGATCTCCACCATCACCTGGTCAGGCCATTCGGTCTGGCTGACGATGACATGCACCGGCAACTCCGCCCCGCCGGCGGAAAGGCGCTTGAGCTGGGCGTCGAAGCGGCTGCTGATGACCTGGTCGCTGGCCACCAGCAGCAGCGTCTCGCGCAACTGGCCAGGGTCCGGCAGCCAGTCGAAGAGGCTGCCGCGCTGCAGGCTTCGGCGCGACATGCCCACCGTGTTCTCCAGCGCGGAGTTGGCGTGCAGGCAACGCCCATCGGAGCCCACCAGAGCCACCATCGTGGCCAGCAGGTCGAACGCGTCGAAGCCCGGCGCGCCCGGCTGGGCCGGAGGTGGCGCTTTCACGGCGGCAGCTTGGCCAGCTCGCGCTTGAGCGCCGCGATGTCCGCTTCCTTGCGCGTGATGGCCGCCTTCATCTCGGCCACGCGCTCGGTGTACTTCTGGAAGTTGCGCTCGTCGCCACGGCGCTCGGGCTCGCCGTTGTTGTATTCCTTCTGCAACGCAGCCAGTCGCTCTTCTTCGCTCTTCAGTTCGTCGGCCAGGATGCGGCGCGCATCGCTGTCACGCGCGCGCTGGGCCGCCGGGTCCACCTTGGCTTCGCCAGGGCGTGCCGTGCTGGACGCGGCAGCCCCGTTGGATCGTGCGCGCGGTGACGGCACCACGGTGATGGCGGCGCCTTCGATGACGCGGCAGCCCTTCTCGCGCGCCTCGGCGCTCGACAGCGCATCGGTGTAGAGCACCGGCGGGCCTGGGCAGCGGTACACCGGCTTGGGCGGATCCTGCGCCATGGCGGCGCCGGTTCCGATCAGGGTCAGCACCAGCAGGGTCGTCTTGCCCAGGGGACCGAAGGCGGCGGGTCTCAGCGGGAAGTGCATGCCGCCATTGTCGCGCAGCGCCCATGAAAAGGGGGCGGCCCCTTGCGGAACCGCCCCCGTTGGGCGTCGAAAACGCCGGGTTTACAGCGTGTAGTACATGTCGAACTCGACCGGATGGGTGGCCATCCGGAAACGGGTCACTTCCTGCATCTTCAGTTCGATGTAGGCGTCCAGGTAGGTGTCGGTGAAGACACCGCCCTTGGTCAGGAAGGCGCGGCCCTTGTCCAGGTAGTCGAGCGCCTGCTCGAGGCTGGCGCAGACGGTCGGAATCTTCGCATCCTCTTCCGGCGGCAGGTGGTACAGGTCCTTGGTGGCGGCCTCGCCCGGGTGGATCTTGTTCTCCACCCCATCCAGGCCGGCCATCAGCAACGCCGCAAAGCCCAGGTAGGGGTTCATCAGGGGATCGGGGAAGCGCGCTTCCACGCGGCGGCCCTTGGGGTTGGCCACGTAGGGGATGCGGATCGAGGCCGAGCGGTTCTTCGCCGAATAGGCGAGCTTCACCGGTGCCTCGAAACCGGGAACCAGGCGCTTGTAGCTGTTGGTGCCGGGGTTGGTGATGGCGTTGAGCGCCCGCGCGTGCTTGATGATGCCGCCGACGTAGTACAGCGCAAACTCGCTGAGACCGGCATAACCGTCGCCGGCGAACAGGTTGACCCCGTTCTTCCAGACCGACTGGTGCACGTGCATGCCGCTGCCGTTGTCGCCGACGATGGGCTTGGGCATGAAGGTCGCGGTCTTGCCGTAGGCCGCGGCGACGTTGTGAATCACGTACTTCTGCAGCTGCAGCCAGTCGGCGCGCTGGATCAGTGTGCTGAACTTGGTGCCGATTTCCATCTGTCCGGCATTGGCCACTTCATGGTGGTGCACCTCGACCGGGATGCCCAGGCTTTCGAGGATCAGGCACATCTCGGAGCGCAGGTCCTGGCCGCTGTCCACCGGGGGGACCGGGAAGTAGCCACCCTTGACGGCGGGACGGAACCCGCTGTTGCCATGCTCGTATTCCTTGCCGGTGTTCCAGGCGGCTTCTTCGCTTTCGATCTTGCTGAAGCAGCCGGACATGTCGATGTTCCAGCGCACGCTGTCGAACACGAAAAACTCGGGCTCCGGGCCGAAGTAGGCGGCGTCGCCCAGGCCGGTGCTCTTCATGTAGGCCTCGGCGCGCTTGGCCAGCGATCGCGGGTCGCGCTCGTAGGGCTTGTGGTCGGTGGGGTCGATCACGTCGCAAGTGAGGAGCAGCGTGGGCTCTTCGAAGAACGGGTCGATGTTGGCCGTGTTGGGGTCCGGCATCAGCAGCATGTCGGAGGCTTCGATGCCCTTCCAGCCGGCGATGGATGAACCGTCGAAGGCATGGCCCGATTCGAACTTGTCTTCGTCGAAATGGGATACGGGCACGGACACGTGCTGCTCTTTGCCGCGGGTATCGGTGAAGCGGAAGTCAACGAACTTGATTTCGTTGTCCTTGACCATCTTCATGACGTCGGCAACGGTCTTTGCCATTCAGGTCTCTCCTAGCGGGGCTCGTGGGTTGGAAGTGAACAGAGGGCCGCCACGCGATCGGGCCCCCTGAAAGGATCAAGGCAATTTAGCAGAAAGCATGCCTGCGACGACGCCCGGTGAGTCAACCGCTCGCAGCGTCTGCTGCCGCAGTTGGTGCGTGCGTTTGCACCAATCTAGAGCGCTCCGGATCGCCTCAACGCACCATTTCGGGGCCTAATCTCGCCCCAACCTGCTCGAGGCCTTTGCGCAAGGCAGCAAAGGCCTCGACGGGGTCGTGCCGCCCCTTGACGCCCAGTTCGATATGGCGACCGTGCTCCGGGTGGTCGACGCTGGGCAGACTGAACACCTTGCAGCCGGGAAACTGCACCTCGATCTGCTCCATCAGTGGCGTGAGCGTGGCCTCCATCGCACCGTAGACGATCACCGATCGTTCCACCAGGCGTGCCTGGCCGTGCAGCGGCGCGTAGTGGCTGTCCAGCACCCACTCGATCATCGGCCAGGCCATCACCGGGAAACCGGGAACGAAATGCACGTGTCCGCAGGAGAAGCCGGCGATCTTGTTGTAGGGGTTGGGGATGATGGCTGCACCCACCGGGAACACGCCCATGTTGAGACGGTGCTGGTTGTCGGCACGATCGGGTTCGTAGGGCACGCCTTGTTCGGCTGCGACGTCGCGCATGCGCTCCAGGATCAGTTCACGTGCCCGTGGGTGCAACGCCAGTTCAACGCCGAGGGCCGCGGCCGCACATTGGCGCGTGTGGTCGTCGGGCGTGGCGCCGATGCCGCCACAGCAGAAGACCAGGTCACCGGACGCAAAGGCATGGCGCAGGTCGGCCGTGATGCGCGCACGGTCGTCACCCACGTAGCGCGCCCAGGACAGCATCAGCCCGCGGGCGCCCAGCAGTTCGATGACCTTGGGCAGGTGCTGATCACGCCGTTTGCCGGACAGGATCTCGTCGCCGACGATGATGAGGCCGATGTTCATGGGGTGGTCGCTCCGGTGGCACTGGGCAGGAAAGGGCCGGGCGCGGTCCCGCCTGCGCGCAGCCGCTGCAGGTCCACCAGCGCGTAGTGGGCGAACCAGCAGACTGAAAAGGTGAAGACCAGCGTGTAGAGCCACACCGCCACCAGGATCAGCACGGGCGCCAAGGCCAGCGCCAGCGGGCCCAGCGCCCACACGGCCGAAGGCAGCGTGCCGAGGAAGCCGCAGACCAGGCCCATCCAGAGCAGCGGCCAGCGTCGCCGCCGCAGGACCAGGCGGCGCTCCGTTGCGGTGGCATGGCGCGCCAGGACTTCGAAGCTCAGCACGCGGCAGGTCAGCCAGCCCCAGATCAGCGGCGGCAGCACCAGCACCAGCGGCGGCACGAACCACAGCGGAATGCTCAGCACCAGGGCGGCCAGCGCCGCCACCGTGCACGCCAGTGCCCACAACGGGCTGTGCCACCAGGGGGCCTGGTGCGCCGCACCCAGCCCTGGAAAACGCCGCTCGGCCACCAGCCGCACGATGGCCGGCGCCACCAGCAGCGACACCAGCAGCAGGCTCACCAGCGCCACCACCGGCAGAGCCAGCGCCACGATGACCAGCGGGGCCAGCAGTCCACGCAGCTGGGTCGCGCCGATCGACGCCAGCCAATCCAGCAGGCTGCCCAGCAGCGACGATCGTTCGAGCGCAGCCCGCACGCTGGCCACGCTGGACTCCCAGTGCGCCATGCCCAGGCCGCCCACCAGCAGGCCCGCCAGCACCAAGGGCAGCAGCGACCACAGCATCACGCGCGGATGCAGGCAGTACAGCAGCGCGCGCCAGAACGAATCCCACAAGTCAGCCATCGGGCAGCAGCATAGTGCGTCGAATGCGGCCGGGCCCCTGCGCTGCGGTCAGCCGGCGCTCCGGTCCCACAGACGCACCAGCCCCAGCCACTGCTGCGCCCAGAAACCCCGGCCGTAGTCCCGGCCTTCGAGCTGGTCGCGCACGCCCGTGGCTTCGTAGCGCGCGGCGAAGTTCGCGGTGCCGAACAGCAGGTCCCACACCGGAAACAGCACGGCCAGGTTGTAGCCGCCCAGGCTGCCGGGGCCGGCGGACTCATGCCCCAGGCCGATGGCGTGGTGCAGGCGGTGGTAACGCGGGCTGACCAGCACACGCTCCAGCAGCGGGCCGAACGAGAGCCGCAGGTTGGCGTGCGACAGGCTCTCCATCAGCTGGGTGAAGGCCACCACCGCGACGAACTGACCGGGCGGGATGCCGATCAGCAGGCCCACCAGCACGAAGGCACTGTCGCGCAGCACATCGTCCAGCAGGTGGTTGCGGTTGTCGGACCACATCGTCAGCTGCCGCTGGCTGTGGTGCAAGGCGTGCAACTGCCACCACCAGTCGAAGCGGTGCTGCGCCCGGTGCAGCGCGTAGTTGACGCCGTCGAACAGCACCAGGTAGATCACGAAGCTGACCAGCGCCTGATCGGTGACGCCGGGCCAGATCAGGTCGACCGACCAGGCCGGCAGCCCGGCCACGCGCAACTGGCCTACCAGGCCATCCCACAGGGGCTCCAGCGTGAAGAACAGGAAGACGCGAAACAGGCCCAGCCGGTGAATGAGCGTGTAGATCACGTCCACGCGGATGGCCTTGCGGTCGGTGACGGGTTCGACCGGGCGCCAGCGCTGCAGGGCACCGAACACCAGCACCATGAAGGCGATCTCCAGCAGCCCCACCAGCAACCAGCCGGTGGCGGCGTAGGCGTCTTCCAGCAGGTTGCCCAGCCCCAGCGCGAACATCACCGGCTGCACCAGCTGCTCGAAAAGCCACTGCTGGGCGTCGCCGAAAAGCGAGCTCGCATCCATCATCGCAACGTCAGGGCCGCAGCCCGGTACAGCGGGTGCTCACGCAGCGTGGCAAAACAAAGGCCGCGGGACTTCAGGCCCTGGATCAGGGGTTCCAGCACCGCCGGCGCCCAAGGATCCTGACGCGACCAGATGCCCAGGTGGGCGACGAGCACGTCGCCGGCGCGGATCTCGCGCAAGGCCTTTTCCAGCAACGCGGCGTTGGGGTAGCGCGCGCTGGGCAGTTCATCCCCCAGGAAGCCCGCGGGTGCCCAGCCCACATGGGTCCAGCCGCAACTGGCCGCCGCTTTCAGCAAGGCGGGTGATGTCTTGCCACCGGGTGCCCGGAAGATGGAGCCCATGCGTTGGCCCGTCATCTGCACGAACCGCTGCGCCGGGCGTTCCAGTTCCGTGCAGTAGCCCGCCGGGTCCAGCACCTGCGCCTGTCCGGCCAGCGCACCTTGCGACGGCTTGAGCTTCAGGCCACCGGGCACGTCGGCCTGCCAGCTGTGGTGATCCCAGGTGTGCGAACCGAAGGCGTGGCCTTCTTCGGCACGGGCACGCCACCAGGGCGCCCAGTGGTCGTCCAGGCTGCTGCCCCCGGTGCGCGTGCGTTCGTTGGCCAGGAAGAAGGTGGCCTTGACGTCGTGCCGTCGCAGCACCTCGGCCACCAGCGGCGCCACGCCCATGTGGCCGGTGTCGAAGCTCAGGTAGACCGGCCGTTCGCACGGCGCTGCGCCCGCCGCCTGAACGGCCAGTACCACGGCCGCCAGCGCCACCGCGCGCACGCTACTGGCGCGGCGCATGGTCCAGGGTCCAGACCCCGTGCGGCGAGCGTCCGACGTCGATCTGCCGCACCACCTTCTTGCTCGTGATGTCGATGAAACTGAGCTTGCGCGCCCAGCGCGAGGCCAGCAGCAGGGTGCGGCCGTCGGCGGTCAGATCCATGTCGTCGGGGCCACCCGGGCCTGGCAGTTCGTCGACCACCGTCAGCGTCTGCGTGTCGATCAGGCTGATCGTGTTGGCCACCCGGTTGCTCACGAACACATGGCGCTTGTCCCCCTTGGCGCGAAACGCGTGCGCGCCCTCGCCGGTGGGGATGCGCTTGATGAGACGGGGCTGCGGCCCGCCCACGTCGTAGGCCTCGACCACGCGGTCGCCGGTCAGACCGACAAGCAGGGTGCGGTCGTCGGCCGTCAGGTACAGATCGGCCGGCAGCTTGCCGACCTTGATCTTCCAGCGCGGCGTCTGTGTCGCCAGGTCGACGGCGAGCAGTTCATCACTGTCCTGCAAGGACACGTAGGCCACCGTGCTCTTGCCGTCGATGCTCAGATGGCTGGGTGTCTTGGGCGCGTTGATGCGCTTGATGAGCTTGAAAGGCTCGGCGGCCGTGGCGCCCTGCCAGCGGTAGATGTCCACGTGGTGGAGCCGGTTGGCTGCGGTCACGAACCACTGCATGTCCGGCGAGAAGCGCAGGTGGTAGGGGTCGACGATGCCGGTCACGGTGCGTTGCAGCTTGCCGTCCGTGGGGTCGATGAAGGTCAGCGTGTTGCTGCCGGCATTGGCCACGATGAGGGTCTTTTCGTCGGGCGCCAGGTAAAGGTGGTGGGGCTCCTTGCCGGTGGGCAGGCGCCGCACCACCGTATGGGTGGCTGGATCGATGATGCTGACATCGGCATCCAGCGAGTTGAGGACGAAGATGGGCCGTGCGGCGGCGGCCTCCAGGCTGGCGGCGGCCAGCATCAGCGCGGCGGCCAGCATGGCCCACAGACGGGCCGGGGGCTTGGTCTTCATTCGTCGTCGCCGCCGCCGAACACACCACCCAGCAGACCGCCGGCGGGGGCCAGCCCGCCCAGCGCGCTCTCTTCACGGCGCCCACCCATCTGCGGCGCCGCGGCGAACACCCGCGAAGCCAGGCGCGAGAACGGCAGGCTCTGCAGCCAGACCGTGCCGGGGCCGCTGATGCGCGCAAAGAACAGACCCTCACCACCGAACAGGGCCGTCTTGATCTTGCCCACGTACTGGATCTCGAAGTTGATCGACGGCGTGTAGGCCACGACGCAGCCGGTATCGACCATCAGGGTCTGACCGGGCTGCAGTTCGCGGCGCACCACCGTGCCGCCGGCGTGCACGAAGGCCAGGCCGTCACCTTCCAGCTTCTGCATGATGAAGCCTTCGCCCCCGAAGAAGCCCGTGGACAGCTTCTTCTGCAGGGCGATGCCCAGCGACACGCCCCGCGCCGCGCACAGGAAGGCATCCCTTTGGCAGATCAGCGTGCCACCCGTCTGCCGCAGGTCCATCGGCAGGATCTTGCCCGGGTACGGTGCGGCAAAGGCCACGCGCTGCTTGTTCGAGCCTGCGTTGGTGTAAACGGTGGTGAAAAGCGATTCGCCGGTGACCAGCCGCTTGCCGGCCCCCAGCAGCTTGCCCAGCAAACCGCCGCCCTGCTGACTGCCGTCGCCGAACACCGTGTCCATCGTGATCCCGGCGTCCATGAAGAACAGGCTGCCCGCCTCGCCCACTGCCGCCTCGCCGGGATCGAGTTCGACCTCCACGAACTGCATCTCCGCGCCCTTGATCTCGTACTCCACCACGTCCATCGCCATCGCCATCGCCATCGTCCTCGTTGCAGGTCCCGGCAGGAATGGTACCGAAGGCGGCGGTAGCAAGCCGTTGCAAAGCCGAACCTTTAGGCAGTCGCGCTCGGGGCCCCGATGCCCACAATGCGGCGCCATGCCCTCTTCCACGGAGACCTTGCTGTTCGGGGCGGCGACGCTGGCGCTGGCCGCGCTGGCGCTCACCGGCTTCGGCCTGCGCCAGCGGCGCTACCCGGGTTTTGGTTGCTGGGTGGCGGGTGTATGGATCACGACCGCTGGCGCGCTGGTCGGGGCGGCGTTTGGCACGGCCCCCGGCCACCTGGTGGCCGAGATGCTGATGATGCAATGGCCCCTCTTTGCGCTGGTGGGCTTCCGTCGCTTCCTGCCGCGGCAACAGATGCCGGGCCGGGAATCCGCCGACTGGGCCGTGCTGGTGGGCGTGCTGATGCTGATGCCCGCTTCGCAGACCCTGGGTTCCCCCCTGGCCGAATGGGTGCCCGCTGCGCTGATCGCGTGTGTGCACCTGTACGCCGCCACCCTGCTCTTCATGGCCCCGGGCGGCAGCGAGAACACGCCCGCCCAGGGCCTGGGTGCGGTGATGGCCATCGCCGCGCTGGGTCAGCTGCTGTGCACCCTGCCCGGGGCCGAACTGCTGTCACCGATGGTCGCGTGCCTGGCCAGTGCCACGCTGGGATCGGTGGCGCTGGCCTTCGCGGCCGTCACGTTGGTCAGCGAACGCAACGAGCGGCAACTGCGCGATTCACGGCGCCGCCTGCGCGTGCTGGCCAATCTGGACCCGTTGACCCAGGTACCCAACCGGCGCCGCTTCCAGGAACTGGCCGACGATGCGCTGCGCCACGACAGCCCAGGCAGCGCGGTGCTGCTGATGTTCGACGTGGACCACTTCAAGCAGATCAACGACAGCCTGGGCCACGCCGCCGGCGACCGCGCGCTGTGCCTGGTCTGCGGCAGCGTGCTGGAGCACCTGCGCGCCGCGGACGTACCCGGGCGCCACGGCGGCGACGAGTTCGTGCTGTTGCTGCGCGAGACCAACACGCGCGACGCCATGAGCGTGGCCGCGCGCATCGTGGCCGATGTGCAGCGCCGCGCGCCGGGGCACGATCTGCCACCGCTTTCGCTGAGTTTCGGCCTGGTGCAAGTGGGCATGGTGGAGGACATCCGCCTGGCCCTGCGACGCGCCGATCAGGCCCTGTATGAAGCCAAGCGTCAGGGCCGGTCGCGCGCCGTCACCGCGCAGGGTGATGAAAAGCGCCCTGTCTTCAGCGAGAGCCAGCGCCTGGGCCTTGTCCCGGCCTGATCCCGGCCTGAACCGACCCCCTCACCGACGCCCGCCGGCCGCGTTGCCGGCGCCTTCCCGGGCGGGCTGACAACGGTCACCGCGCTTAGGCGTTGATCTCTATGCGGGACTCCTAGAATCGCGGCCGCCGAATCACTGCACGCGAGACCTGCGATGACCCCTGTCGAGATCCTGGCGGCCTACGGCCCGCGCGAATCCATGGAGTACGACGTCGTGGTGGTGGGCGCCGGCCCCGCCGGCCTGGCCACCGCCATCCGGCTCAAGCAGATCGCGCCCGAGTTGTCCGTCGTGCTGCTGGAAAAGGGCAGCGAACCCGGCGCCCACATCATCTCCGGCGCCGTGATGGACCCCCGTGCGCTGACCGAACTGTTCCCGGACTGGAAGGAACGCGGCGCCCCGCTGCACCAGCCGGTGACCGATGACGAGGTCTACTTCCTCAGCGAGACCGGCAGCACGCGCACGCCCAACTGGCTGCTGCCCGAGTGCCTGCACAACCACGGCAACTACGTGATCAGCCTGGGCGCGGTGGCCAAGTGGCTGGCCGAGCAGGCCGAAGCGCTGGGCGTGGAGATCTTCCCCGGTTTTGCCGCGGCCGAGGTGCTGTACACCGATGACGGCCGCGTGCGCGGCGTGGCCACCGGCAACGCCGGCATCGGCAAGGATGGCGAACCGCATGGCGGCTTCCAGCTCGGCATGGAACTGCTGGGCAAGTACACCGTGTTCGCCGAAGGTGCACGCGGCCACCTGGGCAAGCAGCTCATCGCGCGCTTCGGGCTCGACGCCGGCCGCAATGTGCAGACCTATGCGCTGGGCATCAAGGAACTGTGGGAAATCGACCCCGCCAAGGCCAGGCCAGGTCTGGTGGTGCACACCGCCGGTTGGCCGATGGACGAACAGAGCTACGGCGGCGGCTTCCTGTACCACCTGGAAGGCAACCGCATCACGCTGGGCCTGGTCACGGGCCTGGACTACCAGAACCCCTGGCTCAGCCCCTTCGAAGAGATGCAGCGCTGGAAGACCCACCCGGTGCTGCGCGCCCACATCGAAGGCGGCACCCGCATCGGCTACGGTGCGCGCGCCATCTGTGCCGGTGGCCTGCTGAGCCTGCCCAAGCTGGTGTTCCCGGGCGGTGCGCTGGTGGGCTGCGACGCGGGCACGCTCAATGCCGCACGCATCAAGGGCAGCCACGCGGCGCTGAAGACCGGCATGCTGGCGGCCGAGGCCGCCGCCGCAGCGTTGAAGGCCGGCCGCAGCCACGACGAACTGGCCGACTACCCCAAGGCCTTCGAAGCCAGCTGGCTGCACGCCGAACTGGCGCAAGCCAAGAACTTCAAGCAGTGGTTCAAGAAGGGCAACACGGTGGGCGCGGTGATGACCGGCATCGAGCAGTTCCTGCTGCCCAAGCTGGGCATCAGGACACCACCCTGGGAACTGCGCAACAGCACGCCGGACCACGCACGGCTGCACGCTGCGAGCCAGGTCGCGCCCATCCGCTACCCCAAGCCCGACGGCAAACTCACCTTCGACCGTCTGTCGTCGGTCTTCGTGGGCAACGTCAACCACGAGGAGAACCAGCCCGCGCACCTGACGCTGAAAGACGCCTCGGTGCCGGTGGCCGTCAACCTGGCGAAGTACGCCGGCCCCGAGGGCCGCTATTGCCCGGCCGGCGTCTACGAATTCGTCCCCGATGGTGCCGGCGAGAAGCTGCAGATCAGTGCGCAGAACTGCGTGCACTGCAAGACCTGCGACATCAAGGACCCGACGCAGAACATCG
>DAORNK010000016.1:17293-27652 GCA_035440985.1 Rubrivivax sp. | reverse complement strand
TGGGCCGCATCGAGGTTGCCATTGCCGGCATGCCGCCGGCAATGCAGGCCGAAGTGGATGAACTTCTGACCATTGCCGGCAACAGCGTGGGCCGGCTGGCGCTGGTCGGTCTGGGCAGTGCATGGGGCACGGCCGGCAGCGACGAAGTCCAGTCTGCCCTGCGTGGCATGCGGGACTCGTCGTTGGCGCTGCGCCAGCAGGCCTACCATGCCTTGCGCGACCTGACCAACGGCGGCTACTTCGCCGATGAAGCCACCTGGGCCGTGCTGGGTTACCCCGGGCAGCGCCCGGTCTGAAGTCAACGCCGAAGAGCCACGATGAGCGACCAGCCCGATCCCATCCGCCAAGGCCTTGCCCGAGGCTGGAAGGTGCATGGGGGTACGCTGGCCCCCGTGCCCGAAAGGCTGAGCTGCGACGTGGCCATCGTGGGCACCGGCGCCGGCGCGGGCATCACCGCGGAACTGCTGACGGCTGCTGGCCTGAGCGTGGTGCTGATCGAGGAAGGCCCGCTGAAGAGCAGCACCGACTTCCGCCAGCGCGAGTCCGAGGCCTACCCCACGCTTTATCAGGAAAGCGCCAATCGCAAGACCGCCGACAAGGGTGTGGGCATCCTGCAAGGCCGTTGCGTGGGCGGCTCGACCACGGTCAACTGGACCAGTTCCTTCCGTACACCCAAGGCCACGCTGGCCTACTGGCGCGAGCACTTCGGCCTGGTCGGCATGACGCCGGAGGCGATGGCGCCCTGGTTCGAGCAGGCCGAGCAGCGCCTGCACATCGACCGCTGGCTGGTGCAGCCCAACGTCAACAATGAGAAGTTGAGACTGGGTGCGGAACGCATCGGCATCGCAGCGGCGGAGATCCGACGCAATGTCCGGGGTTGCTGGAACCTGGGTTCGTGCGGCATGGGTTGCCCCACGAATGCCAAGCAGTCGATGCTGGTGACCACGATTCCTGCGGCACTCGATCGCGGCGCCGTCTTGCTGGTGCAGACCCGTGCCCAGACGCTGGAGCTGGCCGAGGGGCGCGTGCAGGCCGTGCAGTGCGTACCGGTGGCCATCAACGGCGCGGTGTTGGGAGGCCCGGGCACGCGGGTGGCGGCACGCCACTTCGTGGTGGCCGGTGGTGCCATCAACTCGCCGGCCCTGCTGATGCGATCCAGGCTGCCCGACCCGCATGCGCGGCTGGGGCGGCGCACCTTCCTGCATCCGGTGGTGCTGTCCACGGCCGTGTTCGACGAGCGCATCGAGGGCTGGCAGGGCGCCCCGCAGACCCTGTACACCGACCATTTCCAGGACACGGTGGCCATCGACGGCCCCATCGGCTACAAGCTCGAAGCACCCCCTCTGCACCCGGTGATCGCCTCGCTGACGATGGCCGGCTTCGGCGACCCGCTGGTGGAAGCCATGAAGGCCTTTCCCCACACGCAGGCGCTGCTGGCGCTGCTGCGGGATGGCTTCCACGCCGAATCGCCGGGCGGTGAGGTCCGGCTGCTCGCCGACAGCACACCGGTACTCGATTACCGGCTCACGCCCTTCGTGCTGGAAGGTGGCCGTCGAGCCCTGCTGAGCATGGCCGAGATCCAGTTCGCCGCCGGCGCCAGGCAAGTCAGGCCGGGCCACGAACACGCTCTGGCCTACCGCAGCTGGGCCGAGGCGCGTGCGGCGATCCATCAGTTCTCTCTGGATCCGCAACTGCTGAAGGTCGTGAGCGCCCATGTGATGGGCGGCTGCGCGATGGCCGCCAAGCCCGAACAAGGCGTGGTGCGTCCCGACGGCAAGCACTGGCAGGTGGCGAATCTGTCCGTGCACGACGGTTCGCTGTTCCCGACCAGCATCGGCGCGAACCCGCAGCTGTCGGTGTACGGTCTGGCCAACATGCTGGCCACGCAACTGGCCAAGGAACTCAGCGGGCGTGGAGTGCACCTGGTGCCGCCACCGGCCCCACCTGCGGCCTGATCGATGCTGGCCCGCCTGCAGCAGGCCATCACGCTGGGGGCGCTGCTGCTGGTGGCCGCCCTGGCCTGGGTGAGCTGGCGACAAGGGCATGCGCTGTGGGCCGTGGCCGGCGTGCTGCTCATCGTGGGGGGCTATGCGCTGCTGCTGGGCCTGGAGTTCTCGCTGTTGCGCCTGGCGCATGGCGACGACCCTACGCCGCGCGCCCGGGCCGCCCAGTTGTTGGCCGCCTGGTGGGCCGAAGTGCGCGCTGCACCTCGGGTCTTCTGCTGGCGCCAGCCCTTTTTCAGCCGGCGCTGGCCGGACCACCTGCCCGCCGCCGCGCAAGGCCGCCGCGGGGTGCTGCTGGTGCATGGCTTCGTCTGCAATCGCGGTCTGTGGAACCCCTGGCTGCGGCGCCTGCATGCGCGCGGCGTGCCCTTCGTGGCGGTCAACCTGGAGCCGGTTTTCGGCTCGATCGACGAATACGTCGGCCTCCTGGACCAGGCGGTGCGGCGGCTGCAGGCGGCCACCGGCGAAGCCCCGGTGATCGTGGCCCACAGCATGGGCGGCCTGGCCGTGCGCCGTTGGTGGGTCGATCATGGCGACGAGACCCGGGTGCACCATGTGCTGACTCTCGGCACGCCGCACCACGGCACCTGCCTGGCACGCTTCGCGAGGGCGCGCATCGGGCGGCAGATGCGGCGCCTGTCACCCTGGCTGCGGGCCCTGGCCGCACGCGAACCGGCCGGCCGTGCCAGCCGCTTCACCTGCTTTTACAGCCACTGCGACAACATCGTCTTCCCGCCTGCGACGGCCACGCTGCCAGGGGCCGACAACCGGCACCTGGCCGGCGTGCCGCATGTGCAGATGGCGGACCGGGCCGAGCCCTGGGCCGAACTCGAGCGCTGGCTCGTGGCCGACGCTAGACCTTGAACTCGCGCTCGCCGGGCAGCACCACGCCGGCTTCGATCTCGCCATCGCGCGCGATGCGCTCGCGCACCTGCCGGTACCACGGCGTGAAGTCGGGCGCCGTGGCCTCGAAGAGTTGGTCGAAGGAGTCGATCACGAAGTAGCCGGCCTGGTAGCTGTCGATGCGGTAGCGGCTGCGCATGATGCGTTGCAGATCGAAGGCCAGGCGCCGGGGCTCGGGGGCGCGCACGCTGTGGCGCAGTTCGCCCGCCGAACTGAGGATGCCGGCGCCATAGGCGCGCAGGCCCTGCGCCGTGTGGATCAGCCCGAATTCCACCGTGTACCAGTACAGCCGTGCCAGCAACTCGCAGGCGTCCAGCCGGCTGGCCTTCAGGCCACCGGCGCCGTAGGCCTGCATGTAGTCGGCAAAGGCCGGCACGAAGAGCAGCGGCACATGGCCGAACAGGTCGTGAAAGACATCGGGTTCGACCACGTAGTCGAACTCTTCGGGCCGGCGGATCCAGTCCGTCACCGGGAACCGCCGCTGCGCCAGCAGCGCGAAGAAGGCCTCTTCCGGGATCAGGCCCGGCACGGCCACGATCTGCCAGCCCGTGGCGCGCAGCAGCCGCTCGCTGACGGCGTCAAAGCGCGGGATCTGTTCCGGGGGGCCCAGGTGGCCGACGGCCGCGATGAACGCGTCGCAGGCCAGGCCCGGCAACTGCTGCAGCTGCCGTGCATGCAGGCGGCGGTAGGTCTCGTGGTCCGCGGCCGTATAGCGGCCGTGGTCCTGCTCGCAGGTGTAGTCGCTGCGCGCGCGGCCGTAGTCACCACGCGGCGGCCGGTCGCCGGTGCCATAGGTGACCGGGGCCACGCCCTGGTTGACGCCCCTGGCGCCTTCGGGTGCGGCGGTGCTCACCGCTTCTCCAGCACCCCGCGGCGCATCTGGTCGAGTTCCAGGCTTTCGAACAGCGCCTTGAAGTTGCCTTCGCCGAAACCCTGGTCGCCCTTGCGCTGGATGAACTCGAAGAAGATGGGCCCGAGCTGGTTCTCGCTGAAGATCTGCAGCAGCAGCGCGCCGGCCTTGCCGTCGATCAGGATCTTGCGCGAGCGCAGCGCGGCGACGTCCTGGCCGTGCCCCGGGATGCGCCTGTCGACGAGTTCGTAATAGGTGTCGACGGTGTCCAGCAGCTTCAGCCCCCTGGAACGCAGCGCATCCACGGTGGCCAGCAGATCGCTGCTGGCCAGTGCGATGTGCTGGATGCCTTCGCCGTGGTACTTGTCCAGGTACTCCTGGATCTGCCCGGCCTTGTCGTTGCCTTCTTCGTTGATGGGGATGCGGATCTTGCCGCAAGGGCTGGTCATCGCCTTGCTCTTGACGCCGGTGACCTGGCCTTCGATGTCGAAGTAGCGCAACTCGCGGAAGTTGAACAGCCGCTCGTAGAACGACGACCACTCGCCCATGCGGCCGCGGTGGACGTTGTGCGTGAGGTGGTCGATGGTGGTCAGCCCGTGGCCGACCGGGTTCAGGGACGCCCCGGGCAGCGGCTCGAAATCGACGTCGAAGAAGCCGATGTTTCCGATCTCGCCCGGCTGGGCACCGCCCTTGCCGCGCCAGCGGTCGACGAAGTAGATCAGGCTGTCGCCGATGCCCTTGATGGCCGGGATGTTGAGCTCGCCGGGGCCGGCGGTGCCGGCGTAGGCCCAGGCGCCCAGGTCCTTTGCGCGCTCGATGGCCGCACGCGCGTCCTGCACGCGAAAGGCGATGGCGCAGATGCTGGGCCCGTGCAGGCGGGCAAAGCGCTGCGCAAAGCTGTCGGGTTCGGCGTTGACGATGAAGTTGATCTCGCCTTGCCGGTACAGCAGCACGTTCTTGTGGCGGTGGCGGGCGATGGCCACGAAGCCCATGCGCTCGAACAGCGCTGCCATCGCTGCCGGGTCCGGCGCGGCGTATTCGATGAACTCGAAGCCATCGGTGCCCATCGGGTTGTCCCAGGGGGTGAAGTTCATCGCGTGTCTCCAGCTGGTCTTGGCGAAACCCGACACTTTAGGTTCGCGTTGGCGCAACTTGCCTGCAAGTCCTGGCGCAGAATGGGTCGCGAATGCAAGAAATCGGCGAAGATCGACCGATGGACGCCGACATCAGCCTGGATGCGATCGACAGACGCATTCTTCAAGCCCTGCAGGCGCAGGGGAGAAGCACCTACGACGAACTGGCCGCCGGCGTGGGCCTTTCGGCCAGCGCCACCCTACGCCGGGTCAAGCGGCTGGAAGACAGTGGTGTGATCGCCGGTTATGTGGCGCTGCTGGCACCCGAGCGCCTGGGCCTGGGGCTGACGGCCTACATCAACGTGCGCCTGACCAAACACACGGCGCTGGACCAGCGCAGCCCGATGGAGAGCTTCACGGCCGCCGTGCAGGCCTGGCCCGAAGTGGTGGAGTGCGCTGCGCTGACGGGTGAGATGGACTGCCTGCTGCGCGTGCTGGTGCGCGACATGGGGCACTTCTCGCGCTTCCTGATGGACAGCCTGCTCAAGCATCCCGCCGTGCAGGACTGCAAGACCAGCTTCATGCTGCGGCGGCTGAAGGGCACCACCGCCGTGCCGTTGTAGGGCCGGCTTCAGCCGGCCACCGTCTTCATGATCTGCGTCGGGGTCGGCGCCGGCCAGCCGGCCTCACGTGCCGTTCGCACGATGGCCTCGTTGGTGTCGAAGTAGACCTGCCAATAGTGGTCGTTGTGGCAGTACGGGCGCACCGAGATGACGGGGCCGACCAGATTCATGTCCAGCAGGTTGACCTCGGGCGCGGGCGACGCCACCACGTTGGGGACCTTGGCCACCGCAGCCTTCAGCCGGGCGATGGCTTCCAGTGGGTCCACGCTGCCGGCCAGTTGCGCCGTGCGTTCGACGCGGCGCGCGGGCCGTGCGGTGTAGTTCATCACCGTGTCCCCGAAGACCTTGCTGTTGCCCACCAGCGTCAGCACGTTGTCGGGCGTGATGATGGTGGTGCCGAACAGGCCGAGCTCGTGCACCGTGCCGGTGATGCCACCCACCTGCACGAAGTCGCCCACCTTGAAGGGCCGCAGCACGAGCATGAAGGCGCCGGCCGCGAAGTTGCCCAGCATGCCGCTCCAGGCCGCGCCGATGGCCACGCCCGCGCCGGCCAGCATGGCCGCGAAGCTGGTGGTCTGGATCCCGAAGTAACCCAGGATGCCCAGCACCAGCGCGATGTTCAGCGCGATGGTGACGATGGAACCCAGGTACTTGGTGAGCGTCGGGTCGACGCTGTTGCGGCTCATGCCGGCCTGCATCAGACCCACCACCTTGCCGATCAGCCAGCGGCCGACGATCCAGAAGGCGATGGCGGCCAGCACCTTGATGGCCAGCTCGAGCAGGGTGGTGCTCATGAAGTTCTGCAGGGCTTGCATCGAGATAGATGGCTTGTCCATCGTGGGCTCCGGATGTGGGACACTCTGGGGTGTGCCAGTGCGGCCACTATTGCATATCGGGTCCTGGCGTTCCACGCAAAAAGTATGGGCGTGCTGTGGGCGGTGTTGCCTACGATGCGCGAAGACATTCAGGGGACTCCCCGAGTGCGGGGGGATCCATGCCGGGGAGAGAGCTTTTGTCGGGGTTCATCGAACAACTTACGGGCCGCGCCGGTGCGCGCGCAGGCGTATCGGGGCTGCTGGTTGACCGTCCGCGACCGGCGCGTGGGCACGGCAAGACCTGCATCCTGGGCCTGCTGGCCCTGTTAGCCAGCCCGGCCGCCTGGGCCGTGCTGCTCATCAACGCGGTCGAAGTGCCTACGCTGATCGGCAACGGCCAGGTCGTGACGGGCAATGTGCAGTACACCCGGCAATCGGGCGCCGGCGACGAGACGGTCACGGTGTCGACGCCGGCCCTGCTCGAGATCGTCGCGCCCTTGCCTGCCGGCTGCGTCCTGGCGGGCGCCGCCGGCACGCCGCAGACGCTGACCTGTACCACGGTCAATCCCGGCAACAACCCGGGCGACGCCGGCACCTTCAATTTCAGCGTCAAGGGCCGAGCCCTGGGTGGCAGCAGCCTGTCCGCCACGGCGGCTGGCGGCAACACCAACATCGATACCTTCAGCGTGATCTCGGGTGGCGATCTGACGGTCGGCAAGTCCATCAGCCCTGCCGGCACCATCATCAACGGCCAGACCGTCACGTTCACGCTGACGCCCGCCGTCAACGGCGACAGCCTGCCCGCGGGCGCCAAGGTCACCGTCATCGACAGCCTGCCGGGCAGCGCGGCGGAGTTCCAGCTCACGGGCTACAGCGCGGCGGGCTACAGCTGCAATTCGGTGGCCGCGGCCAATGCCTCGCGCCAGCTGGTGTGCTCGATCAACGGTCCGGTGGCCGGCTTGCCGGCCATCACGGTGCAGGGCCGGCCGACCACGGGCGGCGTGGGCAGCCTGCAGAACGGCGCCTCGATCGACACCTCGCCCATCAATGTCGGCGATACGCCGACCTACATCGACGCGGTGGCCAACAACAACACGGCCTTCGTCAACTTCAACATCAGCCCGGGCACCGACCCACGGCCGACGGGCAGCTTCCCGGCCACTGCCGTGACAGGCAGCGCCCAGACGCTGACCATCAACTTCGTCAACAACGGCCCGCAGACCGTCACCGGCGGCCAGGTGCGCGTGGCGATTCCGGTGGGTTTCGCGATCGGTGCCCCGCTGCCGGCGGGCTGCGTCAACTCGGGCCCCGGTACGGTGAACGGCGTGGCCGGCACCGTGGTCACCTGCACCAGCGGCACGGTGACCAGCGCCAGCAGCCAGGGCTTTGCCATCCCGGTGACGGCACCCGCTGTCGCCGGCAGCGGGAATTTCGGCGCCGAGATCGTGACCGGTGCGGGCGACTCGCTGCCCGGTGGCCTGACCGACTCCGATCCGACCAACAACACCGCGTTGATCCCCTTCAGCATCGTCGACCCCTACGCCGACCTGGGCATCACCAAGAGCAAGACGGCGGGTCCGATTCCGGCAGGCGGATCGATGACCAGCAGCATCCGCATCACCAACTCGGGCATCGCGACCGCGACCTACACCGTGGGCACCGGTGCCCAGCCCCTGCGCGTGGTGGAGACGATGTCCAACAGCGAGGAGTTCGTGTCCGCCAGCGCCGGATGGACTTGTACCGACCAGGGCGCTGATTCGGCCGGTGCGGGCCAGCGACGGGTGGTCTGTGTGCTGGACGCCGCCGGCAGCCTGGCGTCGGGCGCTTTCATCGACATGTCCATCGTCACCCGGGCTGCGGCAGGTCTGCCCGGACCGACGGACCTCACCAACACCGCCTGTACCGGCGCTGCGGCGCTGGCGCAACTGGGGCTGACCGGCGCCGACGGCCCGCAGCCACCGGATGGCAACCAGAACGGCGCCGCCGATTGCGCGTCGCGCACCTCGGTGGCAACGCCGGTGGTCAGCGGCCAGGCCCAGGTGTCGGTGGTCAAGGAATCGTCGCGCGACGGAGCGGCCTGGGTCGATCCGGTCGGTGGTGCCCCCACCGTGCTGGCCACGGACAACTCGATGTTCTGGCGCTTCACGATCACCACACCCGACGCCATCACCAATCCCACCCAGGCGATCATCCCGACGCTGGTAGCGAGCGATTCGCTGCCCGCCGTGCTGAACCTCGGCTCTCCGGGTGCTGGAATCCCGGGTTACCAGACACCTGCGCCTACGGTCACCTCCAATGTGCTGGCCGGTGCGGCCGGCGGCTCTTGTGCGGCCGTGGCCGCGGGCACGTCCAGCCTTACCTGCACCTTCACCAACGTCGCCCCGGGCACGCAGATCCAGGTCGTGGTGCGGGTGGACAGGCCGTTCGAATCGGGCAGCTTCACGAACAGCGTATCACTGGCTTCACCCAACGCCGTGCTCACGGCCGCCGCGGGCGGGCAACTGAGCGACGACGCGCGGCTGATCGTCAACGGGCGCTCGGACCCGGCGGTGATGTCCAAGACCGCCAACCCGCCCAACAGCGCCAACGCGCCCCGTGTCGGCCAGGACCTGAGCTTCACGATCGTGGCGCGCAACCTGGGGCCCAATGCCGTCACCGGGCCGATCACGGTCACGGACACGGTGGACCCCACGTATTTCACCGTGCTGTCGGCCACCGCCAACGGCGGCGTCGGTGCGCCGGCGATGAACTGCATCGTCACCCAGGCCACCGGCCTGGTCAGCTGCAGCACGGCTGCGGGCAGCGATGTGCGCCGCTACGACTTCTACACCATCACCATCAACACCCGCGTGCTCAAGCCAGTGCCCCTGCCGGCACCGGTCACGACGGTGGTCAACTCGGCGACGGTGGCGCTGAATGCGGCGCAGAACTGCGAGTCGCTGTCGACGGCGGCCTTCACGGCCTGCAACGACGCGGCTTCCACCAGCAACAACAGTGCGACGGCCAGCGTGGACATTCGGGTGCCGCTGATCGACCTGATCTCCAAGAAGTCGCGTGTCCTGCCTGCCGGGCAGAGCAACTTCACTATCGGCGACGTGCTGCGCTACCGGTTCCGCGCCCAGAACGGCGGCGCCGGTGTCGTCAGCCGGGCCGAAAACGTACGCATCACGGACCGCATCACGGCGCCAGCGGGCTACACGGTGACCTTGATCGGCGTGGCGGCGGTCAACAACGTGGCGGCCGAAGCGGGTTTCACGCGCGACGACAGCAAGACGGCCGCGACCGTGTCCTGCGCCCAGGCTGGCGGCAATGCCGACGTGGAATGCACACTGGCCGCAGGCGTCGACAACTTCCTCGGAGCCAACGCCGAAGTCAACTTCGAGCTGACGTTCTCGCTGGCCGGCCCGCCCGCCGTCATTTCGCTGAGCAACGCAGCGCGCATCTGCGCCGACGAGACCGCCAGCGGCCATGAGAGCAACGGCAGCTGCAGCTTCGTCCAGGCCCAGGCCCTGAACAACCTGGCTTCGGTGAGCGACCTCATCTTCCCCAAGTCCGATCTGGCGATCGCCAAGAGCCGCATCACACCCAGCCCGGTGGCGGTCAATCAGCCGGTGGAGTATTCACTGGCGATCCGCAACCGTGGCGTCCACGACACGACGCAGATCCGGTTTGCCGACCAGTTGCCACCCAACTTCGAGTGGGTGACGGGCGGCGCCTTCACGCCGGCAGCTACACCGGGTGCCTTTGCCGGCCTGAGCGTGGGCGGCCTGTCCTGCACCGCCACACCGGCGAGCATCGCCGCCGCCGGTCAGCAGCAGACCGTCAACTGCGTGCTCGACGGCAACTTCCCCGGCAGCAACGATGCGGCCAACCTGGTCACCGTGCGCCTGTACGCCAGGCCCAAGCTGGGTTTCTTCACCGGGCCCTATCTCAACGACCGCACCAACACCGCCACCGTGTCGCCGGGCCTGGACGGCGGCGGTCAGCCGTTGTCGCTGGACACCGACAGCAGCAACAACAGCGCGACGGCGCAGGTGCAGGTGGCGTCGATCAGCCTGGCCGGCACCGTGTTCGAAGACCGCGACCGCGCTG
>DAORNK010000016.1:12357-17243 GCA_035440985.1 Rubrivivax sp. | reverse complement strand
CGCGCATTGGCGGCGGCAGCATCCGCCTGCACGGCACGGACGCGTTCGGCAACGCGGTCGACCTGACGACGACGGTGGACGCCTCGGGCAACTACAGCTTCACCGACCTGCCGCCTTCGGGTGCGGCGGGCTACACCGTGCACCAGGTGGCGCAGCCGGCGGGCTACGTCAACAGCCCCAGCCCTACGCCCGCCGCCGGGGCGCAGGCACCGTCGGCCGGAGGCAGCTACGCAGCCGTCGGCGGCACCGGCACGTCCAGCTACACCAGCGTGCCGCTCAGCCTGGGCACGGCTGCCGTCAACTACAACTTCCCCGAAGTGCGCCGGCCCAACCTCTCGGGCTTCGTCTACCGGGATGACAACCAGAACGGCACGCGCGATGTCGGCATCGACACGCCGATTGCCAACACCACGGTCGAACTCCTCAACGGCGCTGGCACGGTGTTGCAGACCACCACCACCGACGCCAGCGGCTTCTACCAGTTCACGGCACTGGATCCACTGGTGGTGTACTCCGTGCGCGAAACGCTGCCTGCGCTGCCCGCCGGCCTGGTCAATGGCCCGGTGAACCCTGGGCTGATCAATGGCGCGGCCTGTGCCGCCGGCTGCACCGCGGTGCCAGCCGGCAACGCCACGGGGACCGATCGCATCAACAACATCGACCTGTCCGCCGGCGTGGACGGCACGCTGTTCAACTTCGGCGAGGTGCAGACCGGCCTGATCAGTGGCCTGGTCTGGCTGGACGCCAACCGCAACGGTGTGCTCGAAGCGTCCGAGACCGACCGCCTGGCCGGGATCACCATCGTGCTCGTGCAGGGCTTGAACTGTTCCGGCCCGGTGTATGCCACGACGGTGACCGCCGGCAACGGTTTCTACAGTTTCCAGGCCGCGCCCGGCCAGGCCTACACCATCTGCGAACAGCAGCCCGGCACCTACCAGGATGCCAGCGTATCGCCAGGGACGGCGGCGGTGGCCAACGGCATCAATGCCATCACCATCGCGAACCTGCCGTTGGCGGGGTCACCCAACAACAACTTCGGTGAGGCGCTGGGTTCGCTTTCCGGCCTCGTCTACCTGGACGCCAACAACGACGGTATCCACCAGCCCCTGGAACCCGGACTGGCGGGGGTCACGCTCACGCTGAGCGGGCTGGATGTCAACGGCGTGAGCATCCAGCGCACCGCCACGACCGACGTCTGGGGCAACTACCGTTTCGACGATCTGCCCGGCTCCAGTGCCGCCGGCTACACCGTGACCGAGCAGGCGGCCCAGCCGAGCTACGCCGGGGCCGTGACGGCCAACGGCATCACGACACCCGGCAACATCGCCGGCGCCCCGCGGGGCGTGGCTACTCCGGTCGCCACCACGCCCAGCGCGATCCGCAGCATCGTGCTGCCGCCGGGCGCGGAGTCGGTGCAGAACAACTTCGGCGAAGTCCTGCCCGTTTCCCTGTCGGGCACGGTCTTCCTGGACCCCAACGACAACGGTCAGCAGGACCTGCCGGGGGACGTGGGCCTGGCCGGCGTCACGCTGGTCGTCACGGGTGTGGACGCCAACGGCGTGGCCATTGCGCCGCGCACCATCACCACCGACGCCGATGGTCGCTATGCGGTGACGGGGCTGCCACCGGGCATCTACACGGTGACCGAGCCGACCCAGCCGGCGGGCACGACCAACGGCCAGACGGTGCCGGGCAGCACCGGCGGCGTCGCCACCCCGACCGCCACCCTGCCCAGCGCCATCGCGGGCATCAACCTGTTGACCCCGGGCACGTCGTCGGTGCAGAACAACTTCGGCGAGCGCCCGGGTGCGCAGATCCATGGCTGGGTCTACCTGGACGCCGACAACAACGGCGTGAAAGGCGGTACCGAAACCGGGCTGCCGGGCGTGACACTGACGCTGACCGGTACCGATGACCTGGGCCAGTCGGTCCAGGCCCAGACCGTTACCGCAGCCGATGGCAGCTATGCCTTCGTTGGCCTGCGGCCCGGTACCTATGCGGTGACCGAGCCGACGCAGCCGACGGCCACCGCCAATGGCATCACGACGCCCGGCACGCTGGGCGGCAGTGCCACGCCGGTGGGCACTTTGCCCTCTTCCATCACGACCATCGTGCTGCCGGTGGCCGGCCGATCGCTGGAGAACAACTTCGGCGAGGTCAACGAATCACCCGACCTGCGGGTGAGCAAGGCGATGCTGCAAGCCCGCTTCACGGTGGGCCTGCCCGGCACCTACCGCATCACGGTGCGCAATGTGGGCCAGGTTTCCAGTGCCGGTGTCTATACGGTGGACGATCGACTGCCCAGTGGCCTGACCCTGGCCAGCCCACCCAGCGGTCCTGGCTGGACCTGCACAGGCGCGGCCGGTGCCAGCAGCTTCCGCTGCACCAGCAGCACGGTCATCGCCGCGGGAGCGTCCTCGGCCCAGCTCATCACGGCCGTCGTCAACGTGGCCGCGGCGGCCGAGACCGAACCGCCGGTCAACAACGCCGTGCTGGTCGACGGCGGCGGCGAGATCGATGCGCGCCGCCCCAGCCCAGCTGAGCGCGACGCCTTCGACAACAATCCGGCGGCGCTGCCGGTGTGCACGCCGGCGGTGGAGCACAACGCCTGCCGCACGCCCACGCCGGTGCAGCAGCCGGCCAGCCTGTCGGGTACGGTGTGGTTCGACATCGGACCCAGTCCGCGCGTGCTCGAACCCGGCGACCGCCGCCTGCCGGGCTGGATCGTGGAAGTCATCGATCCGTCCACCGGGCAGGTGGTCGGCACGGCCACCACCGGAGCCGACGGCAGCTACCGCGTCGTCAACCTGGAGCCGGGTGTGCCCTTGGTGGTGCGCTTCCGCGATCCTCACTCGGGCGTCGTCTTCGGCTACCCGGTCAACGGCGAAACCGCACCGGGCTCCAGCGGGGCCCAATGCGAACCGACACCGGCGGCGGGCAAGGCCAGTTCCTGTGAAGGAAGGCCGCAGTTCCAGCCGCAACTGACGGTGGTGCTGGCGGCCGGGAAGGATCTGCCGCAGCAGAGCCTGCCGGTCGATCCCAGTGGCGTGGTCTACGACTCGGCCACCCGCTTGCCGGTGCCGGGCTCGGTGGTTGCCATGCAGCCCGTGGGCAACTGCGCTGGCTGGAACCCGGCCACGGCGGTGGTGGGCGCCACGCTGGGCGGCTACCGCATCGATGGTTCGCGCATCGAGATGACGGTAGGCCCCGACGGCTTCTACCAGTACCTCTTTGGCTCCAACGCGCCGGCCAGCTGCAACTTCTCATTGACGGTGACGCCACCGCCCGATGCCGGCTACATCGCGCCGTCGACGCTCATCCCGCCGGCGCCCGGTACGCTGACCCCCGCCGGTGGCCCGGGCGGCACTTTTGCCGTGCAGCCGCAGCCCGCTCCGCCGACCGGACCGGTGGGGCCGGCGACGATCTACTACACCAACCTGGTCAGTGGTTCGGGCTCTGCCAACGTCGTGCACAACCACTTGCCGCTGGACGCGCAGCTGCCGGCGGTGCTGGCCATCAGCAAGACCGGCGACAGGGCGGTGGCCGAAATGGGCGACACCGTGCGTTACAGCATCACGGTGATGGTGCCCAGCGGGGCGCTGCCGCGGCAGACCACGGTACTGGACCGCCTGCCGCCGGGCTTCACCTACATCCCGGGCACGGCCATGCTGGGCAGCGCGCCGCTGCCCGACCCCCAAGGCGGGCTGGGCCCGGTGCTGGCCTTCAACCTGGGCCGCATGTCCGACAGCCGCCAGCTGGTGCTGCACTACCGGGTGCGGGTGGGTGTCGGTGCGCAGCAGGGCGACGGTGTGAACCGTGCGCAGGCCATCGCCTGTGCCGCGCCCACGGGTTGTGTGGACAGTGGCCTGCAGCCGCTGGCGGGAACCCTGGCCTCGGCCCAGTCGGCCTACCGCGTGCGCATCGGCGGCGGCGTCTTCACCACCGACGCCTGCGTGCTGGGCAAGGTCTATGTGGACTGCAACGGCAACCAGCGCCAGGACGCCGAGGAACTGGGCGTTCCGGGCGTGCGCCTGGTGATGCAGGACGGCACCACGCTGGTCAGCGACAGCGAAGGCAAGTACAGCGTGTGCGGCCTGCCGCCGCGCAGTGCCGTGCTGAAGATCGATGCGCTGACGCTGCCGCGCGGCTCGCGCCTGGTGACTTCCAGCAACCGCAACCTGGGTGACGCAGGCAGCCTGTGGCTGGACCTGAAGAACGGTGAACTGCACCGCGCCGACTTCATCGAGGGCAGTTGCTCCAACACCGTGCTGGAACAGGTCAAGGCGCGCCGCGCCCAAGGCGAAGTGCGGGCGCCGGAGACCGAAAAGGCCGGCGGCCCCGCGCTGCGCTTCGACAGCAAGGCGCATGGCAAGACGCCGCTGTCCACGCCCCAGCAAGGCACCGATGGCGCCAACCAGCGCCTGCCCAAACCTCGAGCGCCGTTGCCACCCCCGGGCGGCGCAGCCGCCGACGAGACCGCCGTGCCGACGCACGAACTGCCGATGAACCGACCTGCCCCCGTGGGTCGTGACAGCGCCGCCGCCAACGATGCCGGAGCCCAAAATGGCACGCGCTGACCGACTCCGCCACCCGCGTGCCGGGACCACCCTGGTGCTGGGGCTGATCGCCCTGGCCGTGCAGGCCCAGACGCAACCGCCACCCGGCTCTCCGCCCGACGTGCGCTACACCGCCACCACCGCGGGCGACGCCACTCTGTACCCGCTGGCACCGGGCCTGGATGCGTTGCCGCCGCTGGGCCTGCGTGGCGAACAGACCGGCATCGGCTACGCGCTGCCCGCTGAGGTCTCGCGCGTCGTCGTCGAGGTCGACCGCAATGCCGTGCCGGCCGATGGGCAATCACCCGTCAAGCTCGTCGTGCGCCTGTT
>DAORNK010000016.1:0-12324 GCA_035440985.1 Rubrivivax sp. | reverse complement strand
CGTGCTCGCCACCATCGAACATTCCGGTGGCCGCGTGCTGCTGCCGGGTGCGCGCACCGACGAGTTCGGCCCGCGCCGGCTGGATGCCGACCGCGCCACGCCGGGTGTGCAGTTCAAGGTCGAAGGTGGGCGCGCCGAGTTCACGCTGCTGGCCCCGGCCGAAGCGCAGGACGTGCGCGTGCGCATCAGCGCCGGCCGCGAGGAAGCCGCCGGCACCATCAGCTTCGTGCCCGACCTGCGACCCATGGTCGCGGCCGGCCTGCTGGAAGGCATCGTCAACCTGCGCAACAAGTCGGTTATCACACCGGTGCGCCGCAGTGACGGTTTCGAGCAGGAAATCGAAAGCTGGTCGCGCGACTTCAACGGTGGCAAGAACAGCGCTGCAGCGCGCGCGGCCTTCTACCTGAAGGGCACGATCCGTGGCGACCTGCTGCTGACCGCCGCCTACGACAGCGACAAGGCCACGCGCGCGCGGCTGCTGCGCGACGTGCGGCCCGACGAGTTGTATCCGGTGTATGGCGACGCTTCGTTGCGCAGCTTCGACGCGCGCTCGGCCAGCCGGCTCTACGTGCGCGTGGACAAGAACAAGAGCTACGCCCTCTACGGCGACTTCGTCACCGGCGACGGCTTCACGCAGGCCATCGGCCAGGGCGCGGTGGCCTCGCTCAAGGCGCGCAGCCTGGGCAACTTCAACCGCACCGCCACCGGCGTGCGCCTGCACCACGAGCAGGGCGCGCTGGTCGGCAATGTGTTTGCCTTCCGCGACACGCTGCGCCAGGTGATCGAAGAGATCAACAGCCAGGGCTCGGGCCCCTATGGCCTGCGCAACAACGGCGTGCTCGAAGGCAGCGAGAAGGTCGAAGTCATCGTGCGCGACCGCAGCCAGCCTTCGCGCATCATCAGCGTGCGCCCGCTGGTGCGGCTGGCCGACTACACCTTCGAGCCCTTCTCCGGCCGCATCCTGCTGACCAGTTTCCTGCCGGCGGTGGACGAGCAGCTCAACCCGGTCTCGCTGCGCATCACCTACGAAGTCGACCAGGGGGGCACGGCCTTCTGGGTGGTGGGCGCCGACGGCCAGTTCAAGATCGGCCAAGGCTTCGAGATCGGCGGCTCCGCCGTCACCGACCGCAACCCACTGGCGCCCTACGACCTCTACAGCGCCAACGCCGTCTGGCGCCTGGCCGAACGCACGGCCTTGGTGGTCGAGGCGGCGCAAAGCAGCAGCACCGTCAACACCAATCCGACCAATCAGGCCACCACCGCTGCCCTGGCTGGTCGGGTGGGCGAAGTCAAGGGCAGCGCCGTGCGCGCGGAACTGGCGCATCAGGGCGAGCGCACCGATGCGCGGCTGTTCTATGGCCGCTCCTCACCGCTGTTCAACAACCCGGCGGCGCCGCTGAACGGCGGGCGTGGCGAGATCAATGCCAAGGGCAGCTTCAAGCTGACCGATGACTTGAAGCTCTACGCCGAAGGCCTGAAGAGCGAAGACCGCAACTCCGGCGGCGGCGAACGCAGCCAGGCCGGGCTGGGCCTGCGCTGGACGGCCAGCGACCGGCTCACGCTGGACGCCAGCATCCGCGCCGCGCGCGAAACCGTGGGTAGGCTGCCCAATGGGTCGCTGAGCTGGCCCTACGACCAGACACTGGGCCTGAGCAGCAGCATCGGCAGCGGCTCTGGCGGTGGCGTGCTGGGCTTCGGCCAGCAGGTGCTCGATCCGGCCACCGGCATTCCGGTCATCCAGCAGGCGGGTCTGCCTGCCGCGACCACCAGCCTGGCTCCCGGCACCGAGTTGTCCAGCGACTTGCTGCGTGTGGGCGCCGGCCTGCGTGTCTCCGACCGCTTCTCGCTGGGTGCCGAAGCCGAAGCCGATGTGTCCGGTGACCGCCGTCGCCGCATCGCCCTTGGCGGCGACTACACGCTGGCCGAACGCACGCGCCTGTACGGCCGCTATGAGGTGCAGGACGGCTGGGTGCAGATGGGGGGTGTCTCCGATACCGGCCGCAACGCACATGGTTTCGTTTTCGGCGTGGACAGCAGCTACCTTGCGGACACGCAGCTTTTCAGCGAATACCGCCTGCGTGACGCCATCGCGGGGCGTGATCTGCAGCTCGCTTCCGGTGTGCGCAACCACTGGAACGTCGCCGAAGGCTGGCGCATCAGCACCGCGGTTGAGAACCTGCGCGTGATCAGCGGCAGCACCGGCAATGTCAACGCTGTCAGCCTGGGCCTGGACTGGACCACCGACCCCCTGTGGCGGGCGAGCACGCGGGTCGAGTGGCGTCGGTCGGGTGACGTGTCCGGCACGCCCGAGAACGACCGCTTCGATACCACGCTCTGGCAGGCCTTGTTGGCGCGCAAGCTGGACCGCGACTGGACCCTGCTGGCACGCAACCACCTGCTCAGGACAGACTACGCGGCGCGCGGCGACGTGCTGCAGGACCGCGCGCAAGTGGGCCTGGCCTATCGCGACACCGACACCAACCGCGTCAATGCGCTGGCCAAGCTCGAATACAAGACCGAACGCGACGCCAGCAACGCTGCGGCGGGCGAGCTTCAGAGCCGGGCCTGGATCGCCTCCCTCCATGGTGACTACCACCCCAGCCGCCCCTGGTGGGTGAGCGGGCGTCTGGCCGGCAAGTGGCAGAAGGACCGGCTCGAACGCGGTGTGGACAGCCGCTTCAGTGCCCAGCTGGCCGCGGCGCGCCTGGTCTACGACATCACCGAAAACTGGGACGTCAGTGCCTTGGCCGCCGTACAGCGTGGCCAGGGCGGTGCGCGCCAGCATGCCGTCGGCGTGGAAGTGGGCTACCTGCTGCAGCAGAACCTGTGGCTGTCCGCCGGGGTCAACGCCAGCGGCTTCGCCGCCGACGCCGACCTGGCCGGCCACGAGTACACGCGCAGCGGTGTCTACCTCCGGCTGCGTTTCAAGTTCGACGAAAACCTCTTCAAGGGCCGTGACCCGCTGGTCAACAGGAGCCTCGACCGATGACCCAATTCCGCACCCTGGCCCTGGCCACCTCGTTGGCCCTGGCCAGCCCCTGGTTGTTCGCGCAGACCGCGACCACACTCACGCCGCCCAAGGACCGCATCAGCGACAGCGCGATCCAGGCCGACCACCAGTCCTACGAGGCGCTGCAGGCGCGCATCAAGGGGCTCAACGACCGCGGCCGGCCGCTGCGCGACTACCACCTGAGCAAGGCGCAGTGCTGGCTGGACGTGAGCCTGCACGAGTACACACGAAACGACCGCAGCGCCTTCCCGCAGGCCGCGTTGACCGAAAGTGAGAAACTGGTGCAGGGCATGGAGCGCGGTGCCGGTGCGCTGCCGATGGATACGCCGCTGGTCAACGACGCCGCGCGCCTGCGGCCCGACCTGTGGGAGCGCGCCGCGGCCCTGAAAGGCCACGCCGGCTTCCGTTGCGCGCAGCAGAAGCTGGCTTGCGCCGAAGTGGAACTGGTGCATGCCGGCCACGAGCACAACCAGCAGCAGTGGCGGCATGCCCGGCCCTATGTGCAGCTTGCCGAAGACCTGCTGGGTGAAGCGCGTGAACTGGCCGAAGCCTGCGCGGTGCCCGTGCCGCCTGCGGTGGCGGCGGTGGTCGCGCCGGCAGCAGTCGTGCCTGTCGCACCGGCCGTGGCCCCGGCGCCCGTGCCGGCCGCCCCCAGGCCCGAACTGCAACTGGCCACCATGGTGCTCTTCAGCTTTGATCGGCACGACGCAGCAGGAATCAAGGCCTTCTCCGCGGTGCAACTGCAGGAGCTGGTGGCGCGCGTGCAGCGTGAGGGACTGGTCGTGCGCGCGGTGCAGCTCAGCGGCCATGCCGACCGGCTCAAGCATGGTGTGCAGCCCGACTACAACCAGCAGCTGTCGGAGAAGCGCGTCGCCACCGTCAAAGCGGCGCTCGTCAAGCTGGGCATCGACGGAGCCCGGATCCAGACCGCGGCGCGTGGCGATGCGGTGCAGGTCCTGCGCTGCGAACAGCACTTCAGGCGGCTGGCCGACCTGCAGGAATGCCTGTTGCCCAACCGGCGCGTCGAAGTCCTGATCGAAGCCAGGCGCCCGTAGGCCCGGCGCGCTTGCTGTCGCTCAGCGCTAGTCGGCATCGATCTCCAGCAGCAGCCGCTGGGTCGGCTCGGGGCCGAGCTGCAGCAGGGCGCCGATCTCGCGCAGGTCATCCGGCAACGCGGCGTTGTCCCAGCCTTGCGCGCTGTGCCGCGCTACCCGGATGGCCAGCTGCACGTTGCGCACCTGGATGGTGGCGGCCTTGGCGTGGTCGTTGGTGATCTCCACCAGCAGGGAAGGCAGTCGCCAGGCCGTCATCAGCGCGTGCTGCAGTTCGCTGATCTCGATGTGCAGCACCTGTCGCTGCGCGGTGCCGGATCGCAGGGTGGGGTCTGCCTGCTGGCGCTGCCAGATCTCCAGCATCAGCATTGGCGCGCGGTGCCACAGCAGCAACTCGGCGAAGTCGTGCAGCAACGCGGCTTCGTGGATCACCGCCGCGTCATGGTCCAGCCGGTGCACGGCAAAGCTGATGGCGAAGCGCGCCGCGCGGTGGCTGCGCCGCAGCACGTGGCGGAAGCCCTCCAGCGCCTCCGACGAATCGGCCAGATGGTCCTCGATGGTTTGCTGCGGACCGAAGGTGCGGAAGAAGGGCGGGATGCCCAGCATCACCAGGGCTTCCTTCACGGTTTCGGTTTCGCCACCCTCGCGTCCGCGTCGCAGCTTGGCCAGGTGGGCCAACAGCTTGAGCGTCATCAGAGGGTCGGTGCAGATGCTGTCGGCCAGCATGTGGGCATCCACCGCGTCTTCCACCGGGCGCAGCTCTTCCAGGGCCTGGGCCGTGCTGGACAGGATGGGCAGTGTCGCGTGATCGAACAGCGCCGCCCAGGCCGCCACGTCGTGCGGGGCTTCGGTGATGAAGTCTGGGCGTTCGGCGGACATGGGGCAGGGCTATGCGCGAGATCGTAGCCGCCTTATCGGCAGCTCCCTCCCCCGGGTTTAACCAGCCCCGGACGAGTTGCAGCGTGGTCCGTCCGCGCATGGATCCGGCCGCCAAGGGCTGCCCCCTGGCGACAGGCGCCAAGGGGCAGCATCGGCTCTAGAGCCGGGTGACGCCCAGCACCCGGCCGACGAGTTGGCCGTTGACGTACAGCGCGCCTTCGGGTGCGCCGGCTTCGGCGTGGAACTCCAGCACCGGTTCGATGGCCGGCGCCAAGGGCTGCAAGGCCAGTCTCGTGGCCAGGCGCTCCAGGGTACGACTGGCCGTGCGCAGAAGCGTGGCGGCCAGCGAACGGGCGCGCTGCTGCTGGGGCGGCAGTGCTTCGTAGGTCAGTTCTTGCAACAACATGATGGGTCTCCAGCGGGAGCCTGGTGCCCGAGGGCAGCTTCCCGTTACGGTTCAGGGGCTCGGTCGCAGACGGTCGATCTCGCGGCGCAGTTCGCGTGCGGCGCATTGGCGGCGGCTGCCGGCGTTGGATCGGTGGGCGCCGGCAGCGCGCAACAGGCCGGCAGCGACGAAGGGATTGCGCGGCTTGGGGGTCTTGACGATCAGCTTCATCGGTTTCTCCTCGGGTGAAAGGACAGCGGTTGCAGACTGGAAAGCGGCGGCCCAAAAAGCCGACGGCCCGGGTTGCTGGTGCAACCCGGGCCGCGGTGGGCTTGCTGCCAGACGCCGCGCGCCTGGCTTCAGCTCACCGGCACCCCGGGCGGGGCACCATTCGTAACGGCACCATGGACTGCTTCGCCCGCCGCGATCGGCAGCGCCAGGAGGCGGCTGCAGTGCGACAGGTTCACGAAGCGCGGCGAAACAGACATGGTGCAGGCGGTGGGTTGATCGGTTGTCGGGCCGGGGGACGGATACCCCTGGTTCGACAGGCTTGCGCAGATGATAAACACGGCGTTATCAAAGCGCAAGCCTTGTTGCTCACGTGGCGACCCTTGAACTAGGGGGCCCGTAGACGCTACTTCTTGCGCTTGAGCGGCGCCACCCCGCTTTGCGACCGCAGCCACAGCGCGTGCGCGTCCTCGGCTGCAGGGGACAAGGGGGCACCAGCCGGTGGACGGCCCGGGGGTGCGGGGGCAGCCGTTGGAGACGGCGTGAGCACCTCGCCCAGCAGATCGAGCAAACGCGTGCGGGCCCGCTGGGGATGGCGCCGGTAGTAGCTCAGCACCAGGCCCACGATGAAGCGCTCATCGTCGTCACGCGGGGCCGATTCATCCTGGCCCGACGGGTGTTCGGCAGGCGCCGCAGGGGGCGTCGGTGCGGGCAGGGCCTGACCGTCGTGCGGCACGTCCATCCAGCCGCGCGGCTTGTGGCACAGGTGTTCGAACTGGCGCGCCAGCCGCTCGCCGATCTGCCGCGAGCGGCCCTTGATCTGGCTCCAGTAGCTGGGCTGGATCTGCACCCGCTCGGCAAACCGCCGCTCCAGGCCACGCAGCGTGGCGGCATCGGCATGGCGGGCCGTGGCCCGCACAAACTCCTCGAACAGGGCCAGCGCGTTGTCCAGGCGCACCTGGGCGAGGTCAAGTGGGCTGGCTTGCATGAGCCCCGATGATAAATCCGTGTTGACCCGTGGCGTCGACGCTGGCAAGGTCGACACCATCGTCCCGGCTACCGGACTTGCTCACGGCTGGCGGAAGATGGACAAGGAGACCGGATGAACACCAGAGTCAGAGACCTGGCGGCCGCCACGGCTGCCGCGACACTCGCCACCGCAGCGTGGACCGCCGAGCGGGCCATCGACAAGGAGGTGGTGGTGAACGCCACGCTGGAACAGGCCTGGCAGGCCTGGACCACCCGCGAAGGCA
The DNA here is from genome assembly GCA_035440985.1 of Rubrivivax sp. Lineage (GTDB taxonomy): Bacteria > Pseudomonadota > Gammaproteobacteria > Burkholderiales > Burkholderiaceae_C > Rubrivivax. The sequence goes on along the minus strand of DAORNK010000016.1, from coordinate 5,517 downwards.
TCGTCAGCTTCTTCGCGCCGGACGCTCAGATCGACGCGCGCGTGGGTGGCGCCTTCCACATCCATTTCGACCCCGGCGCCGCGCCTGGCGCCAAGGGTGCCGACGACATGCGCTTCATGGCCCTGCAGCCGATGAAGATGCTGTCCTTCGACTGGAACGCACCGCCGCATCTGGCGCAGGCGCGGGCGCAGCGCACCTTCGTCGTGCTGCGCTTTCACCGCTTGGCAGAGCGCAGCACGCGCATCACCCTGCACCACACCGGCTGGGGCGAGGGCGGCGAATGGGACCAGGCCTACGCCTATTTCGATCGCGCCTGGGGCAACGTGCTGATCAACCTCGGCAAGCGTTTTGACAGTGGACCGCAGGACTGGTCGGGTTGGTTGAAGCAGCTCGAAGCCCGGCGTGCAGCGCCGGCCGCGCCACCTGCCCCGCAGACCAAGCCCTGATCGACGATCAAGCCGCCAGCCGCACGGCGTGGTTGTCGGGCCCCAGGGGCGTGGGCCAGCTCAGCAATCGCGCTGGCCGGTGCAGGTGCCAGCGCGCCAGCCCGCGCGCAGCGCCCAGGACCACGCCGTCGCCATCGGAACAGGTCATCAGCGCGCAGGGTTCGCTGAGTTCGGCCATGCGCGTCAGCACGGCGGGCCGTGATGGGTGCCACCACAGCCCCATCCGCTGCTTCTGCGCGCTCAGCACAAAGCCGCCACCCGGCGCGGCGGTGATGTCGCCGGCGTAGCCGCCACCGCGGTTGTCGGCGCTGGGCAGGACCAGGTCCTGACCGTCCCACAGGGCCAGCACCGGCGCCTGCGCGCGCTGCTCGGGAAGATCGTGTTCGGCCTGCAGCGCGATGCCCAGCAGGGCCGTAGGCCCCTGGGCCCATGCAAGGTGACGCATGCTCAGGCGCGCATCCGGCAGGCGCCATTGGCCCAGCAGGCGCCCATCGCGGCCGTCCAGTCGAACCAGCGACGAGTCCATGCGTTCGGGGGCGATCTTGCGCCCGTGCACGTCGCGCACGATGCCGCCGTTGGCCACCAACAGCTGGCCATCGCCGGCGACGGTCAGCTGGTGCGGATCGACGCCGCCGCTGCCGAACTGCGCCACGCGTTGCAGGGTGCGGGCGTCGCGCACGCTGATCCAGCCGGCACCCGTGGCCGGGTCGGTTTCCCCCGTGTAGATCCAGGCGCCGTCGGCACTGGCTTGCGCGTGGCCATCGAAGCTGCGTTGAGGCGAGTCGTCGGCCATCGCCCATCGCTGCATCACGTCACCTTGGGCATCGCAGCGCAGCAACCAGCGCCCCGGGCGGGCCGCAACGGCCAGGAAGCCGCCATCGGCCAGACTCAGCAAGCCGTGTGCACGGCTGGGAACGGCCTGCTCAGCCTGGATCTGAAGTTGACCAGCGGCCCAGTCCACGCGGAACACGCCCACCCGGTCACCCGTGTCCGGTGCCGAAGTGCTGGCCACGCGCCAGGCGGTGGCCATGCGCCAGGCGGGTTCTTCGGCTGCCTGGACGGCGGCCGCTGTGGCCCAGTCCGGTTGCAGCGCAAGGGGCAATCCGCCCAGCAGCAGTTGACGCCGTTTCATGCGGCTCACCCCCGATCTTCAGAACTTGAAGGCCGTCGTGAGTTGAGCCGTGCGCGGCTTGCCCGCGATGTAGTGCCCGCGGTAGAGCATGTCGGCGTACAACTTGTTCAGCACATTGGTGACGTTGAGCTTGACCAGCACGGGGCCGAAGTCGTACTCGGCCATCAGGTCTGCGGTCGTGAACTTCGGCGCGACCACGGTGCTCTGCTGCGGCGAGTCCTTGCTGCGCGCATTGACGCCACCACCCAGGCGCAACTTGGGCGTGGCCTGGTAGGTCGTCCACAAGGTGCCGGAAAAGCGCGGGGTCAGCCCGGGGCGCTGGCCCACGGTCTCGCCGATCAGCGTCGTGCCCAGAACGCTGGAAGCCTTGTCCACCTTGGCGTCCGGAATCCAGGCCATCGAGGCATAGACCTCCCACTGGGGCGTCAGGCGCCCGGCCAGGTCCACTTCGATGCCGGCCGCATGGCGCTTGCCCGAGAGCACGTAGTTGGTGGGGCTGACGGACTCGTCGTCGCGGTTGCGCTCGTTGTACTTGGTGGCGTGGAACAGCGCCAGACGCAGTGTGGCGTTGCCGCTGTCCGAATCGAGCTTGGCGCCGAGTTCGAAGTTGCGGCTCTGCTCGGGCGGGGTGTTGGAACCCTGTGCGTCGTACTGGTAGGCATCGCCCGAGGTGTTGAAGCTGGTGCCGTAGGAGAAGTGGAAGGAGCTGTTCGGCGTGGGCTGGTACAGCACCCCGAGGCGTTTGCTCCACAGCGAATCGGCGCGTGCCCGTTCGGCCGTCAACGCACCGAAATTGGCCGCGGCCGTGGAGTAGGTGCGGTAGCGGCCCTCGAAGCGGTCCCAGCGCAAGCCACCCAGCAGTTTCCAAGCGGTGCTCAGCTGCACCAGGTCCTGCGCGTAGACGCCGGTGGCTTCCGATTCGAAGTCGCGGTTCTTGCTGACCACGCGCAGCGACTCGTCCACCCAGCCGCTGCCGCCCATCTGGGCCACGGTCACATCCGGCTTGAGCAGGGCGCCGCTGCCGGGGTTGGCGGCCGCGAAACCCGCGAACTCGTCCTTGGCCAGGTCGACGCCGGCCTGCACCGCGTGGCGCAAGCCCCAGGCCTGGAACTTTGTGTCGTAGTCGCTTTGCAACGTGATGGCGTCCAGGTCCTGGATCTTGGCCGAGGTGCCGTTGCCGCCGGAGCGGCGCAGCACGGTGTTGGGGCCGAAGTTCTCCTGCGTCACCGCCACGCCGCCAGGCTGCACCGCGGCCGGCGCGATGCGGATGGCGCTGGCGCGCTGGTCGCGTGTGTAGGCGCCGGCGCGCAGCGTCGTGCGCCACTCGCTGCGGTCGGCAAAGCGGTGGGTGTAGGCCAGGGTGCCGTGGTCGGCCGAGCCCAGGCTCACGTCGCTCTCCAGCCCGTAGTTCGCCTTGGGGTCTACCGGGATCATCCGGTTCTGCAGCCAGGGCATGCCGTAGCTGATGCCGTTCTTGTTGTCCAAGTGGTACAGGCTGACCAGGAACTCGTCGGCCGTGCCGATGCCCCAGCGAAAGCTGGGCGCGACGCCGCTCTTGTCGATCTTCGCGCCGTGGTTGTCGGCCTTGTTGAGCATGGCGTTGACGCGCAGCGCGGCGTTGTCGCCGGTCTTCAGGTTCAGGTCGGCGGTGGCCCGCGCGTAGCGGCCGCTGCCCAGCGTCAGCGCCACCTCACTCGGCTGGTACAGGCGCGGCAGTTTGCTGACCTGGTTGACCGCGCCGCCCGTGGAGCCGCGGCCGAAGAGCATCGAGGCCGAGCCGCGCAGCACCTCCAGGCGGTCCCAGTTGAAGGAGTCGCGCTCGTAGAAGGCCGGGTCGCGCAGCCCGTCGACGAAGATGTCGCCGGTGGCCTGCAACGAAAAGCCGCGCAGGCGGATGTCCTCCTCGCCGCCTTCGGCCGACAGGAAGCTGATGCCGGCGGTGTTCTTGAGTGCGTCCTTCAGCGTGTCCAGGTTGCGGTCGTCGATCAGGCGCTCGGTGACCACGGTGACGGATTGGGGCACGTCGCGCAGTTCCTGCTTGCCCTTGCCGATGGTGGTGGTGGTGGCCTGCACGCTTTCCTTGCCCGTGGGCTCGGCGGTGCTCTTGGCGCGGATCACGGGCAGCACGGTCTCGCCCGTGGCCTCCGGAGCCTGGCTCTGTGCCGCAGCAGGGCCTGCCTGGCACAGCGCGGTCAGCAGTGCGGCCAGTGGTGCGATCGTGGGGCGGTGTGTGAGGTGGCGTTTCATGGCGGCGAGGTCCTCGGGGATGGAGATGGCTTGCCCAGGCTTGCGCTCGGCCAGCCGCCAGTAGCGGCCAGCTGGGTCGAAGCTCGGGGGGAACCGCAGCAGCAGAGGTGCCGCGGCTCAGTGTTGGGGCGGGGTCAGGGTCGTTCAGGCTCGCTGACGAAGCCGATGCGGGTCAGGCCGGCCCTGGTGGCATCGGCCAGGGTCTCGGCCACGGCGCGGTAGGCCACGGACTCGTCGGCGCGCAGGTGGATCTCGGGCTGCGGCCGCCGCGTGCCCGCGGCCGCAAAGCGCGCGGTGGCCTGTTCGCGTGCCACGGGTTCGCCGTTCCAGAAGCGCTGGCCCTGGGCGTCGATGGCCAGCTCCACCTTGTCGGGCTGCAACTGGTTGGGTTGGGTGCTGACCCGTGGCAGCTCCAGCTTGACGGCGTGCGTGAGCAGCGGCGCGGTGACGATGAAGATCACCAGCAGTACCAGCATCACGTCGATCAGCGGCACCATGTTGATCTCGGCCATCGGCGCGCTGCCGCGTTGCGAATCGAAGGAGGCGAAGGCCATCGCGGGCTCCAGGCTCAGGCAGCGGGCTTGAGGGGCCGCAGGGTGGCAGTGGGCTCGGCCTCGCGGGTGTTGACCACCGCCCCTGGCGCATGGCCCAGGGTCAGGAAGCTGTGCAATTCGAAGGCAAACGCGTCCAGCCGCCCGGTGAGCACGCGGTTGCCGCGCGCGAAGGCGTTGTAGGCCATCACGGCGGGGATGGCCACCGCCAGGCCGATGCCGGTCATGATCAGGGCTTCGCCCACCGGGCCGGCCACCTTGTCCAATGTGCCGGCGCCGCTCATGCCGATGGCCACCAGCGCGTGGTAGACCCCCCAGACGGTGCCGAAGAGCCCGACGAATGGCGCCGTGGCACCCACGGTGGCCAGCAGCGTCAGGCCGCTTTCGAGCCGCATGGTCTCTTCGTCCAGCACCTTCTTGATGGTGCGGGTGATGAAGTCGCTGGCCATGCCCGCCTCGGCCAGCTTGGTGCCACCATGTCGGGCGTGGTGGGCCTTGGCGTGCAGCGCGTGGGCGCTGAGGTGCGAGAAGGGGTCGCGCGCGCCGTGGGTGCTGAGCTCGTGCTGCACCTCGTCCAGCGAGGCTGCGTTCCAGAACAGTTGCAGGAAGGCCTCGCTGCGGCGGCGGCGTTGCCACTGGGCATAGCCCTTGACGGCGATCAGCGCCCAGGATGCGATGCTCATCAGCACCAGCGTGGCCAGCAGCGTCTTGCCGACGGCGTCGCTTTGCGCCAGCAGGTGGGCCAGACCCAGGGTCGGGGTGGTGGTTTCCATCAGGGCTTCACTCCAGGAGGTATTCGATGGGGGCGGTGACTTCCAGCTCGACGGGCGCGCCGTCTTCGGTCTGGGGCTTGAAGCGCGCCTGGCGCATGGCCCAGACCGCCTGTTCGTCCAGGCGCGGGAAGCCCGACGAGCGGTGGACCTGCACCGAACTGGGCAGCCCGGCGACGTTGACCACCACCTTCAGCCACACCATGCCGCTTTCGCCGGCCCGCCGGGAGGCGCGGGGCACTTCCACCGGCGGCAGTACCAAGTACTGCACCGCCGTGGCGGCCACCACGCGCCGCGCGGGCGGGGGCGGCGAAGCGGGTGGCGCCGGGGCTGTGGCCACCACGGCCACGACCGGCTGTGGGGCCGACTCG
>DAORNK010000015.1:0-27951 GCA_035440985.1 Rubrivivax sp. | reverse complement strand
CAGCGACATCGCGATGGCGCTGCGCACGCCGACCAAGGACGCCGAGGAGATCAAGGTCGAGTACGGCGCGGCCAAGCAGCTGCTGGCCGACCCCAGCGACCAGATCGAGGTGCCCGGCCTGGGCGACCGCGCGCCGCGCCTGCTCAGCCGCCAGGCGCTGGCCGGCGTGATCGAGCCGCGCGTGGAAGAGATCTACTCGCTGGTGCACCAGGTCATCCGCGGCAGCGGCTACGAAGAGCTGCTGTCCAGCGGCATCGTGATCACCGGCGGCAGCGCGGTGATGCCCGGCATGGTGGAGCTGGGCGAGGACATCTTTCTCAAACCCGTGCGCAAGGGCCTGCCGTTGTACGGCGGCGCGCTCTTCGACATGGTGGCCAACCCGCGCAGCGCCACGGTGATGGGGCTGCTCGAGGAGGCCCGTACGGCCCGCGCCCGCGGGCACAAGGCGGCGGCGCAGGCCGGTTCGATGAAGAACATGGTCACGCGCGCCAAAGACTGGTTCCTGGGGAATTTCTAGCAGGGGTCCACACCAAGAGGCCCCGTTTCTTCAACCACGGCAACTGCAACTTTTCAGTAGGAGGCTCACATGCCCATCGAGATGATCGACGAGTTTGACCAAGGCACCCAGATCAAGGTGATCGGCGTTGGCGGCGGCGGCGGCAACGCCGTCGACCACATGATCAACCTGGGTGTGACGGGCGTGGAGTTCATCTGCGCCAACACCGATGCACAGGCCCTGCACCGCAGCAACGCGGGCACGCTGGTGCAGCTGGGCAGCACGGGTCTGGGCGCGGGCAGCAAACCCGAAATGGGCCGCCAATCCGCCGAGGAAGCGGTGGAGCGCATCAAGGAGAGCATCGCCGGCGCGCACATGCTCTTCATCACCGCCGGCATGGGTGGCGGCACGGGCACGGGTGCGGCACCGGTGATTGCGCGCGTGGCCAAGGAGATGGGCATCCTGACCGTGGGCGTCGTGACCAAGCCCTTCGAATTCGAAGGCCGCAAGCGCGGCAAGCAGGCCGAGGACGGTGTGGCCGAACTCGAAGCCAATGTCGACAGCCTGATCGTCGTGCTCAACGAAAAGCTGCTCGAAGTGATGGGCGACGACGTGACGCAGGAGCAGGCCTTCGCACATGCCAACGACGTGCTGAAGAACGCCGTGGGCGGCATCAGCGACATCATCCACATCCCGGGCCTCGTGAACGTCGACTTCGAAGACGTCAAGACCGTGATGAGCGAGCCCGGCAAGGCCATGATGGGCACCGCCGTGGCCGGTGGCCCCGACCGCGCCAACAAGGCCGCCGACCTGGCCGTGGCCTGCCCGCTGCTGGAAGGCATCGACCTGAGTGGCGCCCGTGGCGTGCTGGTGCTGATCGCCGCCAGCAAGGCCACCTTCAAGCTCGCCGAGAGCCGCAACGCGATGAACACCATCCGCCGCTACGCCGCGGACGATGCGCACGTGATCTTCGGCACCGCCTACGACGAGAGCCTGGGCGACCAGCTGCGCGTCACCGTCATCGCCACCGGCCTGAGCAGCAACCGCAAGGCGCAGATCACGCCGCCGCTGAGCGTGGTGCAGCAGCCCCAGCAACAGGGCCTGCGCACCGGCACCGACAACCTGCCCATCCTCAACAGCGTGGCCCAGCCCGGCCCGACCGCCGCCGCGCAACAGCCGCAGAGCTACGAAGGCCTGAACACCCCCAGCGTCTGGCGCAGCGCCCGCAGCCAGGCGGTGGCCAAGGTGGAGGCCTTCACCAGCAGCGGGATGGACGAGATCGAGATCCCGGCGTTCCTGAGGAAGCAGGCCGACTGAGGACGTGAGCCCGTGCCTGCGCACGGGCGAACGCCTCGGGAGGGGCCCGAGCTCTGCGAGGGCGCGCCCTGCAAGGGGACTGAGGACGTGAGCCCGCGCCTGGGCTCGAGCCAACGCCGAAGGCAGAGGCCTGAGCCCTTCAAGGGAACGAAGTGAAATCTGCCATGGTGGGGCTGCTTCGGCAGCCTCGCCACACCTGACGGTGACCCCGGCGCGGGCAGGGGCCATAGCCGAAGCAGCAGTGGGAAGCTGCCTGATTGCAGACGTGTTGTACAAGGGCCCCACCAGAGGTGCCCGGCCAAACTGGGGAGGCGCATGCAACCGACGTTCTTTGAGCACCCGATACTCAACTCGCCGTACGCCTACCCAGGCCGGCATTGGGAGCTGGATGCCGATGGTCAGCCCACGAACAAGTTGATCGAGTCGCGTCGGCGCTCTGACCTGATCACGCCGGTCCCGAAGGCAAAGAAGCGCAAGGCGCCGAAGGGTCCGACGGCCCAGGCCTCGCTGGACTTGTCTGCCGACGACGAAGGCCTCAGCACCGCTGAGCAGAAGTACGACCCCACGCCGATCATCAACGAGCTGCGCGGCTACGTCGACACCTGGCGCGCACTGCCCAACCCGTCGCAGTGGCAGGTCACGCCCGAGACCGCCCGCCTGCTGCAGCACTGGCGCCAGCATCAGTTCCAGGGCGTGCGTCCTTTCTTCTGCCAGATCGAGGCCGTCGAGACGGCCATCTGGCTAACCGAGGTCGCGCCCAAGCTCGGCGCCGCCGGCAGGAAGTTCCGCGAGCACCTGGCGGGCGCGAACGCGATGTCCAACCCGGACCTGTTCCGCATCGCGCTCAAGCTGGCCACCGGCGCCGGCAAGACCACGGTCATGGCCATGCTCATCGCCTGGCAGACGGTCAATGCCGTGCGGCACCCGGCCAGCAAGCAGTTCACCCGCGGCTTCCTGATCGTGGCCCCGGGCCTGACCATCAAGGACCGCCTGCGCGTGCTGCTTCCGCAGGACCCGGACAGCTACTACGCCAACCGCGAGTTGGTGCCCGGCGACATGCTGGGCGACATCAAGCGCGCGGTCATCGTCATCACCAACTACCACGCCTTCAAGCTGCGCGAGACGCTGGAGGTCACCGCAGCTGGCCGTGCACTGCTGCAAGGCCGCGGCGCCCCGTTGCAGACGCTGGAGACCGAGGGCCAGATGCTGCAGCGCGTGATGCCGGAACTGATGGGCATCAAGAACGTGCTCGTCATCAACGACGAGGCGCACCACTGCTACCGCGCCAAGCCGAAGGAAGCCGAGGCCGACCTTGAGGACCTGAAGGGCGACGAGAAGGACGAGGCGAAGAAGAACAACGAGGCGGCCCGCCTGTGGATCAGCGGCATCGAGGCCGTGAAGCGCAAGCTCGGCGTGCCGGTGGTGTTCGACCTCTCGGCCACGCCGTTCTTCCTGCGCGGCTCCGGCTACGCCGAAGGCACGCTGTTCCCGTGGACGATGTGCGACTTCTCGCTGATGGATGCCATCGAGTGCGGCATCGTCAAGCTGCCGCGCGTCCCGGTGTCCGACAACATCACCGGCGCCGACGCACCGAAGTTCCGCAACCTGTGGGACCACATCGGCAAGCGCATGCCCAAGAAGGGCGTGCGCACCGCCGGCAAGCTGGACCCACTGGCCCTGCCGACCGAGCTGTACACCGCGCTCGAAGCGCTGTACGGCCACTACGCCAAGATCTTCGACAGCTGGCAGGCCCAAGGCATCGAGGTGCCGCCCGTCTTCATCGTGGTGTGCAACAACACGGCCACGTCGAAGCTCGTCTACGACTACATCTCCGGCTTCGAGCGCACCATCGAGCACACCGCCGCAAACGGCGAGAAGACCGAGACGCGCACACTGGAGAACGGCCGCCTCAAGCTTTTCCGCAACTACGACGAGCACGGCCAGAAGCTCGCCCGGCCGCGCACGCTGCTGATCGACAGCGAGCAGCTGGAGTCCGGCGAGGCCCTCGATCCCGGTTTCCGCGACATCGAGGCCGACACCATCGAGCGCTTCCGCCGCGAGATCATGGAACGCACCGGCGACCGCGCCGCCGCCGACAAGCTCACCGACGCCGACCTGCTGCGCGAGGTGATGAACACAGTCGGCAAGCCCGGCAAGCTGGGCGAAGGCATCCGCTGCGTGGTGAGCGTCTCCATGCTCACCGAGGGCTGGGACGCCAACACCGTGACGCACGTGCTCGGCGTCCGTGCCTTCGGCACGCAGCTGCTGTGCGAGCAGGTGGTGGGCCGCGCCCTGCGCCGCCAGAGCTACACGCTGAACGCCGAAGAGAAGTTCGACGTGGAATACGCCGATGTGCTGGGCATCCCGTTCGACTTTGCAGCCAAGCCGGTGGTCGTGCCGCCCAAGCCGCCGGTGAAGACCACCCGCGTGCAGGCCGTCAGCCCCGAACGCGACGCGCTGGAGATCCGCTTCCCGCGCGTCGACGGCTATCGCGTCGAGCTGCCGGCAGAGCGCCTCAAAGCCACTTTCAGTGCGAACTCGGGCCTGACCTTGACGCCCGACCTCGTCGGCCCGTCCACCACCCAGAACCTGGGCATCGTGGGCGAAGGCGTGAACCTGACGGTGCAGCACCTGGAAGACACGCGCGACAACACCATCGCCTTCCACCTGGCCAAGCACCTGCTGTACCGCAAGTACCGCGACCCGGGTCAGGACCCCAAGCTGCACCTCTTCGGCCAGCTCAAGGGCATCGCCCAGGAATGGGTGCGCGACCACCTGAAGTGCGCCGGCGGCACCTGGAAGGCCCAGGTGATGCACCAGGAAATCACCGACATGGCCTGCGAGCGCATCCATGCCGCCATCAGCGCCACGCTGGCCGGATCGAACGCCGTGCGCGTGGTGCTCGACCCGTACAACCCCACCGGCAGCACCCGGCAGGTGAACTTCACGACTGCGAAGCAAAGCCTGTGGCAGACGAACGGGCCGCCGCCGAAGAGCCACGTGAACTGGGTCGTCTTCGACAGCGACTGGGAAGCCGAGTTCTGCCGCGTGGCGGAGCAGCACCCCCGCGTGCGGGCCTACGTGAAGAACCACAGCCTGGGCTTCGAGGTGCCGTACCGCCTGGGCGGCACGCAGCGGCACTACCGGCCTGACTTCATCGTGCGCATTGACGATGGCCACAACGACCCGCTGAACCTCGTCGTCGAGATCAAAGGCTTCCGCGGCGAAGACGCGGTGGTCAAGGCCGAGACGATGGCCACCCAGTGGGTGCCGGGCGTGAACGCCCTGGGCACCTACGGCCGATGGGCGTTCGCCGAGTTCCGATCGGCGCATGACCTGGAAGCCGACTTCGACAAACTGATCCAGGGCCTCGTGAGTACGAACACGACGCCCGTGACCGCCTGACCGACCCGCCATGGCCACCAAGAAATCCGGAACCACTTTCGTCGGCGTCGATGCGCTCAAGCACGCCGACGACAAGCGCAAGAACATCCCGACGGCCGAGTACCAGAGCCTCATGGCCGACGAGGCGCGCAAGCCCGTGCAGGTGACCTACCCGCGCAGCACATCGAACGCCGATCACCTGAAGGCCGAGAAGGAAGCGCGCAACCACGACCTGGATCCGCAGCTCGTCTGGCGCGGCAAGGATGCGCAGGACTGGATCGACCTCGTCGTCAACGCGCCGCCGCTCTATATCCAGGAGAAGGTGCACCCCAAGGTACTGATCGACGACCTGCTGCGGCAGAGCCGGGAGCGACGAGAGGCAGCCGAGGCCGCTGCCGGCGGCACGGTCGACATGTTCGGCGACTTCAACGGCATTCCGGCCGGGGCCGACAAGACCGACTTCTACGCGCACGACCAGAACTGGACCAACCGCATGATCCTGGGCGACAGCCTGCAGGTGATGGCGAGCCTGGCCGAGCGCGAGGGGCTGCGGGGCAAGGTGCAGTGCGTCTACTTCGATCCGCCCTACGGGATCAAATTCAACTCGAACTTTCAGTGGAGCACGACCAGCCGTGACGTGAAGGACGGGAACCGCGACCACATCAGCCGCGAGCCGGAACAGGTGAAGGCATTCCGCGACACTTGGCGCGACGGCATCAACTCGTATCTCACCTACCTGCGAGACCGCTTAACGCTTGCCCGTGACCTGCTGACGGAGAGCGGATCAGTGTTCGTCCAGATCGGCGACGAGAACGTTCATCGGGTGAGAGCTTTGATGGACGAAGTGTTCCTTGAGAAGAATCTATGTGCACAGCTCACCGTCGTGAAGACGGCCAGCCAGTCGGCCGAGCTGATTGCAGGTACCGCGGACCACGTGCTCTGGTATGCGAAGGATCGGGACCAAGTGAAGTTCCGCATGCCGCTGATGACGAAGGGGCTCGACGCTGACAAGTCCGGTGTCTACAAGTGGGTCCGCGAGGCGCATGGCGAGGAGCGGGCCTTGACATCGGACGAGCGCGCCGCCGGACGTAGTGTCGGCGTCTTCTCGACGGACAACCTCACGTCGCAGAGGCCTCCCGGCGACTTCCCCGTCGAGATCCAAGGCCGAGCCTTCGGACCTGGAAAGGGCTATTGGAAGACTGGCGAGCTAGGAATGGCGAGACTGAAGAAGGCCAGCCGCATTGCCGTAGCAACCAACAGCCTTCGCTACGTCCGCTTCTTGGATGACTTCAAGGCCCAGGCGATCAGCAACGTATGGACGGACACGGGGACTGGCAGTTTCACGGACGAGAAGGTGTACGTAGTCCAGAGCGGCACGAAGCTCGTACAGCGTTGCCTCTTGATGGCCACCGATCCGGGTGACCTCGTACTCGACCCAACCTGCGGCTCGGGCACGACTGCCTACGTCGCCGAGCAATGGGGCCGCCGCTGGATCACGCTCGACACGTCGCGCGTGGCCCTCGCACTGGCCCGCGCCCGCATCATGGGCGCGCGCTACCCCTACTATCTCCTTGCCGACAGCCCCGAAGGCCAGTTGAAGGAGGCCGAGGTCACGCGCGGCGTGCCGAGCAGCCAGCCCACACGCGGCAACATCCGGCAAGGCTTCGTTTACGAGCGGGTGCCGCACGTCACGCTGAAGAGCATCGCCAACAACGCCGAGATCGACGTGATCTGGGAGACGTGGCTGACAAGAATGGAGCCGCTGCGCGAGGCGCTGAACGCTGCCCTCAACAAGGACTGGCAGGACTGGCAGATCCCGCGCGAACCCGACGCCAAGTGGGGCGACAAGGCAAAGAAGCTGCACGCCGACTGGTGGGCCGCCCGCATCGAGCGGCAGCGCGAGATCGACGCCTCGATCGCGGCCAAGGCAGAGAGCGAGTACCTGTACGACAAGCCCTACGAGGACAGGAAGCGCGTGCGCGTGGCCGGCCCGTTCACCGTGGACTCGCTCAGCCCGCATCGCACGCTGGCCATGGACATCGACGACGGGCTGATCGACGGCGTGCGCCAACCCAAGGCCGAGTACGAGGCCAAGGCCGACTTCGCGTCCGTGATGCTGGAGAACCTGAAGGCGGCCGGCGTGCAGCAGGCGCACAAGGCCGACCGCATCAGCTTCACCAGCATCGTCGGCTGGCCGGGTGAGTACGTCTGCGCCGAAGGCCGCTACATGGAAGGCGAGAAGGAGCGCCGTGCCGCCATCTTCATCGGCCCCGAGTTCGGCACCGTCTCACGGCCCGACCTGGTGGGCGCCGCCCGCGAGGCGGCCGACGCCGGCTTCGACGTGCTGATCGCCTGCGCCTTCAACTACGAGGCGCACGCTGCGGAGTTCGAGAAGCTGGGCCGCGTGCCCGTGCTGAAGGCCCGCATGAACCCCGACCTGCACATGGCCGGCGAGCTGAAGAACACCGGCGCCGGCAACCTGTTCGTGGTGTTCGGCGAGCCCGACATCCGCATCGAGCCGCTGGCCGATGGCAAGGTGCGCGTGCGCGTCAAGGGCGTGGACGTGTTCCGCCCGCAGACGGGCGAGATCGAGAGCGGCGGCACCGACAGCATCGCGCTTTGGATGATCGACACCGAGTACAACGAAGAGAGCTTCTTCGTCCGCCAAGCCTACTTCCTGGGCGCATCCGACCCCTACAAGGCGCTGAAGACGACGCTGAAGGCCGAGATCGACGCCGAGGCCTGGGCCACGCTCAACAGCGACGTGTCGCGCCCGTTCGAGAAGCCGAAGACCGGGCGCATCGCAGTGAAGGTGATCAATCACCTGGGCGATGAGGTGATGAAGGTGTTCGGGGTGGCCTGAGCCAGGCCACCGGACAAGCGCTTCGAACGCGCGGGCGTGTCGCCGTCCTTCGGGCACGTTCGTCGGTCCCTTGGACACGACGGCGGCAATGCGCAGTCTTCCCCAGTGCTGATGATGGCAATGCTCCGCTGGGCCTCTATGTTCGCTGGCGTGTTCAGGGAGCAAGACATGGCCAAGACCTTTGCACTCTTCGCTGCCGCCACGCTGTTGGCATTGGGCGGTTGCAGCGCTAACCACCACTCGATCTACAGGCACCAGGCCATGGACACGCCAAGCCTGACCGCCGTCGACGCCAAGCAGCGCGTAATTCTCGCGGCGGAACCATCCGCCAGCGCCTCTGTGAAAACGCCAAGGTTCTGCGCTGAGCCGAGCCCGGATGTCTTTGCCGTCATCGCACAGGCGCTGTCTGCCGGTGGCAGCCTCGGTCAAAGCGCCGATCCCAAGAGCCTGCAGCTCGCGATGAACGCCGCGTTCAGCTCGTCGGAGCAAGGGGCCACGATACCGAGAACGCAGACCATCAATATGCTCCGCGAGCTGATGTACCGCACCTGTGAACGCTACTTGAGTGGCGGCATCGGGGACGACGAGTTGTCGTTGCAGGCTATACGCGACCAACGCCTCATCGTGTCCATCCTCGCGATCGAACAGCTCACAGGCATGGCGACGCCGAAGCCGGTTGTCATCGGAGCCTCGGCCAGCGGCGGCAGCGGTGCTTCCGGTACGGATGCGGCGATCCGGCTTGATGACCAGTTCAAGAATGCGCAGAAGAAGTCGGATGCTCTGGCAAAGAAGCAAGCCGCCTATGACGAACTGAATGGCACCGCCAAGGACTGCGAGACCATCGACAAGGCTGTTGCCGACAAGAAGGAAGGTGATCTGTCTCAGGCTCTCAAGGACAAGCGGGCAAAGTGCGAGGCGGCTTCTGCAGAGCTGGATGCCGCCAAGAAGGAGAAGGTCGACGCCGATGCCCACTACAAGGCATTGGCGGCCGTCGCATCAAACGGGGGCATACCCGTCGTCGTGGCTGGGTCGCTCATGACACCCGTCGCCGCAGGTGGAGTCGAAGGCGCTCAAACGGCAGCCATTGCGCAAGTGGCTGCGACAGTGGGCGCGATCGTCGCCGACACGTTCAATCAGGACGAGTTCCTGTTCTTCTGTCTGAAATCACTGAAGGGCGACCAGAAACTCAGCGAAGTGCGCAAGAACTGCCTTGAGTATGTCCAGTCCGGCGTGGATTTCGGGCGCGTGCGAAACGAGGCAAAGGCCGCCGAGATCTCAATGGCCACCGAGCGGATTCGGGAACGCTCCGGCCTCCTCTTCAACGATTTCTGGAAGCTGGTCAGCGTTGGTGGCCAATTGGACGAGGCCAAGCTCGCGGCAGTGCAGAAGGAGTTCAATCCGAAAGATTGGCCCGCATGTTTTGCTGGAGCAAAGTCGAAAGCCGAATTTCAAGCCTGCTTCGAGAGCAATGCAGTGGTTGCCCACGTAAAGAGGGCGCTGGCAAAGGGGAAGAGCAATGGCTAGCCGCGCATACAGGATCCTCGTCGCCGAGGACAGAGAAGGGATCTACTCGCTCGCCGGTGATGACTGGACCGTGCTGGAGAACACCGTCAGGGAGTTCCGGAATCTCAATACTCACGACGACGGGTCCTTTGGTGAGATTGGCAGGGTCTACGTCGGAAGCAACGGTTTCGTCGCACTGGCCTTCAAATAGCCAGCGGCCGGCCCAACGAAAGGCGCGCCGGGAGACTGACTCAGCTCGAACGGCGCTCGAACGGACGGCCTGCGGCCGCCGTTCAGCTCTCCGCTTCGCCTGATCGTGGTGCTCAACGAGAAGCTGCTGGAGGTGATGGGCGACGACGTGACGCAGGAGCAGGCCTTCGCACACGCCAACGACGTGCTGAAGAACGCCGTCGGCGGCATCAGCGACATCATCCACATCCCGGGTCTCGTCAACGTCGACTTCGAAGACGTCAAGACCGTGATGAGCGAGCCCGGCAAGGCCATGATGGGCACCGCCGTGGCCGGTGGCCCCGACCGCGCCAACAAGGCCGCCGACCTGGCCGTGGCCTGCCCGCTGCTGGAAGGCATCGACCTGAGTGGCGCCCGTGGCGTGCTGGTGCTGATCGCCGCCAGCAAGGCCACCTTCAAGCTCGCCGAGAGCCGCAACGCGATGAACACCATCCGCCGCTACGCCGCGGACGATGCGCACGTGATCTTCGGCACCGCCTACGACGAGAGCCTGGGCGACCAGCTGCGCGTCACCGTCATCGCCACCGGCCTGAGCAGCAACCGCAAGGCGCAGATCACGCCGCCGCTGAGCGTGGTGCAGCAGCCCCAGCAACAGGGCCTGCGCACCGGCACCGACAACCTGCCCATCCTCAACAGCGTGGCCCAGCCCGGCCCGACCGCCGCCGCGCAACAGCCGCAGAGCTACGAAGGCCTGAACACCCCCAGCGTCTGGCGCAGCGCCCGCAGCCAGGCGGTGGCCAAGGTGGAGGCCTTCACCAGCAGCGGGATGGACGAGATCGAGATCCCGGCGTTCTTGCGCAAGCAGGCGGATTGACAAAGAAGCCCGTGCCTGGGCACGGTCGAACGCCTCAGGATGGACCCGAGCTCTGCGAGGGCGCGGCCTGCAGGGGCATGGAACGGATCCAGGTTCTGGGAACGAGGGGCGCTGCGGCGCCCCTTGCTTACCGATGCAGATGGCGGCTACCGGCCGGCGGACCATCAACACCGCCCATTGCTGGGACCACTGCCCAGCCTGGCATCAGCCCGGTACCTGGGTTCCCAGCATCTCCTCGCGCCTCGGCATGTCAGCACCCCGCCGCGAGCAGGTGATGGCTGCCGCAGAGGCCGCGAACTCGAGCGCTTGCCTGACTTGCGGGGCCTTCAGGCCCGCCAGGCCAGCCGGTGACAGCAGCCCCATTTCAGACAACCAGCACAGCAGTGCCGCCTGAAAGGTGTCCCCGGCCCCCACGGTATCCGCCACCGCGACGGGTGGCGCCGACACCTCGACGGTGCCTGCGGCCGTGCAGGCCAGGGCGCCATCGCCACCACGCGTGACGACGACCAGCGACACGCCAGCCGTGAGCCAGTCCGCCGCAGCCTCGATCGGTGGGACACCGGGCTTGAGCAGAGACAGGTCTTCCGAACTGATCTTCAGCAGATGGACACGCCGTACCATCCACTCGACCGTCGCTGACCAGCGCGCCAGGTCGGGCTCGACGTTGAGCCGCACATTGGGGTCATAAGCGATGACGCGGGCGCCACGCTCCCGTTCGATGAGCTCACGGTGTGCGCCAGCCACCGGCTCCACCACCATCGAGTACGAGCCGAAGTGCATCGCCTCCACATCTGGCCCGAGGACCGGCAGGTCTGCGGCTTGGAGCAGGCGATCTGCGCAGCCCTGGCCATAGAACGCATACGACGCCGAGCCCTGGGCATCGAGCCCGACCAGGCCCAGCGTCGTGGGCGCATCGACCCGGACGACGTGGGACAGACCGACGCCTTCCTGCTGCAGCGCCAGCGCCAGCCGGTCGCCCATGAAGCCCCGCGACAAGGCGCCGATGAAGTCCACCTTGCGGCCGAGCCGCGCCAGGCCGATCGCCACGTTGAGCGGTGAACCCCCAATGCGGGCGTCCAGAGCCAGACCTGTGGGGGTTTGCCGCTCCACGAAGACGTCCATCAACGCCTCGCCGCACACCATGAACATCAGAATTTCCTCCTGCGCTTCGTGGTGCTTCAGGGCCTGGACGCGTGCATGGTTGCGCGTACCGCATGCACCGCCATCCGTGTGATCGCCGGGTTCTCGGGGCCATGGAAAAGCGCGAGGCCCGTCGCCTGCGGACGGGGGAAGACGAGGTCGCTGATCACGACCGTGCCGCCATCGGCGAACAGCTCGACGGTGCTGCCGTCGAGCCACACCTCGAGCTCGACCTGCGGCGCGTTCAGCACACGCGCCGCGTCATGCCGCTCGGACTGTCCCGGGAATGCGTGCGATGCCGTGCGCCGGTCGACGAAGAACGTGCGCGCTGCCGGATCGTAGCCGACGCGCACAGCGTCGTCCGGTCCCTTGAACACCTCGAAGCCGATCGGAGAGCACACGCCCTGGAGAGGCAGTTCGAGGCGCGCCATCAGCTGGCGTGACGCGAGCGCCGCGTCGGCCAGGGCCTGGGCGGCACGGATGGCGTCGGTGGCGAACGCCTGCGTGGCGGCCAAGGGCGACAGCAGGGCCTGCATCTCGCGGACGGGGCGCTGACGCAGTCGCGGTCCCCGCGGCGTCATCGCGAGTGCCAGTTCGCGCACGCCCGAGAGCTGGCCCCGCCAGGGTTCGGTCGGCACCTGGCGCGCGTAGTCCCAGTTGCTCATCCAACCCAGCCACAGCACGCGGTCGTCGGGCAGGTTGGCAAACGTGATGGGGGCGTAGAAGTCGCGACCTTGGTCGGCCCACAGCGTGATCTCGGTGAGCGGCGGCGGCTGCACCGGCGCGTCGCACAGCACGATGTGGTCCAGCAGCAGGTGGCCGTCGCTGGCCTGGTCCAGCGCATGCAGCACGGCCTGTCGGCCCTGCCACGCCGAAACGTCCCAGGATTGCCACTTCAGCACCGTGCTGCCGTCGCCATGCGCCCTGCGCAGGACCTCGCCATCCACCTGCAGTTCCAGCCGCGTGAGCGGGCCGCGGCTTCCGGCGATCTGGAAGCAGAGGAAGGGCTTCGTGAGCGTGAATGACGGCGACTTCAGCGTGCCGGTACTGCGGTCGCCGCCGTGGCACGAGTTCATCAGCCCACGGCCGAGGTGGCCGCTGACGATGGGCTGGCCTTCCAGCATCCCGCCCACCGGGCCCGTGCCGAAGGCAGGGCCCTCGATCTGCCAGCCCGGCGGCAGCCGTTCGCCTTCGAAGTCTGCGATCAGTTCACCGGCGGGCGCGGTGAGCGGGGCTACCGTTCCGCTGGCCTCGGCAGTGAAGCGCGTGCCGTCGAAGTCGCCGACGAAGTACTGCACGCCACTGCCGCCCCAGGGCGTGCCGTGGTTGACCGAAATGACGAGCACCCAGCGCGTGCCGGTGACGCTGCCGTCATCGGCGTGCACGGGCAGTTCGAAGAGATCGGGCACCTCCCAGATGTTGTTGGCCGCCGAGCCGGCGGGCCCGAAGGTGGAGGCCCTCGTCCAGTCCTTCAGGTTGCCGGACGTGTACAACCACATCTCCTGCCGCAGCGCGGCCACCACCAGCATCACCCAGCGCTGCGTGGGCGCGTGCCAGAAGACCTTGGGGTCGCGAAACTCGGTGGACTGAATGTCGATGACCGGGTTGCCGGCATAGGGCGTGTAGCTGCGCCCGCGGTCCAGGCTGTAGGCCAGGTGCTGCGACTGGATCCGGGTGACGGGATCGAAGCCCGTGAAGAAGGCCACGAGCGCCGGCTCGGCCGAACCGGCAGGGGCGAAGCCGCCGCAATTGGCGTGATCCACCACCACCGAGCCGGAAAACGCCATCACGCGCTCGCTGGCAGCGATGGCCACCGGCAGTTCCTGCCAGCTCACGAGGTCGGTGCTGACCGCGTGGCCCCAGCTGATGTGGCCCCACTGCCCGCCCTGCGGGTTGTGCTGGAAGTACAGGTGGTACTCGCCGTCGTGGAACACGAGCCCGTTGGGGTCGTTCATCCAGTGGCGGCGCGGGCTGAAGTGGTAGCGCGGACGCCAGTGCTCGGCGGCGGTCCACGTGTCGGTGGGAGGCATGGGGCTCAGTTCGGTTTCGGAGAACATGTGCACTCAGGGCCCCAGGCGGCGGCCCTGCAGGTCGAAACGGTGCAGCCTTTGCGGCGGGATGTGGATCGCGCCTGCGCTGCCGTGGGCGAGCGTGCGGTCGGTGCTCAGCAGGCTCAGCGGCTTGGGGGCGCCGGCGACTCGCACGTGCACCAGAGACTCGGCGCCCAGGCGCTCCACCAACTGCACCTGTGCGTCGTTACCGAGGCGCCAGCCGATGTCTTCGGGGCGCGCGCCCACGGTGCCGATACCGGCGGCGTGCAGCGACTCCCAGCCCTGGCCCGTGAGCAGTTGCAGCAATGCGCCGTTCTCGGCGTCCACCGGCACGAGGTTCATGCGGTGGCTGCCCATGAAGCCGGCCACGAACAGGTTGGCCGGCGTGTCGAACAGTTCGTCTGGCGTGCCGAACTGCTCCAGTCCGTTGCGGCTGAGCACGACGATGCGGTCGGCCAGCGTCATCGCCTCGACCTGGTCGTGCGTGACATAGACGGTGGTGATGCCCTGCTGGCGGTGCAACTGCGCAATCTCGGTACGCATCTGGCTGCGCAGGCTGGCGTCGAGGTTGGACAGCGGCTCGTCGAACAGGAAGGCCTTGGGCGAGCGCACGATGGCACGGCCGATGGCTACGCGCTGCCGCTGCCCACCCGAGAGCTGGGCGGGCTTGCGCTGCAGCAGCTCCTCCAACTGTAGCTGGCGCGCGGCGGCCAGGATCAGTGCGTGCCGCTCGGCCTTGGGCAGCTTGGCGATCTTCAGGCCGAAGCCGATGTTGTCGTACACGCTCATGTGGGCATAGAGCGCGTAGTTCTGGAACACCATCGCCACGCCGCGCTGCACGGGAGGCAGTTCGTTGACGCGCCGGCCGTCGAAGAGCAGGTCGCCGCCGCTCACGGCCTCCAGCCCGGCGATCATGCGCAGCAGGGTCGACTTGCCGCAGCCCGAGGGGCCCACCAGCACGGTGAACTCACCCTTGCGGATGTCCAGGTCCAGGCCCTTGAAGACATAGCGCTCGAGCTTGTCGTCGTAGCGCTTGTCGGCCTGGCGGAAAACGATGTTCGGCATGTCTGTCCCCGCTCAACCCTTGATGCCCGAACCCACGACCGAGCGGATGAACTGCCGCTGGAAGGCCAGGAAGAACACCAGCACCGGCAGCGTGGCGATGGACGCGTACGCCAGGATCTCGCCCCACTGGTTGGTGCGCCCGAAGTACTGCTGCATGCCGACCATCACCGGGCGTGCGCCGCTGGTGTGCACCGTCATCACGGGCCAGAGGTACTGGTTCCACATGCCCAGGAACAGCACGATGGCCGCCGTCACGATCACAGGCCTGCAAACCGGCAGCACGATGTGGAAGTAGATGGTCAGCGCGCCGGCGCCGTCCATGCGGCCGGCCTCCACCAGTTCGTCGGGCACGTCCTTGAAGAACTGGAAGAACATGAAGACGCAGAACGCGTTGGCCAGGAAGGGGATGATCTGCACGTGCAGCGAATCGAGCCAGCCGAACACGAGGCCGCCGCCGGCGAGGTCGATCCACGGCAGCTTGGACACGATCAGCAGCATCGGGATGGCCAGCACCTCGAAGGGCACGATCAGCAGCGCCAGCACCCCGCTCAGCACCAGCCCCTGCCCGCGCCACTTGAGCTTGGCCAGCGCAAACGCCGCCGCGCTGTTGACGAACAGGCCCGCCACCACGGTGACGGCAGAGACGATGGCCGAGTTCACGAGGTAGGGGCCCATCGAGCCCTTCTCGAAGATGGCGCGGTAGTTGTCCAGCGACCAGCGGGCGTCGGGCAGCAGTGCGCTGGCGCTGCCGAGTTCGGTGAATATCGCGTCGCCCGGCTTGAACGACGCGGTGAACATGAACAGCAGCGGGTAGGCGAACACCATCGCCGCCAGCAGCAGCAGCGCCGCGTTCAGCAGCTCGCCGGCCAGCCACCGGCTGCCGGCCGAGCGCGCGGCGGCGGGCCCTGCAGTCATGCAGCGCTCCTTTCCATCAGCTTCTTCTGCGCCAGCGCCATCGCCAGCACGAGCACGAAGAAGAACAGCGACATTGCCGAGCCGTAGGCGATGTCCTGCTCGCGGAAGCCCACGCGCACCGAATGGAAGATGATGGTGCTGGTGGCGTCCTGCGGGCCGCCGGCGGTGAGGATGTCGACCTGCGTGAACAGACCGAAGGCGGCGATGGTCGTGGCCAGCGTCACGAAGACGATCGTGCGCCGCAGCGAGGGTAGGGTGATGTGGACGAACTGCTGCCAGCGGCTGGCGCCCATCACCTCGGCGGCCTCGTACTGCTCGCGCGAGATGCCCTGCAGGCCCGACAGGAAGATCAGCATCTGGAAGCCCGCGCCCTGCCAGGCCGACATGACGGCGATCGACAGCATCGCGATGCGCGGGTCGCCCAGCCAGTCGGGCTGCGGTGCGTGGGCGCCGAACGCCGCTGCCAGCACCTGGTTCACCAGGCCCGAGTCGCTGTGCAGCATCAGCCCCCAGATGGCCGAGACCACCACCATCGAGGTGACCACCGGTGCGAAGAACACCGTGCGCAGCACCACGCGGCCGCTGAACTGCCGGTTGACCCACATCGCCATGCCGAAGGCCAGCGCCGTCTGCAGCGGCACCACCAGCAACGCGAACAGGAAGGTGTTGGCGATGGACCGCAGGAACTGCGGATCGCGCGCACCGACGAGGTAGCGCGCGCCGGGAAGCGACACTTCGGCCAGGTACTGGTAGCCCTCGAAGGCCGCGGGCGCCTCGCGCTTGAGCCGCCGCCACTGGCGCGAGGGCCGCTGCGCCTCGGTGTCGTCCAGCGCCGGCGGCGCGGCGACGACCTTGATCGAGAACAGGCGCGCGTAGTTCTCCAGGCCCACCCACTCGATGCGCTCCGCCTGCAGCAGCTTGACGTTGCTGAAGCTGAAGGCCACCGCCATCAGGAAGGGCAGCAGCACGAAGCCGGCGAACAGCATCAGCGCAGGGCCCAGCAGTGTGACCAGCTCCGGCCAGCGCGCTTGCCCGAGGCGGGAAGCGTCAGTAGCCATAGTTGCGATTGCGCTTGAGGTCCTGCTGGATCGCCTCGACCGCGCGGTCCAGGGCCTCGGCGGCGTCGCCGCCTTCGCGAACGTCCTTCAGCGCCCGCTCGAAACTGCTGGAGATCATCGGGTAGCCCGGCGTGGCGGGCCGCGGCACGGCCAGTGCCCGGGCGAACTCGAAGAAGTCGCGGTTGGTGGCGCCCGGGCGATACCCGGTGGTGGCCTCGGCTGCGGCGGCGCTGGTGGGGATCATGCCGGTGGCCTCGGAGAACCCCGCAATCTCGTCCGTTGCCAGCAGGTGCTCGATGAACAGCCGCGCGCCGTCCGGGTGCGGGCAGCTGCTGGAGATGGCCCACTGCCACGAGCCCGATCCCACCTTGGGGCCCTGGCCGAAGTCGGGCGGCGGCATGGCCACGAGGTCGGCTCCGAACTTCTTCTGGTAGTCGGGCGCGGACCAGGAACCGGTGTAATGGAAGACCGAACGCCCGCTGGGGAAGGACTGGTCGTCCACCGGTTTGCGCGAGGCCAGGCGTTCGGTGAAAAGCGACTGGTAGTAGTCGAGCACCTTGAGCGCGGTGTCGCTGTTGAGCACGCCATCCACGCGCGCGAAGCTGTGGCGGTCGATCAGGTCCGCGCCGGCGCTCTGCAGCCAGGGCGAGAAGGCGTAGCTCACCCACTCGCCGCCCCACTGGCCGTTCAGGTCCAGCGGGTAGCGATGGCCCGCACGCTTGAGCCCGCGAAGGATGTCGCGGAACTCCGCGGCGGTGTAGGGCTGCGCCAGCGTGGCCACGCGCACGCCGTGGCGGGCCAGCACGCTGCGGCGCGCGAACAGCGCCAACGTGACGTCGAACTGCGCCACCGCATACAGCCGCCCCTTGTAGTGGCTGCGCGCGCCGGGGATCAGGGCGTCCACGCCGGCCGGGCGCAGCGCGCCTTCCAGCGGCTGGATGTGGCCGGCCCAGGCGAAGTTGGCCACCGCCGGCTGGTCCAGGTCCAGCACGCAAGGCAGCTTGCGCGTCATCGCGGCGGCCACCACGGCCTGCTGGTACGAGCCCTGGGGCAGCGTCTCGGTGACGATGCGATAGCGCGACTGTTTCTGGTTGAAGCGCACCACGGCGTCGGCGCTGGCCGTCATCTCGCTGTCGCCGGTCTCGTGGCGCCACAGGGTCACCACCGTCGCGGCAAGTGGTGGGGTCGCGCCCGCCGGGGCGATGCCGCACGCCAAGGCCCACCCGAGCGCCCAGAAGCGCCCCGCCCATTGCCAGGTCATCGCGGCCTCAGGGCAGCACCTGCGCCACCGAAGCGCGCGACTGCACCTCGCAGCACTCCTTCAGCGTGCCGGTGATGTGGTGATCGCAGGCCACCTGGGCTGCGCGACGGCCCATCTGCAGGTAGGGCAGCCGCACGCTGGTCAGCGGTGGGTCGGTGGCGTGCACCAGCATCGGGTGATCGTCGAAGCCCAGCACCGACACCTGGCCCGGCACCGAGATGCCCCGCTTGTGCAGGCACTGGATGATGCGGGCGGCCATCTTGTCGTTGCCAGCCATCAGCGCGGTGGGCCGGTGGCGGGCCAGCACGTCCGCCACAAGTGCGTCGATGGCCGCGAATTCGTCTTCCGGCCGTGCACCTTGCGAGCCCTGCACGAACGCCGGCTCGGGCACGCCCGCTTCGCGCGCGGCCTTCAGGCAGCCCAGGCGGCGCAGTTGCGTGGCGCGCATCTCGGGGAACAGCTCGAACACCACCACGCGCCGATGCCCCAGCGCGTACAGGTGCGCCAAGCCGTCGCGGGCACCCTGCTCGTCGTCAGGCACGATGGCCGTGCCCTGGCCGTCCGGCAGGTAGCAGTTCAGCAACACCAGCCTCGTGCCCATGGCGTGCTGCAGCCGTATCGGTTCCACGGGGCGGTGGAAGTGGGTGGCGAAGATCAACGCGTCCACGCGGTGCTCGATCAGCTCGTCGATCAGCGTCGGCACGTCGTCTTCGACGCCTCCGCACTCGGCGATCAGCAGCCGCTTGCCCAGATCCTTGGCCGAGAGTTGCAGGCCCTTGATGAGCTCGAACGAATCGGGGCTGGTGGTGATGCGGTCCGACACCACGCCGATCAGGTTGGGCTTGACGCCCTTGAGCGCACGGGCGGCCTTGGAGGGGCGGAACTGCAGGGTCTTCATCGCCTCGACGATCAGTGCCGAGGTCTTGCTGGACACGCAGCCGGGGTCATTGAGGTAACGCGACACCGTGCGCACCGAGACCTTGGCGGCCTCGGCAACTTCGTAGATGGTGGCGGTGTCGGTCATGGACGCAGGCCGGAGTTCGCGCGGCAGACAGGGTGAGCGCGAAGCCGCCATGTATGTCTATCGGTGGTCATTTGTCTATCGATGGTATTGTTTGTCGATCGATTCGAGTTTGGTGTTTACCCGGATAGCCCGGGCCACATCAAGCCGCCTTTCTCGACATCACGCACTTAGGGAAACCACCAAGTCCATGCGCTGACCCCGACCTCTACCATCGATGGACAAATCCCGCGCACACCCCTCACAAGGTCGGCGGGCATTTTTTGGACACAGAATGACTATCGATAGACAACTTGCTGCGCACTTGCAGGGCTTGCCAAGCCCGGCGCAGCTTCGTTGTCGAGGCCTGTCTATCGTTGGGCGGCAGCCCGATGGCATCAGCCGCACGGTGTTGACGCAGGCCGCCAGCATCGGCCGGCGCCTGTCGCGGGCGACCGGCGCGCTGGCCTGCCTGCTGTGCCTGGGCTGCTCGGCGGGATCGGCCTCGACGCCGGCGCCATCCAGCCCCTTGCTGAACCTCGACTTCGACCGCCTTGCCCAAGGCGAGTTGCCGGCCGGCGCAGCCATCAGGACGCAATTCAAGGCCCCCGACGTGGTGCCCGGCGTGGTGGGCGCGGCCTGGCGCACCGACGGCTTTTCCAGCTACGCCGAGAGCAGCCTGCTGCTGGATGCGCGCCAGGGCTTCACGCTCACGCTGTGGGTGGCCCTGGAAAGCTACCCTTCGGACCGGGAAGTGCCGGTGAGCGAACTGCGCCCGTCCTCGCTGGCGCAGCAGGCCCTGGGCGATGCCGGCTTCGACCTGCATATCGACGCCTTCGGCCGCTGGGGCTTCCGTGTGGCCACGGCCGATGGTGTGCTGCGCGTGGCAGCGCCGCAGCGCTTCCCGCTGCGGCGCTGGGTGCATTTGGCCGCGGTGGCGGACCCGGCCAACGGACAGGTGCGGCTGTACCAGGACCGTCTGCTCATAGGCAGCGCCAGCGGCAGAGCAGGCACCTCCCTGCGCCTCGCGGCGGCACCGTTCAAGCTGGCCGTGCCGCCGGTGGAAGCGACGATCCTGGACTTCAGGATCAACCGCATCAACGGTGCCTACGACCTCGTGGCCGTACACCCGTCACCGCTCAGCGACGAGCAACTCGCGCAGCTGCCCGGTCCCGCTGCGGCGCAGGCGCCCGACGCCACGGCTGCGCTGCAGGTGCCGGAAAGCCGCTTCGCCGACGATGCCCTGCGCCCCCGCGTGCACCCGCTGCCCCCGGCCAACTGGACCAACGAGCCGCACGGACTCACGCGCGTGGGTGACACCTGGCACCTGTTCTACCAACGCACGCCCAACGGCCCGTTCAAGACCCTCATGAACTGGGGCCACATGAGCAGCCAGGACCTCGTGACCTGGACGCACCTGCCCGATGCGCTGCGCCCCGAGTTGCAGACCGACACCATCGGCTTCGACATGAAGGGCATCTGGTCGGGCCACGTGTTCGTGGACGGCGGCAAGGCCTTTGCGTTCTATACCAGCGTCAACCACGGCGACCGGCTCGCGGCCAGCAATCCCGGCATCGCGATGGCCATCAGCGAGGACGCGCAGCTGCGCGACTGGCGCAAGACCGGCCCCATCCTCAACTCGCATGGACTGCGCGACTTCCGCGACCCCTTCGTGTGGAAGCAGGGCGACACGCTGCACATGATCGTGGGCGCGGCCCTCGAGACCGGGGGCGGCGGCTTGGCGTACTACACGCTCGGCCCGCGTTCACAGCCGCCGCGCTGGGAGATGCAGGCGCGCTTCACCGACCCCGGCTACCGCGCACTCGATCCGGGCTCCGATATCTGGGAAATGCCGGTGTTCGAGCAACTCAGCGACCAGGTCTGGGTGTTGCTGGTCAACCCGATCGGCGGTCGCTTCACGAAGTACGGCGAGATGGCCACCCGCGCGCACTACTGGACTGGCGAGTGGAGCGGCGGCGTCTTCAAGCCCTTCTTCCGCGAGCCCAGGCTGCTGGACCTGGTGCCCGGCCACCTGGCGCCGACGGTCGCGCGCGCGCCCGACGGCCGCCTGCGAGCGATCGGCATCATCGATGAACGCCGCAGCCCCGGAGCACAGCTGCGCGCCGGCTGGGCCCACACCTTCAGCCTGCCGCGCAGCTGGGCCTTGATGCCCGACCAGCGCACGCTGGGCCAGGCCCCCGCGCCCGAACTCGTGACGCTGCGCGGTGCGCCTCTGTTGACTCGGGACGCCATGGCCATCGGCAACGCAACGGCCGGCCTGGGCGGGAGCCTTCACGCCTACGAGCTGCAGCTCGACGTGGACAGCTGGCCCGTGGATGCCGGCGCGCTGAGCATCGAAGTGATGGCCTCCGACGACGGCCGCGAGGCCACACGGCTGGTCTTCGACCGCCATGCCGGCGTCGTCAGCGTGGACCTCGCGCGCTCCACGGTCTCGGGCGAGCGCGAGGGCCCGGGCCTGCTCACCGGTCGCTACGACACGCAGGCCTTCGGCCCGATGAGCCGGCTGCGCGTGATTGTCGACGGCTCGGTGATCCAGGTCTTCGTCAACGACGCCGCAGCCTACGGCGTACGCAGCTATCCCTCGTTGGCCACGAGCACGCGGGTGCGTGCATCGGTCGCTGGCTCATTGCCGGTGACTGCCGGCGCGCGCCTGTGGCCACTGCGGCGACCCTCCGGATGAACGACGACAAACCTCTGTTCCGACTCACGATGTGCAGGCCCATCCACAGCCCGCACGCGCCAACCACAACCTAGGAGATTCCACATGACGAAGCAACGGGGATTGGGCGCCTGGCGCATCCTGCCGCTGGCCCTCGCCGTTCAGACGGCATACGCCCAGAATGCAGCGCCCAGCGCAAACCCGACAGCCTCGGCGCCCGCTGCGGCAGCTGCCAGCGGCGTCACAAGCGGCGAGCCACAGAACGCGGTGCAGGAGGTGGTGGTCACCGGCGTCGGCATCAAGACGTTGAAGAAGGACGCCACGTCCACGATCAACACGATCAACGAAGCCGAGATCCGCCGCCTGGCGCCCATCAGCACGGCGGATCTGCTCCAGAACGTGCCCGGCATCTTCGCCGAAGGAAGCACGGCCGGCGAAGCCAGCAACAACATCACGGTTCGTGGCCTGCCCGTGACCGGCGGATTCCGCTACGCGCCGCAGCTGATCGACGGCCTGCCCTGGTTCGAGGAACCGGAAGTGCAGTTCATGAACAACGACGCAGCAGCGCGCGCCGACTTGATGACACGGCGGATCGAGGTCATCAAAGGTGGCACCGGCGGCATCCTGTATTCCAACGGCTTAGGCGCCACGGTCAACCACATCACGCGCACCGGGACGCAAGAGTTCAAGGGCGGCTACAAGATCGAACTCGCCGACTACAACTTCCTGCGCAACGACCTGTTCGTTTCGGGGCCCATCAACAAGAACCTGACCTTCGCGCTGGGCGGCTTCTACCGCAGCTCCGACGGCATCCGCGACACCGGATACACGGCCGACAAGGGCGGCCAGATGCGCGGGAACATCGTGTTCCTGTCGGACGACGATCGCACCGAGGTGCAGATCCATGGCCTGAAGATCAACGATCGCACGGCCTTCTACCAGAACGTGCCGTTCCAGGTGCCCGGCTTCTCGCAACCGGGCACGCCAGCCAACCCGACCCGGGTCGCGACCGACCGCGTGTGGCCGATCGGCATCGAATTCGCCAACGGCACCGTGGCCTCGCCCTACAACCGCGTGTCCACGATGCTCGGCGAGTATGGCCAGCGCCGCATCGACATGGCCGACGGCATCCACCCGCAGTTCAGCATCTACACGCTCAAGCTGAGCCATGAGTTCGACTCGGGCTGGCGCTTCGACGCGGGTCTGCGCAAGACCGACGGCACGAACGGTTTCACCGCCATGTTCACTGGAAACGACACCACCACGGCCCAGCGCTTCAACAACGCGCGCTACCAGAACGACGTGGTCAATCCGGCGCTGGGCCAGGCGCTCTCGCTGGCCAACAACCCGGCGCTGAATCCGTACTCGTACGCCAAGCTCTCGGGCTTCTTCAACGTGCCGGCTGACCCGGCCACGGCCTTCTCGGGCATCAGCCGCGAGCAGTTGATCAACCAGTACGCCAAGGCCAAGGGCGTGGCCGGCTTCTACGCCGACACCGGTGACCGCGTACCCGACACCGCCTACCTGAACTTCCTGCTGCCCTTCGTGGCCACGACCGAGGCGCACAGTTCCTCCGCCGACTTCAAGCTCGGCAAGGACTTCAATTGGCTCGGCAAGCACAAACTCACGCTGGGTGGATACACGACCGAATACAGCGTGAAGCAGAACTTCCAGGCCTCGCTGCTTGTGTCCACGATGGAGGAGCGTTCGCGCCTGGTCAACCTGCGCGGGGTGGATGCAGGCGGTGCGCCGGTGGGTCCGTCGCTCACCTTGGACGGCGCGATCCTGCCGGGCTTCTTCGGTTATGTGTCCGACGCCACGGTGCGGGGCAATGCGTTCTACCTGCACGACCACTGGGAGGCGCTCAACGGCCGCCTGAAGATGGACCTCGGCGTGCGTCACCAGACGCAGCGCGCCAGCGTCGTGCGACAGGACCGCTCGCAATCCACTGACCTGACGCGCGCCACGGTCACGCCCGGCAGCGCCGCTGACACCACTGCCGACAACGAGGTGTTCCTGCCCGGTGCGCCGCGCTACCTCAACACGTCGCTCGCGGGTACCGGCTGGTCGGTGGGCGGCAACTACTCCTTGCAGCCCAACCTGGCCGTCTACGCGCTGGTGTCGAAGTCGTTCCGGCTGCCGAGCATGGAAGACCTGAACGAGTTCCGCATCGACGAGAGCGTGCCCGGCAGCAAGGTCGAGAAGATCATGCAGTACGAGACCGGCGTACGCTACTACGCCGACACCTGGGATACCCAGGTCGCGCTCTTCTATAACAAGTTCAGCCCGCGCGACAACGTCATCACCTTCCGCGACTTCACCTCGCCGACCTGCGCAGTGACCGGCGGCGTGCCCAACATCAACTCCTGCCCGGAAGTGCGCGAGTTCTATCGCCGTGGCGTGCAGAACGTCGGCGTGGAGATCGAGGCCGCGTGGCGCCCGCAGGCCGTGCGCGGCTTGGAGATGCGCTTCAACGGCGTGTTCCAGGACCCGAAGATCACCGAGGCCAACTACCGCACCGTCAAGGAAGTACGTGTCAACGACGTGGTCACCGGCTACACGTTCGAGAGCATCGGCGAGGACGGCCGCCGCCCGCGCCGCCTGGCTCAGCACATGCTGAACCTGCAGGCCAGCTACGACACCAAGCCGCTGACCGGGTTGCCTTTCAAGCCCTACCTGAAGTACACGCGCTTCGGCAGCCGCTACTCCGAGTCGCAGGACATCAACGTCACGCTGTACCCGGCCTACTACCACCTGGACGGCGGTTTCATCTGGGACTTCGACAAGAACACCGCGTTCCAGCTGCACGTGTCCAACATCACCAACCAGCTGTCCTTCACCGAGGGCGACCCGCTGTTCAGCGACCTGAAGGGTCCCAACGGCGCCACCAACCGCGGTGTCGGCCGGCCGCTGTTCGGGCGCGTCATCCGAGCCAGCCTGACCTACTTCTTCTGAGCCCGCGCAGGCCCGGTCCGCGCGCCGCGGAGGGCCCACGCCCCAGATCCGCCAAGAACCCGCTAGGAGATCTCTCCATGAAACACTGGCTTCCCGCCATTCCCGTGATCGCCGTGCTGGCCGCCTGCGGCGGCAAGGATCCCGGCCCCCTGCCCGAGCCGCGCTCGCCAGTCGTCGCCAACCCCGGCGCGCTGAGCGTCCAGGAGTTCACCAGCGCCGTGGCCAAGCTCGCCGTGAGCAGCCCCGACGGCAACAACGTCGCGCTCACGCTGTCGGGCCCCGACGCCGGCGTGTTCTCGATCACCAACGACGGCTCGATCCGCTTCGCGCTGCCGCCCGACTTCACCGCGCCGGCCGACGCCAACGGCGATAACGTCTACGAGGTTACGGTCAAGGCTGACGACACCTATTCGAAGCCGGCGACGTTGAATCTTTCGATCCGCGTAACCGAGTGCGCAACGTGCCGCGTGGCCACCACCTCGGCCAAGGTGACGACCGACGGCACCACCTTCACGCCCGAGAACATCATCTCCAGCTTCGAGTTCCCGGCGCTCATCCAGCAGCAGACGAACCAGTTCACGCTGACCGGCGCGTTTGCCAGCACGACCAACTGGAACAACCTGGAGTACGCCAACCCCGACCTGGCGCCGCTGGCCGCGCGCATTGGCAACGCTGCTGTCACCACCTGCGAGATCGGAGGCGCCGGCTGCGATGCACCCACGGGCAGCATCACGATCAAGGACTTCACGGTCACCAAGGACTCGATCAGCTTCCTGATGTCGGGAGGCAACGGGACTGCGCCGGTTGGCGTCCAGGTGGTCTACGGCGGCACTGGCGCCTCGGCGGGTCAGGTGCTGGGTGACTATCGGCCCAACAGCTGCGGCGACCCCGTGCTCAAGGGCGACCAGCACTACGTGCACTTCGACACCAGCGCGCTGATCGGGGAGAAGATCCGCCTCCGCATCTACGACGAGGCCACTGGCGGCTGCGGCTTTGTCGCCTTCGACCACTTCTACCAGACCGACTCTCCGAGGGGCACCCGTGCGGCCGTCCTGTCCAAGCCGCTGCTGCCCGTGAACGTGACGCTGGAAGGCGCAGTGGCCATCCAGAAGCTCATTCCTGGCGCGAGCTTCGAGAACCCCGTCGACATGGTCAGCAAGCGCGGCTGGGTGGCGACCGGTGCCTTCGCCACTCCAAGCGCCACCAGCTGGCAAGGCACGACCGGCACGGAGACGGGTGCGGCGCGCGTGGGCGACCGCGCGATCAGCACCTGCGAGATGAACAACGCGCCTGGGGTCTGTGACGCGCCGTTGGGCACGCTGACATCGCCGCCGTTCAAGGTGACCGACCAGTACCTCAACTTCCTGATGCACGGCGGCGGCAACGGTGGCGTCGGCCTGCGGCTGCTGGACACCTTGGGCAACGTGCTGCACAGCTACGTGCCTTCGACCTGCGGCCCTTCGCGCATCACCAACAACGACGACTGGACCCGCATCGACATCACCGCATTGGCGGGCGCCTTCGTGCAGGCGCAGCTGTTCGACGAGAACGCGGGCGGCTGCGGCTTCGTCAGCACCGATCACTGGTACCAGTCTGGCACGGCTTGGAACCCTTCCGGCAACGGCAAGGACGGCGGAGCGGTGGCACTCACACCCGCCGCGGCGGCCAAGCTCGGCTTCAACGCCAGCGTGAACGCCGACGCCTTTGCGCAGGTCATCGGCGACTTCGACGACGCCATGGCCACGGCCGCGACGTGGACGGCCACGGGCGACTTCGCCAACCCGGCCAACGCCGATGCCTGGAAGGGCGTCTCGGGCGGCACGCGAGTGGGCGCGCGTGCGGTCAGCACCTGCGAGATGAACGGCAACAGCAAGGGCTGCGACGGTTCCACCGGCACGCTGACCTCGCCGCTGTTCACGGTGGACGCGGCGCGACCCTTCCTGAACTTCATGATGTCCGGTGGCAGCGCGGCGGGCGTCGTGGGCCTGAAGGTGCTCAATGCCGCGGGCACGGTGATCGCCACATACACGCCGAACTCCTGCAACCAGGCGTCCATCCAGGGTGACGGCAACTGGGTCACCTTGGACCTGGCCGCCGAGGCCGGCCGGCAGGTGCGCGTCCAGGTATTCGACAACGAGTCGGGCGGCTGCGGCTTCGTCAGCTTCGACCACGTCTACATGGGCGCGGTGCGGAAGAAGCAGGGCTGAAGCGACATCTTCGCGCTGCACGGCGGCCCCCGCGCCGCCGTGTTCGTTTGCCGGCGCAGGCGATGCCCGGCGCCGGCACCGCATGCCAGGTTGGGGAGCGGCGCGCAGCTGGCATATGCCGTGTGCGCACTGGCCTGTGCGCCTCGCGAGCACGAAGCGGTACGTGACTGCAAGCCCTGGCGCTTCGCCGTCAGCGCCTGGTTCAAGGCGCCGAATAGGTCGATGCGCGGAACCGCCATGGGTCTTGAGCAGTCCCGACCGCGCCAACAAGGCCGCCGACCTGGCCGTGGCCTGCCCGCTGCTGGAAGGCATCGACCTGAGTGGCGCCCGTGGCGTGCTGGTGCTGATCGCCGCCAGCAAGGCCACCTTCAAGCTCGCCGAGAGCCGCAACGCGATGAACACCATCCGCCGCTACGCCGCGGACGATGCGCACGTGATCTTCGGCACCGCCTACGACGAGAGCCTGGGCGACCAGCTGCGCGTCACCGTCATCGCCACCGGCCTGAGCAGCAACCGCAAGGCGCAGATCACGCCGCCGCTGAGCGTGGTGCAGCAGCCCCAGCAACAGGGCCTGCGCACCGGCACCGACAACCTGCCCATCCTCAACAGCGTGGCCCACCGCGCCCACCTTCGCCCACAAGCTCCACAGCCTCGCGCTATCTTGTTCCTGAAGAGGTACGAAACTCAAAATACAAGGGCGTGAGCCCGTGCCCGCGCACGGGCGAACGCCACAGGAGGGGCTCCAGCTCCGCGAGGGCGCGGCCTGCAGGGGCATGGAACAGATCCAGGTTTCGGGAACGAGGGGCGCTGCGGCGCCTCCTGCTTACCGATGCAGATGACGGCTGCGGCCATAGCCGGCCGTCCCGCGCGGATCCGAACAGCCGACCTTCACCCAGCCGATAGGGCCCAAGGGTCGGTCTGAGACGAGTTCGGCGGCGTTGGTATCCTGCGGTCCAATGTCGGCGGAACAGCAACAACTCGAAGCCGGGATCC
>DAORNK010000014.1:0-28007 GCA_035440985.1 Rubrivivax sp. | reverse complement strand
GCGGCCGCCTGGAAGCCGGCCAGGGCGAAGCCCGGCCGCGCCCGCTGCAGAGTGCGGCTCACCGCATCTGCGGCCTGCTCAACGATCTGGCGATGGATCGTGACACCGCCGTGGTGGCCGAGTCCGTGCGCTCGGACGTGGCGCTGTCCTACCGGCTGCTGCGTTATGCCAACAGCCCTGCCGTTGGCGCTTCGCGCGCCGTGGAGACCGTCGAAACCGCGGTCATGCTGCTTGGCCGCGCCGAGGTCGGGCGCTGGCTGTCGGTGATGCTGATGTCCGCCGCCGGCGGGCGCCAGGCTTCGGCGGCGCTGCAAGAGGATGCGCTGGCACGTGGCCGCCTGCTGGAAATGCTGGCCAAGGCGCAAGGTGTTGCCCAACCCCAGGTGCTGTTCACGATCGGTCTCCTGTCCCGCCTGCACCTGCTGCTGCAGATGCCGCTGGCCGCTGCGCTGGAGCCTTTGCGCCTCACCGAGGATTCCAGCCAGGCCCTGCTCAAGCGCCAGGGGCCCTGGGCGAGCTACCTGGACCTGGCCGATGAGTTGGAGGGCGAAGACGAACAGCGCTTTGGCGAACTGTGCGCGCCGCACGGCGGCATCGACGCGGTGCTGGCCGTGGCGGCGGATGCCTGGGGCTGGGCGGCGGAGGTTGTGCGCACTTCGCGTGGGGGTTGATGGCGCGCGTGGGCCGCGCCATCAGCGCGCCTACCTGCGCAGCTTGCGCCCGAGCACCATCAGGCCCAAGAGCCCCATCAGCGCCGTGCCGGGCTCAGGAACGGCCGAGAGCATCGGATACAGGAACTGACGCGTGCCGAACTCGTCATTCGTCAGGGGTTGCAGGTTGGTCACCGGATTGGCCGCACTGATGCCCAGGCCGTTGGACTCCATCAGCAGGTTGACGCCAGCGGCGGCGGCGGCACCACCGATGTCGTACCGGGCCAGCAAGGCCGAACCAGACGGATCCAGGGGATTGACCAATGCAGCCCAGGAGTTGCTCAAGGTGCCAGCCGGGTTCGATGCGTTGAAGTTGTCATCGATGAAGGCGCCTGGATTGATGCTGCCTTCGACATCGCCCAAGCCAATCGCGTGCCCGATCTCATGCGTCAGCAGGCGGCGGAAGAGGTCGATCGAGTACACCGCACCCGGGTTGCTGTTGATGTAGATGTCGGCACCCGATATGGCCTGCGAAAAGCTGTAGTTGGCCACGCCGGAGGTCAACGTGACGGGCGAGCCAATGCCACTGAACCAGGTCTCACCCTGCGTGACACTGTTGCCAGGGTTCCAGAAGCGGGCATCCGTGGTCGCGATGAGGTCAATCTCGGCGCCATTGCTGTTGACGCCGCCACCACCGGCCACACCCACCACCGTGCTGTTGGGGTCGAAGACGAACCTCAGCGCCGTACCCAGGCCGGTCGCCGGGTCAACCACGGTCCAGGCGTCGAATGCACTCTGCACAGCGGCAGCAAAGACAGCCGGCGTAGGCACGGAGGTCCACGAGAACTGATCGCGAAAGGCGGTGAGACTGCCGCCAGAGACCGAGTAACGCAGCCCGCCATCGAGTGAGCGTTCGTTGCCGCCGATCACGAGCGGTGCGGCATCCCAGCGGTAGACACCACCTTGCAGGCCCGAGGCCGGCAGGCCGAAGACCACTCCGGCCTGAGCGCCGCTCATCAACAGCGCCATGGCCGCCGTTGCGGCCATGTTGATTCCTTCCCGATACCGAGTCCCTGTCATTCGCTTTCTCCTGGCACCGGCCTGACACACGACGCTTTCGCGACCCCTGCCCCACACCTACGGTCATTCAGTTCAGGCTGCGGGCCTGCGCCACGGGCCTGGTACGCCCTGTCGTGACAAACTCCGGAAATGCCGCTTGCACGGTTGCCCTCACCGGGGGGTGGTCAAGCCCGAAACGGCCTGAATGTAATGGAAGACCACCCCGCACCCTTGA
This sequence comes from Rubrivivax sp., assembly GCA_035440985.1. GTDB lineage: Bacteria > Pseudomonadota > Gammaproteobacteria > Burkholderiales > Burkholderiaceae_C > Rubrivivax. The sequence goes on along the minus strand of DAORNK010000014.1, from coordinate 26,063 downwards.
CCGTTACCTTTCGAAGCCCCCTCCCCGTGCCGGGCGCCGAGAAATGGCCCGCGCTCCCTGCCGCGTTGGCCTGATGGCTTCTGGTTCTACAGATCGCGCTCCGAAATAGAACAAGCCGGCAGTTGCCGGCTTGTTTCTGGTCTTGGTGCTGCGATCAGGCCTGCTGGTTACCGCGACGGCGAGCACCCATCAGACCGACCAACGCCATGGCGGCTAGTGCCAGGGACGTGGGTTCGGGAACGCTGCCCCCCCCCCCACCACCACCACCACCGAGTTTGGTCGCGATGTAGTTCAGCTTGAAGCTATCGTTGCCGGCACCGCACGTGGTGGTGGTGCCGTCCGACTTCAGGCAGTTGGTAGAGCCACCGTTCAACGCTTGGTTGAAGGTGCTGATCAACCACCAGCTTGAGGATAACGAAGTGCCGGTTGACCGTGCATTGGCGCCAAAGGGCAGGCTGCTGTCGGTGGCCAAGTCGGCGTAACTGCCGACCAATTGCCAACCTGCAACGGCCGGCGTCGCTGGGTTGTAAGCGGTGTCGACCAAGTTCTGATTGCCGCCGGTGGAGGTGGTGCCCGTAGGCTTGCCCGGTGCGGTAGAGCCGGTCCAGCGCATCACTGTGATGTCCGCATCACCGTTGGTCCAGCCGATGCCGATCTTGTCGAGAATCACGCTGGTGGTACCAAAGTCCAGCAACATCAGGTCAATGGTTCCAGGCGCGATCGAATCAAAGGAGTGGTCGGGTGAACTGACGCCGATTCCTTCAAGCCGGCTTGCAGCGCCGAAGCCGCTATTGCCTTGCGACGACATGTGGGCGCTGGCGTAGCCCGAGCCGCTGAGGTAGTTGGCATTGCCTGAGACGTTGCGGTCAGACGACCACGCCGAGACCGTCATCGATGTGCCCGCAGTGCCCCCGGTGGCGCTGGTGCAGGCCCAGGAGTTGTTGAAGGTACCCGTGTTGGCGCCGTTCTGGGTGCATCCGGAACCGTTCGATGAGCCGCTATAGACGTTCCACGTCGACTGCGCCATGGCCGTCGTGCCGAGCGTCAATCCAGCCAGTACCACAGCCGTTGAGATGAGTCGCAATTTGTTCATGATGCTTCCTGAGAGTCGTCGCACCGGCGTGTGCCGTCGGGTTTGATCCATCTGCAGCAAATTCCAGGCCTGAACGGAAAATTCAGCAAAATCAAATGGTTAGAGGCGCATTCCGAGAGAGCTGGCAGCAAGTGTAAAGATCTGCGACAAGGCCTAGAACCCCTCATCTCAGGGTCCGCAGCAGTTGCTCGGCCTCCTTTGCACTCGCGAACGGCCCAACGCGCAGGGCCGCCTCCAGCTCTTCGCGCGCTTCGGTCTTGCGTCCGGTGCTGGCCAGAACGGCGCCCAGGAAGTAGCGCGTCTCGGGGTTGGCCGGGTCGCGCAGGCGGGCGTCGCGCAGTAGTTGCAGGGCACGGTCGGGCTGCCCGGCCTTGAACGCGGCCCACCCAGCGGTGCCGATGATGTGGGGCGCGACGGGGTTCTTCTGCAGCGCCGCTTCGGCCACCTTCAATGCGCCAGGATCGTTGGCCAGCAGCATCACATTGGCCAGGTTGTTCAGCGCTTCGCTGTCGTCGGGCTGAACCTTGAGCAGGGCTTCGTAGCTGCTGCGGGCGGCGCCCAGGTTGCCGGCACGGGCCTGGCCGTCGGCCACCGCGCGGCGTATGGCCACGTCGCCCGGGTTTGCCTTCAGCCAGCTTTCGGCCAACGCCAGCGCCGCCGGGCCATCGACTGCGCCCAGCGCCGAGACCAGCCTCAGCAGGCTAGCCGTCGATGGCTCCACCTGATGCGCGCGCCGATAGGCTTCAATGGCGGCCCGACGCTGGCCGCGAGCTGTCGCCAGGTCGCCGGCCAGGCCGTGCCCGACGGCAGCCTTGGGATGGGCTGCCATGATCTGCCTGATGCGCACCTCGGCTTTGGCCAATTCGCCTTGTCGAAGCTCCACTTCGGCCATCAGCGCTTGTGCAGGGAGGTAGTCCGGCCTCTCCGACAAGGCCTTGCCCAGGCTATGCGCGGCGCCGGGCAGGTGGGCGGCCTGCATCTGCATCAGCGCGATCTGCACCAGCAGCGCAGGCTTGTAGTCGGCCAAACTGGCTGCCCGGCTCAACTGGGTGCGTGCCGATGGCGCATCGCCATTGGCCAGACTGACGCGCGCCAGCGCAAGCAACACCGGCAGCGCTTCGGGCGCCTTGGCCGTCAACCGCTTGGCGGCTTCGCCGGCTTCCGTCGGCTTGCCGCGGCGCAGCTGGAAGTCGACCAGTGCCAGTGCCGGCTGCAGGTTGGCTGGGCCGCTGTGGTCGTCGGCTTTTTCCAGCCAGCGCTGGGCGGCATCGGCCTGGCCGCGACGCTCAGCCAGGTGGGCCAGTTCGCTGAGCACCTCGACACTCTTCTCGTTCTTCGCCAACAGGGTATTGAGTCGGGTCTGCGCTGCGTCGTACGACTTTGCGTCGATCTCAAGGCGCGCCAGGTTGACCTGAGGCTCATCAAATGCCGGGTCGAGCTTGGCCGCTGCTTCGAAAGCCGTTCTCGCTCCGGCCTTGTCCCCCGTCCGCGCGCGTGCCAAGCCCAGCAGGTTCTGCACGCCCGGCGCAGCGGCGCGTTGCTTTGACAGCGTTTCGGCCACTTTCAGCGCTTTGGAGGCCTGCCCGGATTGCAGGTACAACGTGGCTAGCGCGACGCCCGCCTGGAACTGGCTCGAATCCTTCGCAAAGACGGACTCCAACGACGAGATGGCGTCGCCGTATTTGCCGCCCCCTACCAGGCTCATGCCCAACATGGTACGCATCTCAGGGTTGTCCTGCGAACGCAGCGCGTTCTGCATCAACTGCGCGGCGCGCGAGTGCCTGCCCTGGGCCATGTGCGCAGAGGCCAGCAGCATCAGGGCCTGCGGGTCGTCCGGTTGGGCGCGCAGGTACGGGTCCAGCACCTCGATCGCCCGGTCGCTGTTCTTGTCGGCCAGGTGGATCTGTGCCAGCAGCTTGGCGACACCGCTCTGAGGCTGGCTGCGCAAGACGGCTTCCAGATAGGGCTTGGCCTTTTCACGCTGGTTGAGACCATGGTGTGCCAGACCGCCCAGCATCAGCGCCTGTGTGCGAAAGCGCAGGAACTCGATAGGCACCGGGTCGAGCAAGGCCGTGACGTTGTTCAGTGCCGCTCTCGCTGTGGTGATGTCGCCTTGCCGTTCGGCGACCAGGGCCTTCAGGTAGGAGCCGCGTGGGTCGCCAGGAGTGGTGCGCAGTAGTTCCGTGATGTCGCGGTTGGCATCTGCCAGCCGGCCCTGATCCAGCAGCATCCCGGCGCGGGAAACCAGGGCTTCCGTATGCGCCGGCTGCAACTGCAAAGCCTTGCCATAGTTGGCCAGTGCAGCGGCGGCGGCGCCCTGAATGTGCGCCACCGTTCCGCGCAGGTAGTGGGCTTCGGCCAAGTTGGGCGCGATGGCCAGCGCACGCTCGGCAGCCGCCTGCGCTTCGCGAAACTGCCGCGCCCTCAGCCGCACCGGCACTTCTGCCAACCAACTGTCGGCACTGGCCGGGTCGAGTGCGCGCGCCTCTTCGATGGCCTTCATCGCCGCTCCGGCATTGCCGAGGTCGGCAAGAGCCGCAGCGCGTAGCAGCCACATCTGCGATTGAACGGGTGTGGGCAGGCCCGCCGCAGCAAAGCGCGGCTGGTCGATCACCTCCTGCAAGCGCCCTTGCGCAACTACCGTTCGTGCCAGCGGCACCACCACTTCGGCCCGGTTGACGCCCAGCCGAAGCGCTTCGTTGAATGCCACTTCGGCTGCGATGGCGTCGCCACTGGCCAACAGCGCCTTGCCCAGCAACACGTGCACCGGCAGCATTGCCTTGTCGATCTTCAGCGCGTTCTTCAGCTGAATGATCGCCCCCGGCAGGTCTTGCTTCTGGTAGCGCACCAGCGCGTCTTCGTACAGACGCGAGGCCTTCGCGTCGGTGGCGGCATGGCCGGGAGTGCTGGCAACAACCAGCAAGGCAAGTGTCGTGGCGCCCAGCACGCCATTGATGGAACGTCGGATCTTCACCGCGGGATCGTAGCCACAAGATGCCCGCGCTCGCACGTGGCGCGGCACAACCCAACCCGAGGCGCGTGCCAAACTGCCGTTACCAGCCCGCGAACCCGGGGACGCTCGCGTGAGACGGAGGAGCCTGGGCTTCGAAGCCTTGCGCAGCGAGAAGGCGCCGATCAACAAGAGGGACGCCGGTGCTCCGACAGCGCACAATCCTCCGCTTGCCGCAGGAGACCCCTTGCCGTGAAGCTCAGGACCGCCACCCTCACCACCCTCTCGCTCGCCGCCGCGTTCGCGTGCGCCTCCCTCCCGCCCGCGCACGCCGCCCCCGGCCTGCCTTCCCCCAACGTCGCCTGGCTCCCCGCCGCCGCGGATGCCGATGTCGAACGCGCCTTTGCGTCGGCCCGCAGCGCGAAGAAGCCGGTGCTGCTGTACTGGGGCGCCACCTGGTGCCCGCCGTGCAATCAGCTCAAGGCCACGCTGTTCAACCGTCAGGACTTTGCCGAGCTGTCGCGCCATTTCGTCGCCGTGCACGTCGATGGCGACCGGCCCGGTGCCCAGAAGCTGGGCAGCCGCTTCAAGGTCAGCGGCTATCCCACGATGGTGCTGTTCGGCCCGGACGGCCAGGAGATCACCCGCCTGCCTGGCGAGGCCGACGCGCCCCAGGTGATGGCCGTGCTGCAGGCGGGGCTGGCAGCCGGCCGGCCCGCCAAGGCCCTGCTGGCTGAAGCGCTGAAGGGCCAGGCCCTGTCGGCCAACGAATGGCGCAGCCTGGCCTTCTATTCCTGGGACACGGACGAGCAGCAGCTCGTCACGAAGTCCGAGCTGCCGGGCACCTTGGCCCGCCTGGCGGCCACCTGCCCGGCGGCTGACGAGGCGACGGCAGATCGGCTGTGGCTCAAGGCACTGGCCGCCAGCGACGACGGCAAGGGCGTCAAGCCCGACGCCGGGCTGCGCGAGCGCGTGCTGCGGGTGCTGGCCGACCCGGCGCGCGCGCGCGCCCTGATGGACGTCATCAGCAACGGCGCGGACGACATCGTCAGGACGCTGGATGCCGAGGCCACGCCCGGCCGCATGCAGGCCGTGGCGGCCTTCGAGACCGCCCTGCGCCGGTTCGAGGGCGATGCCACGCTGTCGCGCAACGATCGGCTCGGCGCGCTCTACGCGCGTGTGCTGTTGGCCCGGCTGGACCAGCCCAAGGAAGCCGTCCAGGTCACGCTGCCCGAGCCGCTGATCCAGCAGGTGCGCGACCATGTGGCCCGCGTGGACCGTGAGATCACCGACGGTTACGAGCGCCAGGCCGTGATCACCTTCGCCGCCGCGCTGCTGGGCCGTGCCGGCTTGTGGGCCGAGAGCGAAAGCCTGCTCAAGTCCAACCTGTCCAAGAGCCACTCGCCCTACTACCTGATGAGCCAGCTGGGCAGCAATGCGCGCAAGCTGGGGCGCGCGGAGGAAGCCCTGGCCTGGTACGCCCAGTCCTTCGACAAGAGCGAAGGCCCGGCCACGCGGCTGCAATGGGGTTCCGGGTACCTGGGGGCCCTGGTGGACCTGGCACCCGAGGACGCCAGACGCATCGAAAAGACGGCCGGCCAGCTGCTGGCCGAAGCCCAGCGTGACAAGGGCGCCTTCGAAGGCCGCAGCGTGCGCAGCCTGCAACGCATGAGCAGCAAGCTGCTGGCCTGGAGTGGGGACAAGGCGCCGCAGCGCGCCGTGCTGCGGCGCCTGCAGGCCCAGCTGGATGGCATCTGCCCCAAGGTCGACACCGCCGACGGCCAGCGCGCAGCCTGCCAGGCCTTGCTCAAGCCCTCCGCCAAGAAGACTTCATGACAGAAGACCCACTGCAGGACCCGGCGCGCCGTCGCCTGGCCTTTTCCGCACTGACGGCGCCCCTGGCATTCTCCGGGGCTGCCGCCCAGGCCGCGCCAGCGGCTGCCGCCGACACCTACACCGGGCGCTGGGTGCACGCGTTTGCAGCCTATGGCCCGCCGGCCAAGGGCAGCGACTTCACGCACTTCGACTACGTGAACCCCCAGGCGCCCAAGGGCGGTACCCTGCGCCTGAAGAACCCCGACCGGCGCAGCAGTTTCGACAAGTTCAACCCCTGGACGACGCGCGGCAATGCGCCAGCCGGGGTGCTGATCTGGATGGTCGAGACCCTGGGCCACCTGGCGCAGGACGAACCGATGACGGTCTACGGCCTGCTGGCCGAGGCGATGAATGTGGCGCCGGACTTCGGCAGCGTGGACTTCCGCCTGCGGCCTCAGGCGCGCTTCAACAACGGCGATGCCGTCACCGCCGACGACGTCCGCCACAGCTGGGCCATGCTCGCCAGCCCGGGCGCCACACCCAGCTACCAGACCCAGGTGGCGGGCATCGCCGACGTGCAGGTGCTGGACCCGCGCACCGTGCGGTTCGTGTTCCGCGACAAGAACCGCGAACAGGTCTTCGTGGCGGCCACGATGCCGGTGTTCTCCCGCAAGTGGGGCGAAGGCAAGCCCCTCGACCAGATCGTCACCGAGCTGCCGATCACCAGCGGCCCGTACCTGATCGACAAGATCGACATGCCGCGGCGCATCGAATTCAGGCGCGATCCCAAGTATTGGGGCAAGGACCTGGCGGTGCGGCGCGGGCACTTCAATTTCGACCGCGTGGTCTACCGCAACTACACCGACAACCTGATCGCGCTGGAAGCCTTCAAGGCCGGTGAGTTCGACCTCATCAAGGAGTACCGCTCGCGTACCTGGGTGCGCCAGCACGCGGGCGTGAAGTGGGACGACGGGCGCATCGTCAAGGCCGACCTGCGCACGCGCAACGGCTACTACCTGCAGTCGTACAACCTGAACATGCGCCGGCCGCTGTTCCAGGACATTCGGGTGCGCGAGGCGCTGGGCTACACCTACGACTTCGAGACGCTCAACAAGACCAAGGTCTTCACGCGCGCCAACAGCGTGTTCAACAACTCCGAGTTCGCCGCCGAGGGCCTGCCCGGCCCGGGTGAGCTGGCGCTGCTGGAGCCGTTCCGGGCCGATCTGCCGCCACGTGTCTTTGGTCCCGCCTTCGTGGCGCCGCGCACCGACAGCGAACCGCTGGCCTTGCGCCGCAACCTGCTCAAGGCCCGCGAGCTGCTTACGCAGGCCGGCTGGAAGCTCGACGCTGCCGGGGTGCTGCGCAACAACAAGGGCGAGCCCTTCGAATTCGAGTACATGCAGCCCCAGGCCGCCAGCGTGGTGGACTGGCAGCGCAACCTGCAAAAGCTCGGCATCACGATGAAGGTGCGGCTGGTGGACTTTGCGCTGTACCGGCGCCGGCTGCAGCAGTACGACTACGACATGGTGGCCATCGTCGACGGCAGCTTCACGCTGCCCCAGGCCGCGGAGCTGTCCGCGCTGTTCGGCAGCAAGTCCTTTGCCGAACAAGGCAACGGCAACTTCCGCGGTGTCAACAGCCGCGCCGCCGACGCCCTGATCGAGGCCATCAACCGCGCCAGCACGATGCAGGAATTGCGCGACGCGGCACGCGCCTTCGACCGCGTGGTGACCTGGAGCTTCTGGCAGATCCCGGACCTCTATTCCGGCGTGGAGAACGTCTCGCACTGGAACAAATTCGGCAGGCCGGCGGTGATCGCACGCTACTTTCGCGCCGACACCCTGAGCGGCGGCTTCATTGAACACGGTCCCTGGCCGCTGTGGACCTGGTGGGACAAGTCCCTCGAAAAGACACCGAAAGGCTGAGCGGCGATGCTGTCCTACATCCTCAAGCGTCTCGGGCTGATGCTTCCCACCCTGCTGGGTGCACTGACCGTCACCTTCGTCGTGATGCAGTTCGTACCGGGCGGGCCGGTCGAACAGATCCTGGCCGAAGCCCGTGCGGGCGCCGGCGCACAAGGTGCCGGCTACAAGGCCGGCCGCGACATCGACGCCAAGCAGCGGGAGCAGCTGATGAAGCAATACGGCTTCGACAAACCGGCGCATGAACGCTACTTCAAGATGCTGGCCGACTTTGCGCGTTTCGACCTGGGCAGGAGCTTCCTGCAGAACAAGGGCGTGTGGGAGCTGATCAAGGAGAAGCTGCCGGTTTCGGTGTCGCTGGGTCTGTGGACGTTTCTCATCAGCTACGCCATTTCGATACCGCTGGGCGTTGCCAAGGCAGTGCGCGAAGGCACGCGTTTCGACGCGGTCACCACCTTCGGTGTGCTGCTGGGTTATGCGATTCCGGGCTTCGTGCTCGGTGTGCTGCTGATCGTGCTCTTCGCGGGCGGGACCTTCTACGACTGGTTTCCGCTGCGTGGGCTGACGTCGGACAACTTCGACGAACTGTCGGCCTGGGGCAAGGTGAAGGACTATTTCTGGCACCTGACGCTGCCGCTGACCTGCCTGGTCATCCACAGCTTCGCGGTCGTCACGCTGCTGACCAAGAACACCTTCGTGGAGGAGATCCGCAAGCAGTACGTGCTGGTGGCCAGGGCCAAGGGCCTGAGCCAGGATCGGGTGCTGTTCAAGCACATCTTCCGCAATGCCCTCATACCGCTGGTGACCGGCTTTCCGGCCGCCTTCATTGGCGCTTTCTTCACCGGCTCGGTGTTGATCGAGACGCTGTTCTCGCTGGACGGGCTGGGTCTGCTCAGCTATGAGAGCGTGGTGCGCCGCGACTACCCGGTGGTGTTGGGCTCGCTGTTTCTGTTCACTCTGCTCGGGTTGGTCGTCAAACTGCTGTCCGACCTGCTGTACACCGTTGTCGATCCACGGGTGCAGTTCTCCAGCGTAGGCAAGTGAAGGGGCCGCTGCCATGAGTTCTGCCGTGCAAGTTCCCACGCCCCCGGTGGCCGTGCCCGACAACGTTGAGGCCGTCACGGCGCGCCCGCTGTCGCCCAACCAGCGTGCCTGGGCACGCCTGAAGCGCAATCGGCTGGGCTACATCTCGCTGTGGATCTTCGGGCTGTTGCTGCTGACGGGCACCTTTGCCGAACTGCTCAGCAACGACAAACCGCTGCTGGCGCACATCGGAGGCCAGTGGTACGCACCGGCCTTCAGCAACCCATCCGAGAAGGCCCTGGGTGGCGACTTCGATACCGCGACCGACTGGAAGGACCCGCTGATCGGCGAACTGCTGGCCAAACCCGGCAACTGGGCGCTGTTCACCCTCAATCCGCATTCGGCCGACTCGCTGGACTACTTCGACCCGGCGTTGCCGCCCGCCAACCCCAATGCCCGCAACTGGCTGGGCACCGACGCCAAGGGCCGGGACGTGCTGGCGCGGCTGATCTACGGCTTTCGCGTCAGCGTCTGGTTTGCACTGGCGTTGACGGCGGTGGGGATGGCCATCGGGATCGCCGCCGGCGCGCTGCAGGGCTACTTCGGCGGCAAGGTGGACTTGTTCGTGCAGCGCCTGATCGAGATCTGGGGCGCCTTGCCGGAGCTGTACCTGCTGATCATCTTTGCCTCGATCTTCGAGCCCTCGCTGCTGCTGCTGCTGATCCTGCTGTCCATGTTCGGCTGGATCGGTCTGTCGGACTACGTGCGCGCCGAGTTCCTGCGCAACCGCAGCCTGGAGTTCGTCAAGGCCGCGCGTGCACTGGGCCTGGGCAATCGCCAGATCATCTGGCGCCATGTGCTGCCCAACTCGCTGACCCCGGTGATCACCTTCCTGCCCTTCCGCATGGCCACCGCCATCCTGGCCCTCACCTCACTGGACTTCCTGGGCCTGGGCGTTCCGGCCACCATCCCTTCGCTGGGCGAACTGCTGAAGATCGGCAAGGAGAACCTCGATGCCTGGTGGATCATCTTCAGCACCTTCAGCCTGCTGGTCGTGACCATGCTGCTGCTGACCTTCATCGGCGACGCCGTGCGCGACGCTTTCGACACGCGCAAGTCCTGATCACCCGACGTTCCGCCACCATGAGCCAACCGCTGCTGCAAGTCGATCGTCTGAGCGTGCGCTTCGGCGCGTCCACCGTGGTCGACGACATCTCCTTTTGCATCGATGCCGGCGAGAAGTTCGCACTCGTCGGCGAGTCCGGGTCGGGCAAGAGCATCACGGCGCTTTCGGTGCTGCGCCTGGTCGATGCCGCGACCTCCAGCGGCCACATCCGCTTCGCCGGCCAGGACCTGATGGCGCTGTCCGATGTGCAGATGCGCGGCATCCGCGGGGCCCGTATCGGCATGATCTTCCAGGAGCCGATGACGGCGCTGAACCCGCTGTTCACGGTGGGCAACCAGATCGGCGAGGTGTTGACCCTGCACGAGGGCCTGCTGCCCAACGCGGCGCGCGCGCGCGCCATCGAATTGCTGGCGCGCACCGGCATCCCCGAGCCCGACAAGCGCATCGACACCTACCCGCACCAGCTCTCCGGTGGCCAGCGCCAGCGCGCGATGATCGCGATGGCACTGGCTTGCAAGCCCGAACTGCTGATCTGCGACGAACCGACGACGGCACTGGACGTCACCATCCAGGCGCAGATCCTGGCGCTGCTGGACGAGCTGCAGGCAGAGATGGGCATGGCGATGCTCTTCATCACGCACGACCTGAATCTGGTGCACCGCTTCACGCACCGCGTGGGCGTGATGGAACGCGGCCGCCTGGTCGAAAGCGGCGAAACGGCCGAGGTCTTTGGCAACCCGCAGCATGCCTACACCAGAAAGCTGCTGGCCAGCCGGCCGCAACGGGTGCTGCAGCCCGTGGCTAGCGACGCCCCGTTGCTGCTCAAGGGCGAGGATGTGCGTGTGAGTTTCGACTTCGCCGAGGGCTGGTTCGGCAAGCGCCAGTTCGTCGCCGTCAGGAAGGCCTGTGTCGAGCTGCGACGTGGCGAAACGCTGGGTATCGTGGGTGAATCAGGGTCGGGCAAGACCACGCTGGGCATGGCGCTGCTGGCCCTGCAATCGATCAGCGGCGGCACCGTCCAGATGGGCCACGAGCGCATCGACAACGCCGACCGCCGGCACCTGCGCGCGATGCGCAAGCGCATGCAGGTGGTGTTCCAGGATCCGTTTGCTTCGCTGTCACCGCGCCGCACGATCGGCCAGATCGTCAGCGAAGGCCTGGATCTGCACCGGCCCGAGCTGACGCGGGCCGAGCGCGATGCGTTGGTGCTGCAGATGCTGGATGAGGTGGGTCTTTCCGAACGCCACGGCGTGAGCGGTGTGCTGCAACGCTACCCGCATGAGTTCTCCGGCGGTCAGCGCCAGCGCATCGCCATCGCCCGTGCCGTGGTGCTGCGACCGGAAATCCTGGTCCTGGACGAACCGACCTCGGCGCTGGATGTCTCAGTCCAGCAGCAGGTGCTGGCGCTGCTGGCGGAATTGCAGCGCCGCTACGGCATGAGCTACATCTTCATCAGCCACGATCTGGCCGTGGTGCGCGCCATGTCGCACCGTGTGGCGGTGATGAAGCAGGGCGATGTCGTCGAAGCCGGTGATGCCGAGGCCATCTTCGACGCCCCGCAGCAACCCTATACCCGCGAGCTGCTGGCCGCGGCGCACCTCAGCTGACCCTGGATGCCGGCCTACTTGACCAGCCCTTCGGCCTTCAGCGCCGCCTGCACGGCCGGTCGCGCGGCGACCCGGCCCATGTAGCCCGAGAGCCTGGCCAGGCCCGAGATGTCCAGGCCCACGTACTTGCCCCAGCCGGCCACCGTGAACAGATAGGCATCGGCCACCGTGAAGGTCTCGCCCATCAGATAGTCCTTGCCTTCGAGTTGGCCGTCGACCCACGCCAGTCGTTCGGCCAGACGGGTGCGCGCCAGCTGCTTGTACTCTTCAGGCGTGGCCGGGTTGAACAGGGGCGAGAAGCCCTTGTGCAGTTCACTGGTGATGAAGTTCAGCCATTCCATCAGCCGGTAGCGCGCCATCGTGCCGGCCGGCGGTGCCAGCTGGCTGGCCGGCACCTGGTCGGCAAGGTACTGGACGATGACGGGGCCTTCGCTGAGGCGCTGGCCATCGGCCAGTTCGAGCAATGGCACATAGCCCTTGGGATTGATGGTGTAGTAGTCGGTGCCGTCGGCCAGCTTGTGGGTCTTGGTGCTGGCCAGCGCGAGTTCAAAAGGCAGGCCGGCTTCCCGCAACACGATGTGCGGGCTCAGCGAGCAGGCGCCAGGGCTGTAGTAGAGCTTGAGCATCGGTGTCTCCCAGGTTGAAAGGCCTGCACGATAGCTCCTGCATGGCCTTGCCGCGTTGCGTGGGGATGAACAGCGCGTTCGGGTTTTTCGTGGCTCACCGATACTGCCGGGCCCAGGAGATCGCACCACCATGCCCCGTCCCGTCCTGCCCGAGTCGCAGATCCACCCCGCCATCCGCGATCGTGTCGCCCAGCTGCACCATTCGACGCTGGACGAAGTCCGGCAGGCTGTTGCGGCGCACCCCGTGGTTGTGGTCGGGATGGCTGGCAACCCCTACGTGCGCAAAGCACGCAAACTGCTGGGCGCGGCCGGTGTAAGCCACCACTATCTCGGCTATGGCAGCTACCTGAGCCAGTGGCGGCGGCGCAATGCCATCAAGATGTGGGCAGGCTGGCCCACCCTGCCCATGGTCTTCGTCAACGGGGTGCTGGTGGGCGGCGCAGACGATCTGGCGGCATTGATGCGCGCTGGCGAACTGGACAGGTTGCTGAAAGCGTAGCCACCCAGGCCGGCACGGCGAGGCAGGACCTTGCCATTCACCGGCTCCGCCGTTCGGCCATGGTCGCAAAAGCGCCGTCCACCTCAACGCTGGCCATGGGCGCGGCGCGACGGCCCAGAATCCCGGGCATGCACTGGCTGATCTCCCTGCTCCTGATCGTGGGCGCATCCAACCCCGCTGCCGCACAGGGTCCGGCGGAACTCAAGCCCTGCCGCCTGCCAGGTCTGGAGCACCAGGCCCGATGCGGCGTGTTGCAGCGCCCGCTGGACCCGCAGCGCCCGTCAGGGCCGGCTATCGATCTGCACTACGCCGTCTTGCCGGCCCTGGCGCGCAACCGCCAGCCGGACCCTGTGTTCTTCTTTGCCGGCGGCCCCGGCCAGAGCGCGCTCGAAATGGCCGGCAGCGTGGGCCGGTTGCTGGCGCGGGTGGCCAACCGCCGTGACATCGTGCTGGTCGACCAGCGCGGCACCGGGCGCAGTGCCCCGCTGGTCTGCGAAGAAGCGCAGCCTGCTTCGCCGCTGGCGGAAGTGGCGGACCTGAGCCGCACGATCAGCCGCCTGCGTGCCTGTCGCGAACGCCTCGAAAAGTTGCCGCATGGGCAATTGCAGCACTTCACGACTGCGCTGGCGATGCAGGATGCGGACGCCGTGCGCCAGGCGCTGGGCGCGGCGCGCATCAACCTCGTCGGCGGCAGCTACGGCACGCGGGCCGCGCTGGAGTACATGCGGCAGTTTCCGCAGGCCGTGCGCCGCGTCGTGCTGGATGGCGTGGCGCCGGCGGACATGGCACTGCCGGCCTCGTTCTCGACCGACAACCAAGCCGCGCTGGATGCCGCGATCGGGGCGTGCACCGCCGACAAGGCCTGCAGGGCACGCCTGCCCGAACTGCGCCCGCGCTGGCAGGCCCTGCTGGCTTCGCTGCCCAGGACCATCCAGGTCCCCCACCCGGTGACAGGCCGCGTCGAACAACTGGAGCTGACACGCGAGATGCTGCTGGGCATGGTTCGCAGCCCCCTGTACGCGCCGGCGCTGGCGGCCGCCCTGCCCTTTGCGCTGAGCGAAGCAGCCGAGGGGCGTTTCGAAGCCATCGTCGGGCTGAGCGCGGCACTGGGCGGCGGCCGGCCTTTGCGCACGGCCGAAGGCATGCACTTTTCGGTGGTGTGCGCCGAAGACCTGCCACGCCTGTCCGCCAGCGGTGACCGGCCGGGCGCCGATTTTGGCGAGATGGCCGCCAGCCTGTACCGCCAGGTCTGCGCGGGTTGGCCGCAAGGCGTCGTCACGCCGGCCTTCTACAGCCTGCCGGCGGCACCGGCGGCGACGCTGGTGCTGTCGGGTGGCGCGGATCCGGTTACGCCGCCCCGGCACGGCGCGCGCGTCGCCCAGGCGCTGGGCGGCAAGGCACTGCATGTCGTGGTGGCGCAGGCCGGGCACGGGGTGATGGGGATAGGTTGCATGCGGGACGCGATCTATCGCTTCCTGGACGCCCCCACCGACGAGGAGGCCCTGAAAGTGGACGCCGGCTGCGCCAGCGAGATCCCCCGGCCCCCGGCCTTCATGCCGCCACGGGCCCCCGCCAAGCCCACCCCTTGAAGCGCCACCGGGCCCGCCCACCATGATCGAAATCGAACAACTGAGCAAGCGCTTCACGCAGGGGCGGGGTCGCCAGGCGCGCACCGTGCAGGCCCTGGATGGCGTGGGGTTCACCGCACCCAACGGCTGCATCACCGGCCTGCTGGGGCCCAATGGCGCGGGCAAGACCACCACCTTGCGCATTGCCGCAGCCCTCATCGAACCCGACACCGGCCGCGTGCTGGTGGACGGCATCGAAGTGGCCCGGCGGCCCCGGCAGGCACTGGCCCGCATGGGCGTGCTCAGCGACGCCCGCGGCCTGTACCCGCGGCTCACGGCGCGCGAGAACATCGTCTACTACGGGCGCCTGCAAGGCCTGAGCACCCAGGCAGCCCACGCGCGGGCCGAACAGCTGGCCCGGCTGCTCGAAATGGTCCCCCTGCTCGACCGTCGCACCGAAGGTTTCAGCCAGGGTGAACGCATGAAGACGGCACTGGCCCGGGCGCTGGTGCATGACCCGGCCAACATCGTGCTGGACGAGCCCACCAACGGGCTGGATGTCCTGGCCACGCGGGCCCTGCGGCAGACGCTGCGCCGGCTGCGCGACGACGAAGGCAAGTGCATCGTCTTTTCCACCCACATCATGCAGGAGGTGGAGAGGCTTTGCGACCAGGTCGTGGTGGTCGCACATGGCCGCACGGTGGCGACCGGCAGCGTGGCGGAGCTGTCGGCGCGATGCGGTGAGTCTGACTTTGAAGAGACCTTCGTGAAGCTGGCCTTCAGCGCCGAGGAGCGCCGGCAGCAGGCGCCCGGCGCCGGCAGGGCTGCAGCGGGAGCCGCCGCATGATGCGCGAAGCCTGGATCGTCTACGTCAAGGAGCTGATCGACGCGCTGCGTGACCGCCGCACGCTGCTGATGGTGCTGCTCAGCTCGGTGGCCATCGGCCCGCTGGTGCTGGTGCTGGTGTCGTCGCTGGTGGCCGGCATGGAAAAGCGTGCAGAGGCCCGTGAGCTGGTGGTCCAGGGTCTGCAGCACGCACCCACCCTGCGCAACTACCTGCAACGCCAGACCTACACCCTGCGCGAAGCGCCTGCCGACTTCGAGCAGCAGCTCAAGGACAGCAAGCTGGCCCATCCGGTGCTCGTCGTGCCCACCGACTTCGAAGCGGAGATCGCACGCGGTGCAGCGCCCGTGGTGGAACTGGTTTCGAGCGCCGCGAACCAGCGCGCGCAGACCGGCACCGGGGCCGTCGTGAGGCTGCTGCGCGGCTTCAACCAGGAGCAGGCGGTCCTACGCCTGGCCGTGCGCGGGGTGTCCGCGAGCGTTCTGGAAACCCTGCACATCGAAGAACGGGACCTGGCCGACCCGGCCACGCGGGCCGCCCAACTCTCGACGATGGTGCCGTTCTTCGTGCTGATGGCGGTGCTCTACGGCGCCCTCAACGCCGCACTGGACAGCACCGCGGGCGAGCGGGAACGCGGTTCGCTGGAGCCGCTGCTCATGAACCCGGCCTCGCGCGCGGCCATCGTGGTGGGCAAGTGGGCCGCCATCGCCAGCGTGGGCATGTTGATCGCCGTGCTGTCCTGTCTGAGCTTCCTGCCGGGTCAATGGCTGATCAGGAGCGAGGCGCTGTCGGCGATGTTCCGTTTCGGCTTCGGTGAGGCCCTGGCCTTCATCGCGCTACTGCTGCCCCTGGCCGGTGCGCTGTCAGCACTGCTGATGGCCATCGCCATCCGCTGCAGGAGCTTCAAGGAGGCCCAGGCCAACGCCACCGTGGTCGTGCTGGGCGTCTCCATGCTGCCGCTGGTTGGTTGGTTCAACCAGGAAGGTGCAGCAGCCTGGCACCTCTGGGTGCCGGCCCTGGCGCAGACGACCCTGATGGGCCGTGTGCTGCGCGGCGAGGCCATGCCCTGGCCGGAGATCCTGCTGCCTGTGCTCGTCAGCGGGCTGGTCATCGTGTCTGCCGTGACTTATGTGGCACGCACGCTACGGGTGGCCGCACTAAAGTAGAGGTCTCGTCGCCGGGGTGCGGGGGACACTGCCGACGGATTCAGTTGATGCGTGCGCTCAGGGCCCGTTGGACTTCCCGTTGCCAGGGCAGCGCACGCACCAGCTCGTTGAGAAAGCATGCCGCTTCGTGCGCCGTGAGGACTTCACCTTCACTGCCGACGAGGCGCAGGTTCGTGACCACGGCCATCGGGTCGGCCATGGCAACCACGCCTCGGGCAATCTGGATCCAGTCCCAGGCCATGCCGGCTTCACCGACATCGGCGGATGCGGCCCAGACGGTTTGCCCCGCAGCGGGACCCGGGGCATCGCCGTGCAAGGTGACGCGCGTGTCCAGATGGTGGAAACGCACGGGTACAGGTTCGCCGGCCTGCCACAATAGTGGCGGCCAAGCTCTTAGAGACCACGGAGTGGCAGGAAGCAGGCCAGGGGGCTGAGAGAAGGATGCTGGATTGCGCATGCCGTTATCTTTCGGCAAGTGGCGTCCGGGGGAAAGCTGTAAACCCTGTCAGGGCGCGAGCCCCGACGGATCTGGTCCAGTCGAACGAGGAGAGCCATGCTCCCTGGCGGTTACACGGCAGTCCTGCAGGCGCGGAGCCGCGATGAGTTCCGCGACGAAGTCGTGCGCTTCACGCAGCGCCTGGGCTTCGAGACCGTGTCGGCCATCACCATCATCGATCATGGCCTGGGTCGCAGCGAATTCATCGCCGTCGACAACACCCCCAGCGACTACGTGGAACCCTACCAGGACCCCACCTGCTTCCGGGTCGACCCGGTGATGCAGCATTGCAAACGGCAGAGCGTGCCCATCATCTGGGATCAGGAAACCTACCTCGAGAGCGGCGCAGGTGACCTGTGGGAACAGCAGGCCAGCTTCGGCTACCGCACGGGCATCGCGATGGCCCTGCACCTGCCCGATGGCAAGCACTTCCAGTTCGGCGTGGATCGGGAACGCCCGCTGCCCAACGATCCCGATGAGTTGCAGCGCCTCGTGGCGGACCTGCAACTGTTCGCCGTGCACGCGCAGGATTCCGCCATGCGCCTGTTGTTGCCACCGACCCAGCAGCCCGAACGCCCGGCGCTGACGCCGCGCGAACTGGAGGTGCTGCGCTGGACGATGGACGGCAAGACGGCCTGGGAAGTGGGTGCCCTGCTGGGCATCAGCGAGCGCACGGTGGTCTTCCACGTCAACAATGCGTCGCACAAGCTGGGCTGCGTCAACAAGCAGCAGGCTGTGCTCAAGGCTCTGCGACTCGGCTTGATCAGCTGATCCGGCCCTGTAAGGTCTGACAGTGGTCACCGGGCCGGTGGCCTGCTCCAATTCGACCAACCGTGCAATCCGCACGTATTTCTTGATTGGAGATGAGCCATGCAACAAGCCAAGCAACCGATCCCCGCCTCTGCTCAAGCTGGCCGCGACGCGCCGGCCCCGAGCGCGCCGATGACACTCCAACCCCATGAGCTCAAGCTGGTGTCTGGCGGTTCGCCGCGCGGCGGCTGGGTCGTGAGCACGGAAGCAGCCGCCATGTCCCCGCGCGGCGGCTGGTGAGCTGATGCCTGCCCAGGCAGAATAGCGCCCCGAACCCCGTCCCTCGGGTTCGAGGCTGTAGCGGGCCGACCGTCCGTCGGCCCGCACCTTTTTCCTGATGGCAGCCCTTCGACCCCTGTTTCGCCCTGAAGCCGTCCAGGCCCAAAGTCAGCAGTGGCTGGGCGGTGTGCAGCTTGTGCGGCCCCTGTCGCTGAGCTGGATCACGGCTGGCGTGGTTCTGGTCGCCGTCGTCGCAGGCACTTTCCTGTCGCTCGCGTCCTACACCCGCAAGGCCTCGGCCAGCGGTGTTCTCGCCCCGGACGTGGGTCTCATCCGCCTCGTGCCGCCTGCTGCCGGCACTGTGCTGGAACGCCGTGTCGCCGAAGGCCAGGCGGTGCGCGAGGGCGACGTGATGTTTGTCCTGGCCGTCGAGCGGCCGCTGCTGGCCGGCACTGCGCAGGCCCAGGTGCGGCGCAGCCTCGAAGAACGGCGGCGCAGCCTTTCCGAGGCTGCTCGGACCCAGCGCGTGCTGACTGAAGAGCGCCGCGCGGCCCTGGCGAGCCGGCTGCGCGCACTGGAAACCGAACAGGCGCAGATCGGCGCGGAAGCCCAACTGCAGCAGCAGCGCCGTGAACTGGCCGAAAAGGCGCTGAAGCGCCAGGAGTCGCTGCGCGCCGAGCAGTTCATCTCGGATGCGCAGGTGCAGTCCAAGGCCGAAGAGGTGCTGGCGCTGCGCGCCGCCGAGCAGGCGCTGAAGCGCCAGGCGGCCAACCTGCAGCACGATCAGGCCGAGCTGCAGGGCGAGCTGCGCTCCTTGCCGCTGGTGGCCAGCGGCACCGCCGGGGGGTTGGAGCGCGACCTGGCCCAGCTTGAGCGCGAAATGGCCGAGCAGGATGCCGACCAGCGCCTGGTGGTACGCGCGCCACGCGACGGTGCCGTCAGCACCGTGCTGGCCGAGCCAGGCCAGAGCGTTTCGCCCGCCTCGGCATTGGCCACCTTGCTGCCGGCCGGAGCGCGGCTGCAGGCTCAGCTGTACGCGCCTTCCAGTGCCGTGGGCTTCGTCCAGGCGGGGCAATCCGTACGCCTGCGCTTCGAAGCCTTTGCCTATCAGAAGTACGGCCAGCAGCCAGGCCATGTCGTGCAGGTGTCGCGCACGCCGCTGGCCGCCAGCGAAATGGCCGCGCTGGCACTGCCCGCAGCCGCGCTGGGTGGCGAGCCCATGTTCCGCATCACCGTGGCGCTCGACGAACCCGCGCCCGACTTGCCGCTGGCCGCCGGCATGCGCCTGCAGGCTGATGTGCTGCTGGAACGCCGCCGCCTGATCGAGTGGCTGTTCGAGCCGCTGCTCGGCTTCAAGGGGCGGATGTGACCGGCGTGACGGCGGGCTTGCGGCTGGGCCTGGGCGGTGCCCGGGTGCCGCTGATCCTGCAGACCGAAGCGGCTGAGTGTGGGCTGGCCTGCCTGGCGATGGTGGCGGGTGCCCACGGCCTGCACACCGACCTGGCCACGCTGAGGCAGCGCTTTTCCCTGTCGCTCAAGGGTGCGACCCTGGCCGACCTGGTGCGCATGGCTGAAAGCCTGCAACTGCACGCGCGCGCCCTGCGGGCCGAGATGGAGGAGATCCCCCAGCTGCAATTGCCCTGCGTCGTGCACTGGGACATGAACCACTTCGTCGTGCTGGTCGCGGTCAAGGGCCAGGAACTGCTGATCCATGACCCGGCGCGCGGCGCGCGGCGGGTCAGACTCGAAGACGCATCGCGCCACTTCACCGGCGTGGTGCTGGAACTGACGCCGGCCAACGACTTTGCGCCGGCCGACGACAAGCGGCATGTCACGCTCCGGCGACTTCTGGGGCCGGTGAGCGGCCTCAAGCGGTCCGTCGGCCAGATTCTGCTGCTGGCCCTGGCACTGGAAGCCTTCGTGCTGTTCAACCCCTTCCTGATGCAGTGGGTGGTGGACAGCGTGCTGGTCAGTGGCGACCGCGACCTGCTGACCACGCTGGGCATCGGCTTCACGCTGCTGGTGCTGGTCCAGGTGGCCACCGCCGCGGCGCGCTCCTGGGCGGTGCTGGTGCTCTCGGCGACACTCAACCTGCAGTGGGTGGTCAACGTCTTCGCCCACCTGCTGCGCCTGCCGGTGGGTTGGTTCGAGAAGCGCCATGCCGGCGACATCTGGTCGCGCTTCGGTTCGGTCCAGCAGATCCAGCGCACACTGACGACGAGCTTCATCGAAGCCGTGCTGGACGGCACTCTGGTGCTGCTGACACTGGCCATGATGGCCCTGTACAGCCTCACGCTGACCGCCATCGCGGTCGGGGCTGTGGCCCTGTACGCCGCTGTGCGCTGGCTGTTCTTCAGGCCGCTGCGCGAAGCCAGCGAGGAAGCCCTGGTGTTCGAGGCCAAGCAGGCCAGCCACTTCCTGGAATCCCTGCGTGGCATGCTGGCGGTCAAGCTGTTCAACGCCCAGGCCGACCGGCAATCGCGCTACGCCAGCCTCGTGGTGGACACGATGAACGCCCAGATCGCGATGCGCAAGCTCGAGCTGTGGTCGACGGTCGCTCACCGCTTCCTGTTCGGGCTGGAACGGGTCGCCGTGGTCTGGGCTGGTGCCTGGCTGGTGATGGACAGCCGCCTGAGCGTGGGCATGCTGTTCGCCTTCTTCGCCTACAAGGAGACTTTTGCCGCCCGCTTCAGCGGCCTCATCGACAAGGCCGTGGAGCTCAAGATGCTGCGCCTGCAGGGCGAACGCCTGGCCGACATCGTGATGACGGCGCCCGAGCAGGATACGGTGCCGCCGCGGCGCCCGCTGGTGCCGAGCATCGAACTGCGCGGCGTGAGCTTCCGCTATGCCGCGGGCGAGGCGGACGTGCTGCAGAACATCAATCTGCGCATCGAGCCGGGCGAATCGGTGGCCATCGTCGGCCCTTCGGGCTGCGGCAAGTCGACCCTGCTCAAGATCATGCTGGGCCTGCACGAACCGACGGCCGGCGAAGTGCTGGTCGGCGGCGTGCCGCTGGCGCGCGTGGGCCTGCAGGCCTGGCGTGACCAGGTGGGCGTGGTGATGCAGGAGGAACCGTTGTTCTCCGGTTCGGTGGCCGACAACATCGGCTTCTTCAGCCCGCAGCCGGACTTCGCCTGGCTGCAGCAATGCGCCCGTGTGGCCGCCGTGCACGACGAAATCGAAGCCATGCCGATGGGCTACAACACGCTCATCGGCGACATGGGGGCGGCGCTGTCGGGCGGGCAGAAGCAGCGCATCCTGCTGGCCCGGGCCCTGCACAAGCGGCCGCAGATCCTGCTGCTGGACGAAGCCACCAGTTCGCTGGATGTGGAACGTGAACGGCTTGTCAACCACGCCGTGCGGCAACTGGCGCTGACCCGCGTCATCGTCGCGCACCGGCCCGAGACCATCGCCTCGGCCGGCCGCGTGATCGCCCTGCAGGATGGCCGCGTGGCGCAGGACCTGCGCAGCGTGGGTGGCGCCGCGCCGATGCAGTAGGCCCCGGCGGGCCCTACTTGGCCTTGATCGGGCAGGTGCTGAAGCCCAGGATGGAGTACAGGGGGCAGATGCCCAAGCCGGCCGTGAGCAGCGGCACCACGCCGATCCAGCCCCAGACACCGATGGTGCCGGTCAAGGTCAACGCGATCAGCGCCAGGCCGATGACGATGCGAAGGATGCGGTCGATACCGCCGACGTTGCTTTTCATGGGTCTTGCTCCTGAGGTTGACGAGTGGCGGTGGCGGTCTGCTCGCATCTGCTGCAGATCGATCACCGTGGCCGCAGTGTGCCGGCGGCGGGCCCGCGCGTCGGTGACCTGGGTTACACGGCTGCGGCACCCCTGGCCGGTGGCATGGGATCTCCGTTGGCCACGGCACGCAGGGCAGCGCTGTCCAGCACATCGATGCGTTCGCGCCCCAGGCCGACCCAGCCCGCCCGCTCGAAACGGCTGAGCAGGCGCGAGACGATCTCGCGCACCGTGCCCAGCTCGTCGGCCAGGGCCTGGTGCGTGCTGCGCAGGGTGCTGCCGCGGCCCAGCAGGGCCTGAGCCAGGCGTTGGTCGAGGCGCTGAAACGCCACCGCTTCGGCCAGTGTCATCAGGTCGGCCAGGCGGTCGGCGAAGATCCCGAAGACAAAACGGCGGAAGGGCTCGTGCCGCACCAGGCGGTCAAAGCCCGCAGGGCTGAGCATCGCCAGCTCGGTTGGAGCCAGCGTCTGGCCGTGTGCGGCCAGCGGCACCTGGCCAAACAGGCAGGAGGTGGATACGACGCAGATTTCCCCCGGGGTGACGCGGTACAGCTCCAGCGTGCGCCCGCCCGGCGATCCGCGGGCCACGCGCACGCAGCCCTCCAGCACCATCGGGAAGCCGCGGCATGGTTTGCCTTCCTCGAAGAGCACCGTGCCCGCGGGTGCCTGCAGCAGCATCGCTTCGTGCTGCAGGGCCGTCTCCAGGTCGCTGCCATCCAGTGCTTGCAGTGCGGGGTAGTTGGCAAGCAGGCGATTCATCATGGCTTCAACCGGGCTGCGTCTGCCGCTCCCAGCATGCCAGCGTATGCAGGGCCTGCTGCCGGTTGCCGCCGCACATGGCCAGCTCCGGCGCCAAGGACGTGCAGACCGCCGGTCGGTCAGGCAGTCCGAAAAGCCGGCAGCGCAGGTCCGCGTCCAATTGCACGCAGGCCAGGCCCGCCGCCTTGCCCTGGAGCAGGCCCGGGATCGGCGAGGTGATGGACGGCGCGATGCAACAGGCAGCGCAGCCGGGGCGACAGTTCATGGTCGCGCATGCTAGCGCGACCGTGGGGCGATCGGGCCGCGGCCCGGGCGCTGCCTGGAGACTGGGGCAAGGGTCACCCCGCTGCCGGGCAAAGCGTGCTGGAGCTCTGCGCCGCCAGCACGCGCCGCGCGCGGTGCAGGCGCACGAAGAGGTTGTCTTCGCTGATCGCCAGCGCGCGGCAGACGTCTTCGGTGCTGTGGTCCTGCAGCACGCGCAACTCCACCACGCGGCGCAGGCCTTCGGGCAGCTGGCCGATGCCCTGCAGCGTGCGCTGCAGGCGCTGACGCTGCTCGGCCAGTTCATCCGGACCCGGCCGCGGGCAGGCCAACGGGGTGGCCGCTGAGTCGTCTTCTTCCCCGTCGCACAGGCTGTCGTGGCCGACACGCTGGCGCACCAGGTCCACGATCTTGTGCTTGAGGATGCCCACCAGCCAGCTGCGCAAGGCCGCGCGGCCGCCGAACGCGGCGCGCCCGCTGGCGACGGCTTCGAAGACATCGTGCACCAGGTCCTCGGCCAGCGCGGGGTCCATCAGCCGCTGGCGGGCGAAGCGCACCAGGTAGCTGCGGTGGCCGGCCATTTCGGCCCAGCTCACGGCCCCGGCGGGGGCGGGGGTCGATGCGGCGGCGAGGCGGTGTGACATGGGTGGATCCCGGGCTGTGGTCGATGGCTAAACTGTGGCCAGCCCAGATCGCAGCCTGCTCACCGAACATCACAACGCGCTCACATCGGTGTAAGGACGGCGTGCCCGCCACCGACTGCCCGCCCATGGCCAGACACATCCTCGTTGCCGAAGACCAGGCCGACATTCGCGAGCTCATCGTGCTGAACCTGCAGCAGGCCGGCCATCTGGTCACGGCCGTGGTCGATGGCCGCGCTGCGCTGGCCGCCGAAGCGGAACGACGTGCTGATCCTGGACCTCATGATGCCGGCGCTGGACGGGCTGGAGGTGTGCAAGGCGCTGCGCGCGCGCGGCCGCGCCACGCCCATCCTGATGCTGACGGCCAAGAGCACCGAACTCGACCGTGTGCTGGGCCTGGAGCTGGGCGCCGACGACTACCTGACCAAACCGTTCTCGATGGCCGAGCTGCTGGCGCGCGTGAAGGCCCTGCTGCGCCGTGCCGAGCTGCTGCGTGCCGCGCAGGCGGCACCGGCCGCGGCCCAGAGGGTGGTGCGCAATGGCGAGCTGGAGATCCAGCCGGCACGCCGCGAGGCCCGCGTCGCCGGCCGCGCGCTGGACTTCACCGCGCTGGAGTTCGACCTGCTGCTGCACTTTGCCAGCCACCCGGGGCAGGTCTTTTCACGCGCCCAGCTGCTCGACGCCGTCTGGGGCTATTCGCACGAAGGCTACGAGCACACCGTGACGACCCACATCAACCGGTTGCGCGCCAAGGTCGAGGCCGACCCGATGACGCCGCGCTACATCCTGACCGTGCGCGGCGCGGGCTACAAGATGCGGGACGTGCCCGCTTGAGCCCCCGGTCTCGCATGCGCTCGACACCCCCCGAGGGGGCGCGACTCCCTCGGGAAGCCCTGCGGGAGTCGGCATGACGGTGCGCCTGCGGCTGGCGCTGACCATCGTGCTGACCGGCCTGGCGACGGCCATCGGCGTGATCGTCACGCTGGCCATCGCCTTCCAGCGCTTCGACCACGAAAGCGCCTACCAGCGCGCCGATGGCTTCATCAGCCGTGTGCTGGCCATGCACCCGGACCTGCTGGACCAGCACCAGCGCCAGCCCGAGCAGTTCGAGGACTTCCTGCGCAGCCTGCTGCTGTACGACCCGGACAGCCAGCTCTACCTGCTGGCCCCTGACGGCAGCGTGCTGGCGCGCAGCGGCAAGGCCCGTCTGCCGCCAGAGTACCGCGTGGCGATGGAGCCGGTGCGCCAGGCCGCCGAGGCTTCGGCCAGCGGCGACAACCGGCGCGCCGCCTACGTGATGGGCGACGATCCGGAATACATGCAGCACAACACCGTGGTGGCCGCGCGTGCGCTGCGCCGCGCGCAGATCGGCCCCGGGCAAGACGTGGCCGGTTACCTGTACCTGGTGTGCCGCAAGGCGGGCCTGCCGGGGCCGCGGCTGGCCCTGTTCGGCAGCAGCCTGGCCGGGCCGGCGCTGGCTTCGGTGCTGGCCGTGTGCCTGCTGATGGCCGGCCTGGCGGCGTGGATCATCGTGGCCGTGACGCGTCCACTGCGCGTGCTCAGCGACGAGGTCGCGAGCGCGGCACGCACCGGGTTCACCGCCGGTCCGCTGCCCGTGCCGCCGGCCGGGCCACCGTCCGACGACGAATTCGGGCGCCTGCGCAACGGTTTTCACGCCTTGCTGTCCACGCTGGGCCGGCAGTGGGACGAACTGCGCCGGCTGGACGCCTTCCGGCGCGAAAGCGTCAGCAACCTCTCGCACGACCTGCGCAGCCCCCTGACCGCCACCGTGGCCTGCCTGGAGACGCTGGATCAGCGCTGGCTGGCCGATCCGGCGCGGGCCGAGGACAGGCAACTGGTGGCGATGGCGCTGCGCAACACGCGCAATGCCGCGGGGCTGGTGCGTTCGCTGGGTGACCTGGCCCTGCTGGACGAGCCGAGCTTCCAGCTCAAGCCCATGCGGCTTGACCTGGCCGAGGTGCTGGACGACATCGGCCTGCGTTTCGCCGGCCGCGCCCGGCAGCAGCGCGTGGCGCTGCGCTGCGAACTGCAGCCAGCGGTGGCCGAGGTGGATGTCGAGCTCTTCGAGCGGGCGGTGGCCAATCTGCTGGACAACGCGCTCAAGTTCAGCCCGCCCGACAGCACCGTCACGTTGAGCCTGCAGACGGCGCAGGGCGGCGTCACGGTGAGCGTGGCCGATCAGGGACCCGGCATCGCCCTGGCCGACCAACCGCACCTGTTCGATCGCCTCTACCGCAGCCGCGACAACGTGGCGCCGGCCAGCAGCGAAGAGGGCAAGGGCCTGGGCCTGGCCATCGTCAAGCGCATTGTCGAACTGCACGCCGGCGAGGTGGCCGTGCACAGCGCGCCCGGAACGGGCACCCGCGTTGCCCTGTCGCTGCCGGTCACCCGGGTTCTGCCGGCGGCCTGACGGCGGGCGCTTCGGCCGCGGCCTTGGCGCGGATCTTGGCGTTGATGTAGGCGCCGTGCGGCACGTGCAGCAGGTCGGCCACGCGCCACAGCACGTGGTTCTCATGCGCGGCCAGGTGGCCGTCGGCGTAGGCCACCCGCCACATGGCCTCCACCACCTGCACCTTCTGGCCATGGTCCAGCTGGTCGTTGAGTGCGGAGGTGAAGGCGTGGAAGTCCACCGCTTCGCGAACCTGCTGTTCGGCCAGCTCCAGCAGGCGGGCGGATTCGTCCGGTGCCAGCGCGAACTGCCGGTCCAGCGCGGCCAGCACGGCCCGGCGTTCGGCCTGGCCCATCTCGACGTCGGCGCGCATCACCTCCACCAGCAGCACGGCGGTGGCCAGTTGCAGCCGGTGGGCCGGCGCGACGGCCGCCGGCGCACCGGACGGCTGCAGCAGGCTTTCGAACAAGTCCTTCAGCGTGCG
>DAORNK010000013.1:0-28512 GCA_035440985.1 Rubrivivax sp. | reverse complement strand
GATCCCAGTAGCGCACCGCGCCGGCATAGTCACCGCGGTTGAAGTGGGCCGTTCCGGCCAGTACCAGTGACTTGACGTGGTTGGGGTCGGCTTTCAGCGCCTTTTCGATGTACTGCATGGGTTCGCCGTCCAGCGTCCGACCGTTCTTGACGGCCAGTGCGTCGGCGTAGTCGGCCAGGATGGAGGCCTCCTGCGGCTGCAGCTTGACGGCCTTGTCCAGCGCGACCAGGGCGTCGTCGGCGCGGCCCATGGCCGCGTAGGAGCGTCCCAGCATGACCCAGCCTTCGGCGTCCTGGGGGTTGGATTTCATGCGGTCGGCGAGCTTTTCGACGAGTGCGGCCATCTGCTCGCTGCCCATGTCGTGCGGCGGCGGTTCGGCGCCGGCGGCGGGCGCAGCGGCGCTGCCCATCCCACCGGGGACCTGGTTGATCTGATCGGGCGACCCCGTCAGGCCGTAGCCCATGGCGGCCACCGCCACTATGAAGACACCCAGCAGAGCCCAGGTCTGGACGCCGGCGCGCCGAACCGGCGTTGCCGCTGCCGGCACGTCATCGGTGTGGGCCTCGTCCAGGTGATCGAGGATCTGGCGTTCGATCTGCGCGCGCCGGGTGTTGAATTGCTTGTCGGTCAGCGAACCAGCGGCGTGCTGCGCGCGCAACTCGCGCAGCTGCTGGTTCAGCGCTTTGGCTTGGGGGGTCATCGGAGGGTCGTCAGGGCGCGGGACGGGCCGGCACGCCGGTAGCGTCTTCGGGCAGTTCGGAATCGGGATCGAACTGGTCGGCAGGCAGGCGCGAGCGGCGCCGCAGCGCTACCACCAGCGCCACGAGGGCGCCCAGCAGCAGTGCCAGCGGGCCGAACCACAGCAGCGCGGTGGACTGTTTCAGCGGTGGGCGATAGAGGACGAAGTCGCCATACCTGGCGGTCATGTAGGCCACGATGTCGTCCTGCGTCTGCCCCTTGCGCAGCATGTCGCGAACCTGGTTGCGCAGGTCTACGGCCAGTTCGGCATGCGAATCGGCAATGGTCTGGTTCTGGCACACCAGACAGCGCAGTTCGGCGGAGATGGCCATCACCCGCTTTTCAAGGGCGGGATCCTCCGCAGCGGGCGCAGCCTCGCCCGCCTGGGCGCCCAAGGCGAGCAGCGCGAGCAGGCAGGACAGGCACAGGCGCCAGCCGGACTTCATCAGGAACTTGTGCATGGAACGGGTCAGCCTTGCAGTGACTTGATCAGCGGCTCGAACTTCTCACGAAGCACTTCGGGTGTGACCGGCCCGATGTGCTTGTGGCGGATCACGCCCTGACGGTCGATGATGAATGTCTCCGGCACGCCGTAGACACCGAAGTCGATGCCCAGCTTGCCGTCGGCGTCGAACAGCGACGCCACGTACGGGTTGCCCAGGCGCGACAACCACTGCAAGCCGGCCTCTCGCGTGTCCTTGTAGTTGAGGCCGTAGATGGGCACGGTCTTGCGCCGGGCGTACTCGACCATCAGCGGATGCTCTTCGCGACAGGCCACGCACCACGAAGCCCAGACGTTGAGGATCCAGACCTTGCCCAGCAGGTCTTGGCGGGACACCGTGGCCGCCGCGTCGTGCAGCAGCGGAAGCTTGAACTCCGGCGCCGGTTTGCCGATCAGCGGTGACGGCACCTCGCGCGGGTTGAGGTTCAGGCCGGCGCCCAGAAAAAGGGCCAGCACGGCGAACAGCGCCAGCGGGATCAGGAACTTCAGGCTCTTCATCGTTCGCGTCACCTTCAGGCGCCCGTGGCCACCTTGTGGGCGCCTTGTGGCAGGGCATCGCCACGGTGCACCAGGGGCTGCACGGCTTCATCGGCTTCCACGCTCCGCCTGCGGTAGCGGCGGTCGGTGGCGGCCAGCAGGCCGCCCAGGGCCATCACCGCGCAGCCGCCCCAGATCCAGTTGACGAAGGGTTTGTAGTAGACGCGCACGATCCAGGCGCCGCCTTCGACCTGTTCGCCCATCGAGACATACAGGTCGCGCGTGATGCCCGAACTGATGGCCGCTTCCGTCATCGGGTTGCGCTGCACGCGGTAGATGCGCTTTTCGGGCTCCATCGTCGTCACGGGCTTGCCGTCGCGGGTGACCTCGATCAGGCCGCGCATGGCGGCGTAGTTCGGGCCGGCCACTTCGCGCGCGCTCTTGAAGGTGAAGTCGTAGCCGCCGACGCTGGTCTTGTCGCCCGGCAGCATCTTCACGTCGCGCTCGACCTGGTAGGTGTTGACCAGGGTCACCCCGAAGATGAACACGGCCACGCCCAGGTGCGCCAGCATCATGCCCACCACGGCACGCGGCATGCGCAGTGCACGTTGGGCCAGCGTCAACCCCGGCACCGGGTGGATGCGGCCCCAGAGGTCGGTCGCGATGCTGCCTACGATCCACCAGCCCATCGCGAGGCCCAGCGTGGCCATCGCCGAGATGCGGCCGGCCAGCCAGCCGCTGATCAGCGCGGCCACCACGGCCACGCCCAGCGCCCACTTGAGGCGGCGGGCCAGATCCGGCAGCGAGGCCTGCTTCCAGCGGGCCAGCGGGCCCACACCCATCATGAAGACCAGCGGCGCCATGATGGGCACGAACACGGTGTCGAAGTACGGTGGGCCGACCGAGATCTTGCCCATGCCCAGCGCGTCCAGCAGCAGCGGGTACAGCGTGCCCAGCAGCACGGCACCCATGGCGGCGGCCAGCATCACGTTGTTGGACAACAGCAGCGATTCGCGCGAGAACAGGCCGAAGCGCGAGCCCAGGCCCACCGTCGGCGCGCGCCAGGCGTAAAGGGTGAGCGAGGCGCCGACCACCACCACCAGGAAGCCCAGGATGAACAGGCCCCGCGTCGGATCGGTGGCAAAAGCGTGCACCGAAGACAGCACGCCCGAGCGCACGAGGAAGGTGCCCAGCAGCGACAGTGAAAACGCCGTGATGGCCAGCAGCACGGTCCAGGACTTGAAGGCGCCGCGCTTCTCAGTCACGGCCAGCGAATGAATCAGCGCCGTGCCCACCAGCCAGGGCATGAAGGAGGCGTTCTCCACCGGATCCCAGAACCACCAGCCGCCCCAGCCCAGTTCGTAATAGGCCCACCAGCTGCCCAGCGCGATGCCGATGGTCAGGAACACCCAGGCCACGACGGTCCACGGGCGCGTCCAGCGCGACCACTCGGCGTCCAGCTTGCCACCGATCAATGCGGCGATGGCAAAGGCGAACGCCACCGAGAAGCCCACGTAGCCCATGTACAGCATGGGCGGGTGGATCACCATGCCCGGGTCCTGCAGCAGCGGGTTGAGGTCACGGCCGTCGGACGGTACCGGGAAGAGGCGGTCGAAAGGATTGGAGGTCAACAACGTGAACAGCAGGAAACCCACCGACACCTGGCCCATCACGCTCAGGATGCGGGCCACCATCTCCAGCGGCAGATGCTTGCTGAACATGGCCACGGCCAGCATCCAGACGCACAGCATCATCGCCCACAGCAGCAGCGAGCCTTCGTGCCCTCCCCAGACCCCCGCCACGCGGTACATCAAGGGCAGTGCACTGTTGGAATGCGACGCCACATACAGCACCGAAAAATCGTTGCCGACGAAGGCGGCGGTCAGGGACGCAAAACCGACGCCGACCAACAGGAAAATCAGCCAGGTCAACGGCCTGGCCAGGGCCATCCAGTCTTCCCGCCCGCGGATGCTGCCCCACAGCGGGACCACGCCCAACACCAAGGCCACGGCCAGCGCCAGCCACAGGGCAAAGTGCCCGAGTTCCGGAATCATCAGCGGCTCCCGGCGGACATCGAACCACCCTGCACCAGCGTGCCCTGGCTCATCTGCTGCGATTGATGGGCCTTCTTCAGCGCGTCGGCGGCTTCCGGTGGCATGTAGTTCTCGTCGTGCTTGGCCAGCACTTCCCGCGCCACGAAAGTGTCACCCTCGAGCTTGCCCTGGGCGACCACGCCCTTGCCCTCCTTGAAGAGGTCCGGCAGGATGCCCGAATAGCGCACCGGCACGGACTTGGCCGTATCGGTGACGACGAAGTGCACGTTGACGCCGTCGCGTTGCACGCTGCCTTCCTGGACCAGACCACCGATGCGGAAGGTGCGGTCCAGCGGCGCTTCCTTGGCACCGACCTGGGTCGGCGAATAGAAGAACACCATGTTGCTCTGGAAGGCATTGAACACCAGCGCGGCAATGCCGCCCACGGCCAGCAATACGCCACCGGCCACGGCCAGTCTCAGGTGACGGGGTTTCATCGGGCAGCATCCTTCCAGTCTTGGGCCACGGCGGCCGATTGCAGGGCGCGGCGATGGCGCCGCAGGGCCAGCCAGGGCTCGACGCCCATGCACAAGGCCGTCATCCCGAACGAGGCCCAGACATAGAAGCCGTAGCCTCCCATCGCGAAGAATTCGGCAGGACTGTTCCAGTACACCTCAGACTCCTCTTGGGCCGGCCAGCATCTCAGACACCCAGGCGGTGCCCCGCTCGCGTTCGACGATGATGGCGCGGACGCGCACAAATACAACCGCAAAGGCATACGCCCAGCAGGCGAATGTCATCAGCAACATGCCGGTCAACATGATGCTGGCCATCTTGGGGGCGGCCGTCATGCTGATCGTGGCGCCTTGATGCAGGGTGTTCCACCACTTCACCGAGAAATAGATGATGGGCACGTTCACTGCGCCGACCACGGCCAGCAGCGCGCCGGCCTGATCGGCGCGGCGGATGTCGTCGATGGCCTCCACCAGCGCGATATAGCCCAGATACAGGAAGAGCAGGATTAGTTCCGAGGTCAGCCGCGCATCCCATACCCACCAGGTACCCCAGGTGGGCTTGCCCCAGACGGCGCCGCTCCACAGGGCCACGAAGGTGAACATGGCGCCGGTGGGTGCAATGGCACGCGCCAGCATGGAAGCCAAACGCGCCCTGAAGGCCCAGCCGATGGCGGCCCAGAAGGCCATCACCAGGTACAGCAGCATCGACATCCAGGCCGCCGGCACGTGGATGAAGATGATGCGGTAGGCGTCGCGCTGCGTGGCGTCGGTGGGCGCCACCAGCAGCCCTACGTACAGCCCGGCGAGGGTCAGCGCGATCGTCACCGCCCAGCACCAGGGGATCAGGGCCCCGGTCAGCCAGTAGAAGCGCGAAGGAGCCGCAAAGGTGAAGAGGCGTAGCTTGTCGGACATGAATCTCAACGGCAGAGGGCGCCAGGCGCCCGGGAAAGGTCATTCACAGGAAATGCGCAGCGCCGCCGCGGTGGCCAGCGGTGCGCCCAGCAAGGTACCCAACAGCAGCGCGCCGAGCAGGGAGTAATGACCGGCGGCCGACTGGCCGGCTTCCACCGCACCAACGGCCCCGGCGCCGAAGATCAGGACCGGCATTGTCAGGGGCAGGACGATCAGGATCAGCAACATGCCCGCGCTGCGCAGGCCCAATGTCAGCGCGGCACCCAGGCCGCCCAGCAGGCTCAGCACGGGCGTGCCCAGCAACAGCCCCATGATGAGTGAGGTCAGGGCCGGGCCGGACAGATCGAAGAACACCCCTGCCAGGGGCGCCACCACCACCAGGGGCGCGCCGTTGAGCAGCCAGTGGGCCGTGCTCTTGGCGGCCGCCACCACGATGGCCGGCTGCGGGGCCAGCAGCATCTGCTCCAGCGAGCCATCGGCCTGGTCGCCCGCGTACAACTGTTGCACGGAAAGCATGGTGGCCAGCAGTGCGCAAACCCACACCACGCCTGGGGCGATATGGCGCAGCGTTTCGGGCTCCGGCCCCACACCCAGCGGAAAGAGGCTCAGCGCCACGACGAAGAAGACCAGCGGCAGCAAGGCATCGATGCGCCGGCGCGCAGCCAGGCGCAGGTCGCGCAGCAAAACGGCCAGGAACAGCGCCCTCATGAGGGGATCGCATGGCCGTCGAGATCCAGCGTCAGCGGCACCGGGTCGCGCAGGGGTACGGCCTGGTGGCTGGTGAGCAGGACCGTGCCACCACGGCGCGACTGCTGCGTCAGCAGTTCGCACAGCGTTTGCACACCCTCGTTGTCCAGGGCATCGAAGGGCTCATCCAGAAGCCAGACCGAAGCCGGATGCGGCAGCGCCAGGCGCGCCAGAGCCGTGCGCCGGCGCTGGCCCTGGCTCAGGGTGCGTACCGGGGCCTGGCGCAGGCCGGCGATACCCCAGCGGGCGAGCGCGGTGTGGATTTCTTCGGGGCTGTGACGCCGACCCTGCAACGCGGCGCTGAAGTTCAGGCACTCGGCCACGGTGAGGTCTTCCTTCAGCGCGCTGGCGTGCGCCACGTAGAGCAATCGGTGACGCCAATCGGCGCCCTGCTTGTTGAGGGCGACTCCGTCCCACAGCACGGCGCCCTTGGCCGGGCTGCTCAGGCCCGCCATGATGCGCAGCAGGCTCGTCTTGCCGCGCCCGTTGCGGCCCCGCAGCCAGACCACCTGACCGGGCCTGACCTGCAGGTCCAGCCCGTCGAACAGCAGCCGTTCACCACGCTGGCCGCCCAAAGCGGCGGCAGCCAGCACGGGCGCGCCGGATTTTGCGCGCCCGCTGGTTGGAGTGGGTTCGGTTGTACTGCTCAAGTCAAAGAGGATGTCAGGAGTCGAGCGGATGGCCTGTCGGCCAGACCACCCTGGCTCGGCGCCGCACTGGACCGCCCGGTGCACGGGTGCGGAGCAAGCCGCACCCGCCACCGGGTCGCCGCTCAGGGGCGTATTGTCACCCAGCCAGCGCCGCCTGCGCCGCGGCCAGCCGGGCGATGGGCACGCGGAAGGGTGAGCAGCTGACGTAGTCCAGGCCCGCGCGGTGGAAGAAGGCCACCGAGGTCGGGTCGCCGCCGTGTTCGCCGCAGATGCCGATCTCGATCTCGGGGCGCACCGCCCTGCCCTTTTGCACCGCCATCTGCACCAGCAGGCCAACGCCCTTCTGGTCGATCGAACGGAACGGGTCCTGCTCGTACATGCCCTGCTTCAGATACTCGGGCAGGAACTTGCCCGCATCGTCGCGAGAGAAGCCCATCGTCATCTGGGTCAGGTCGTTGGTGCCGAAGGAGAAGAACTCGGCCTGCTTGCCGATGCTCTCGGCCACCAGCGCCCCACGCGGCGTCTCGATCATCGTACCCAGCATGTAGTGGATGGTTTCGCCGCGCTGCGCGAAGACCTGGTCGGCGGCCTTGCGGATGACGGCCGCCTGGGCGTTGAATTCGCGCACCGTGCCGACCAGCGGCACCATGATCTCGACCATCACCCGCTTGCCTTCGGAACGCACGTTCAAGGCGGCCTCGATGATGGCGCGCGCCTGCATCTCGGTGATCTCGGGATAGGTGATGCCCAGCCGGCAGCCGCGGTGTCCCAGCATGGGGTTGAACTCGTGCAGATCCTCCACCCGCATCTTGATCTTGCCCGGCGAGACACGCATCTCGCGCGCCATCACGGCCTGGCCGGCGTCGTCGTGCGGCACGAATTCGTGCAGCGGCGGATCGAGCAGGCGGATCACCACCGGCAACCCGTCCATCACGCGGAACAGGCCTTCGAAGTCGGCGCGCTGGATGGGCAGCAGCTTGGCCAGCGCCTTGCGGCGTCCGGCCTCGTCGTCGGCCAGGATCATCTCGCGCACGGCCAGGATGCGTTCGCCTTCGAAGAACATGTGCTCTGTGCGGCAAAGGCCGATGCCGGTGGCGCCGAACCGGCGTGCCACTGCGGCATCGGTGGGCGTGTCGGCATTGGCGCGCACCTGCAGGCGCTGGTACTTGGCCGCCAGCGCCATCAGGGCGCCGAAATCACCGCTGAGTTCGGCCTCCTGCGTGGCGATCTGGCCGTCGTAGACCTCACCGGTCGAGCCGTTGAGCGAGATCCAGTCGCCTTCAGCCCAGGACTGCTCGCCGACCCGCATGACGCGCGCCTTGAGGTCCACATGGACCGCGCCGGCGCCGGACACGCAGCACTTGCCCATCCCGCGCGCCACGACCGCGGCGTGCGAGGTCATGCCGCCGCGGGCCGTCAGGATGCCCTTGGCCACGTTCATGCCGCGCAGATCCTCGGGGGACGTTTCCTGGCGCACCAGGATCACGGCCTTGCCTTCATGCACCCATTGCTCGGCGTCGTCGGCGTGGAAGACGATCTGGCCGGTGGCCGCGCCCGGCGAGGCCGGCAAGCCGCGCGCGATGACCTTGGCGGCCTTGATCGCGCCTGGCGCGAAGATGGGGTGCAGCAGGTCGTTGAGCCGCTCGGGGGAGACGCGCTCCAGCGCCGTCTTCTCGTCGATCATCCCCTGGCGCAGCATTTCCATCGCGATGCGCACCATCGCGGCACCGGTGCGCTTGCCGTTGCGGGTCTGCAGCATCCACAGCCGCCCTTCCTGGATCGTGAATTCCAGGTCCTGCATGTCCTTGAAGTGGTTCTCCAGCGTCGTCTCGGCGTGCAGCAGCTGCTTGTAGATATCCGGCATCAGCTCTTCGAGCGAGGGGTAGTTGGCGGCGCGATCGGCCTCGTTGACCATGGCCAGCTCGGCCCAGCGCCGCGAACCGATCAGCGTCACCTGCTGCGGCGTGCGGATCCCCGCCACCACGTCCTCGCCCTGGGCATTGACCAGGAACTCACCGTTGAACAGGTCTTCGCCCGTGCCGGCATCGCGGCTGAAGGCTACCCCGGTGGCGCTGGAGTTGCCGAGGTTGCCGAACACCATGGCCTGCACGTTGACGGCCGTGCCCCAGCTCTGCGGGATGTCGTTGAGCTCGCGGTAGACCTGGGCGCGGTCGTTGTTCCAGCTCTCGAAGACCGCCGCCACCGCCCCCCACAGCTGCTCCCAGGGGTCGGTGGGGAAGTCGCGGCCGATGCGGGCGCGGATCAGCGCCTTGAAGCGGGCCACCAGCTCCTTCAGGTCGGCCGTGTCGAGCTGGGTGTCCAACTGGACGCCCTTCTTCTCCTTGAGCATGTCGATGACCACCTCGAAGGGGTCGTGCTCTTCCTTGCTCACCGGCTTGAGGCCCATCACCACGTCACCGTACATCTGCACGAAGCGGCGGTAGGAGTCCCAGGCGAAGCGTTCGTTGCCGGTCTTGCGCGCCAGACCGGCCACCGCATCGTCGTTGAGGCCCAGGTTCAGGATGGTGTCCATCATGCCGGGCATCGAGGCGCGTGCACCCGAACGCACCGATAGCAGCAACGGGTCGTCGGCATTGCCGAAGCGCTTGCCCATCTGCTGTTCGACGTAGGCCAGACCCTGGCGCACCTCGGCATCCAGCATGGCCATCACATGGGCCTTGCCCTTCTCGGTGAAGACGGTGCAGGCTTCGGTGCTGATGGTGAAGCCACTGGGCACACTGATGCCCAGGCGGCACATTTCGGCCAGGTTGGCGCCCTTGCCGCCGAGCAGGTTCTTCATGCTCGCGGCACCTTCGGTACCGGTGGGCCCGAATCGATAGACGTACTTGATTGCGTCGGACATGGTTCTCACTCCTAAAGCGTTCTTGAAAGGGGCCCGAGGGCCTGGCAGGCACCGCCATCCGCAGGCCCAAAGCCTAACGCGCGCAACGCCCCAAGCGAACCCGTTCGGGCTTCGCTTGTCAGTTGCGCTTGATCCAACTCAAGCCGGATTCAGGCCGCCCCAGCGGCGCCGGGTTCAGCTGTGCAGCTTGGCGTACTTGGCCTGCAACTGGTCGCGTGATTCGACGTGCTTCGGGTCAGGCACGATGCAGTCGGCCGGGCAGACGTCCATGCACTGCGGATCGTCGTGCGCGCCGACGCACTCGGTGCACTTGCTCGCGTCGATGACGTAGATCGGTGAGCCGGCCGTGATGGCCGTGTTCGGGCAGGGTGACACGCAAGCGTCGCAGGCGGTGCAGTCGTCGTTGATCATCAGGGCCATCTGAAACTCCTTTGATTCAGTGAACAGGGAATGGGCCAGGGCGGGGTTTCAGGCCCACTTGCTGGTATAGGACTTGAGGGTCCGCATGTAGTTGGCACGTTCGAAAGCATCCGGGTCGGGGCAGGCCTGCTGGGACAGCGAACCCTTCATCTGCTCCACCGAGTGGTACTCGCGCTCGGTCAGCCAGGCCTGAAGGCCCTTCAGAAGCGTCCCGACGTGGCCCGGGCCATGGTTGAGCAGGCAGCTGGCCAGCATCACACAGTCGGCGCCGGCCAGCAGCAGCTTGAGCAGGTCGTCGGTCGTATGGGCGCCACCGGTGGCCGCCAGGCTGGCCGGTACGCGGCCGCGCAGGATGGCAATCCAGCGCAGGGCCAGGCGCAGTTCGTCGGAGGTGGACAGCACCAGGCGTGGTGTGACGTCCAGGTCTTCGAGCCCGATGTCGGGTTGCACGAAGCGGTTGAACAGCACCAGCCCCTGGGCCCCGGCCCGGTTCAGCCGCCCGGCCATGTTGGCCATTGCGCTGAAGTACGGCGCCACCTTCACGGCCACTGGCAGCGTCACCTGTTGGGTGACCGATTCGACCAGGTCGACATAGCGCTGCTCGACCTCGGCGCTGGTGTCGTCCATGCTGGCCGCCAGGAAGAAGACGTTGAGCTCGATGGCGTCGGCGCCGGCATCCTGCATCTGGCGCGCGATGTTGGTCCAGCCGCCGGGGGTGTAGCCGTTGAGGCTGGCGATGACCGGCACCTGGAGGGCCTTCTTGGCTTGGGCGATCAGCTCGAGGTACTGTTCGCCGCCGGTGCGGAAGCTGGTTGGCTCAGGGAAGAAGCCGGTGGCTTCGGGCGACATCTCGGTCCCCGACAGCAGCAGCCGGTGGGTGGCCATCTCGTCGTGCTCGATCTGCTCCTCGAACAGCGAAGGCAGCACGACGGCCGAAACGCCGGCGGCTTGCAGGCGCTTCAGGCTCTCGACATTGCCGGTCAGCGGGGAGGCCGAGGCGACGATGGGATTGGCCAGTTCAAGCCCGAGATACCGGGTGCGAAGATCGACACTCATTTTGCTGCCTCCTGCTCGGGCGCTGCGGCGCCGGACTTGTCGCCCGCGGCGGCGGGTGGGGCCGCTGCCCCGGGCGGCGCTGCCGGCGCCTGGCTTTCGTCGGTGACCACGCGGTGCACGCCGGCCACCTGCTCGTACAGCTGCCAGCGCGCATCGGCCGCGTGCTGGGCCTGGGCCATCAGCATCTTGGAGCGCGCCGGATCGGTCTGCGCCAGCATCGCGTAGCGGCCTTCCTTGAGCGCCACGCTCTCCAGCGAGACGGTGGGCTTGCGCGAATCGATCTTCAGCGGGTGGTCGGCGCCGCCCATGCCCAGGCGCGGGTCGTAGTGGTACAGCGTCAGGTAGCCGCTCTTGACCAGGTCGCGCTGGTGGCTCATGCCGGTGGCCATGTCGATGCCATGCGCGATGCAGTGGCTGTAGGCGATGATGATCGAGGGGCCGTTCCAGGCGGCGGCCTCCTGGAAGGTGCGCACCGTCTGCACCGGGTTTGCCCCCATCGCCACCTGGGCCACGTAGACGTTGCCGTAGGCCATCGCGATCATGCCCAGGTCCTTCTTGCCCGAGGCCTTGCCGGCGGCGGCGAACTTGGCCACCGCGCCACGCTGGGTGGACTTGGAGGCCTGCCCGCCGGTGTTGCTGTAGACCTCGGTGTCGAGCACCAGGATGTTGACGTTGCGTCCCGAAGCCAGCACATGGTCGAGGCCGCCGTAGCCGATGTCGTAGGCCCAGCCGTCGCCACCGACGATCCAGACGCTGCGCGCGACCAGGCTGTCGGCCACCGCCAGCAGGCGCTTGGCTTCCGGCACGGCCAGCTTGCCGAGGATGGCGCGCAGGCGCTGCACGCGTTCGCGCTGCTGGCGGATCTGTGCGTCGTCGCCCTGCGGCGCCTCGATCAGTTCGGTGGCCAGCGGCTCGCCGATGGCGCCGCGCAGGCCACGCACCAGTTCCTGTGCCAGGGCCTGCTGGGCGTCCAGCGCCACGCGCATGCCCAGGCCGAACTCGGCGTTGTCCTCGAACAGGCTGTTGGCCCAGACCGGACCCTGGCCGCCCGCGTTGACCGTGTAGGGCGTGGTCGGCAGGTTGCCGCCGTAGATCGACGAGCAGCCGGTGGCATTGGCGACCACCAGGTGGTCACCATAAAGCTGCGACAGCAGCTTCAGGTAGGGCGTCTCGCCGCAACCCGAGCAGGCGCCGGAGTACTCGAACAGCGGCAGCCGCAGTTGCGAGCCGCGCAGGCCGTCCATGCTCTCCATCGGCGGCCGGATCTCCGGCAGGCTCAGATAGAAGTCGTAGTTGGTGCGTTCGGTGTCCAGCACGTCCAGCTTGGGAGCCATGTTGATGGCCTTGTGCTTGGCCACCGACTTGCTGCGCGTCGGGCAGACGTCGACGCAGATGCCGCAGCCGGTGCAATCATCGGGCGCGACCTGCAGGCTGTACATCTGGCCGTCCAGCGGACCGCCGTCCTTGCGCGCCCAGGGCACGGCCTTGAAGCCGGCAGGCGCGCTCTTCATCGCCTCGGCCGGGAAGACGTTCATGCGGATGGCCGCATGCGGGCACATCAGGGTGCAGATGGCGCACTGGGTGCAGAGCTCGGCGTCCCAGACCGGCACTTCCTGCGCGATGCTGCGCTTTTCCCACTGCGCGGTGGCGGTCGGGAAGGTGCCGTCCACCGGCAGGGCGGAAACCGGCAGCAGGTCGCCCTTGCCGTCCAGCATCATGGCCGTCACGCGCTGCACGAAGTCGGGCGCGTTGCGCGGCACGACCGGGCGGCGCTGTTGCCGCGCGTCGGCCGCGGCCGGCACGTTGACCTCCTTGAGCGCCGCCAGCGAAGCATCCACCGCCGCGAAATTGCGGTTGAGCACGCTTTCACCGCGCTTGCCGTAGGTCTTGCGGATGGAGTTCTTGATCTCGGCGATGGCCTCGTCGCGCGGCAGCACGCCGGAAATGGCGAAGAAGCAGGCCTGCGTCACGGTGTTGATGCGACCGGCCAGCCCGGCCTGCTGCGCCACGGCCAGCGCGTCGACGACGTAGAACTTGAGCTTGCGGGACAGGATGGTCTCCTGTGCCTCGCGCGGCAGCTTGTTCCACACCTCGTCCGGACCCCAGGGGCTGTTGAGCAGGAAGGTCGCGCCAGGCCGCGCCAGGGCCAGCACGTCCAGCTTGTCCATGAACTCGAACTGGTGGCAGGCCACGAAATCGGCCTGGTCGATGAGGTAGGACGAGTCGATGGGTTGGCGGCCGAAGCGCAGGTGCGATACGGTGATGGCGCCGGACTTCTTGCTGTCGTAGACGAAGTAGCCCTGCGCATGCAGCGGCGTGTTCTCGCCGATGATCTTGACCGTGTTCTTGGTCGCTCCCACGGTGCCGTCGGCTCCCAGGCCGTAGAAGACGGCGCGCGTCACGCCCGCGGCTTCGGTACTGAAGCTGCTGTCCCACTTGAGCGACAGCTTGGTCACATCGTCGTTGATACCCACCGTGAAGTGGCGCTTGGGCTGGGCGAGGGCCAGTTCGTCGAACACCGCCTTGGCCATCGCCGGCGTGTATTCCTTGGACGACAGGCCGTAGCGGCCACCGATGACCCGCGGCATCGGCGCATCGGATGGCCATTCCTCGGTCAGCGCGGCGATCACGTCCTGGTACATCGGCTCGCCGACGGCGCCCGGTTCCTTGGTGCGGTCCATCACCGCAATCGAGCGCACGGTCTTGGGCAGTGCGGCCACGAAGGCCTTGGTGTCCAGCGGCCGGTAGAGGCGCACGGTGACCAGGCCCACCTTCTCGCCTGCGGCCACCAGCTTGGCGACCGCCTCGCGGCTGGCGCCGACGCCGGAGCCCATCTGCACCATCACCCGTTCCGCATCGGGTGCGCCGGTGTACCAGAACAGGCTGTAGCGACGGCCGGTGAGCTTGGCGAAACGGTCCATCGACTCCTGGACGATGCCGGGTACTGCGGTGTAGTAGCTGTTGCAGGCCTCGCGCGCCTGGAAGAAGACGTCGGGGTTCTGCGCCGTGCCCTTGATCGACGGTTTGTCGGGGTTGAGTGCACGCGCGCGGTGCGCGGCCACCAGATCGTCGTCGATCAGGGCGCGCACGTCTTCTTCGAGCAGCAGTTCGATCTTGTTGACCTCGTGGCTGGTGCGGAAGCCGTCGAAGAAGTGCAGGAAGGGCACGCGTGACTTCAGCGTCGACATGTGCGCGATCATCGCCATGTCCTGCGCTTCCTGGACGCTGCTGCCGGCCAGCATGGCAAAGCCGGTTGTGCGTGCACTCATCACGTCGCTGTGGTCGCCGAAGATCGACAGCGCGTGCGTGGCCAGCGTGCGTGCCGCGATGTGGAACACCGTGGGCGTGAGTTCACCGGCGATCTTGAACATGTTGGGCAGCTTCAGCAGCAGCCCTTGCGAAGCGGTAAAGGTGCAGGTCAGCGCGCCGGCCTGCAGCGACCCGTGCACGGCGCCGGCGGCACCACCTTCGCTCTGCATTTCCACCACCTGCGGCACCATGCCCCAGATGTTCTTGCGCCCCTTGGCCGACCATTCGTCGGAGAGCTCGCCCATCGTCGACGATGGCGTGATCGGGTAGATCGCGATCACTTCACTGGTCATGTGGGCAATGCGGGCAGCGGCCTCGTTGCCGTCCAGCACGTAGGAACGTTCGCTCATGTTGGTCTCTTCATCGTGTTGTCGCGCGCTTCGGTGGTGGTCGAGCTGCGCTGGCCAGGCCCGCGTTTGCCGCTCCTGGGGTTGCGGTGGAACGGATTCAAAGAATGCCGGCCTTGCCGGCCTTCCAGCGGGCGTACTCGGTATCCAGCAGCGCCACGTGCTCGCGTTCCTCGGCGGCAAGCTCGGCGTACAACTCGCGCTCGATCGAGCCTGCCGGCGCCTTCTCGCCCTCGGCGGTGAAGAACGCCACCGCCCGCTGTTCGAAGGCGATGGCGATGCGGAACAGGTTGGCCGGATCCTCGGGCTTGCGGTCGACGCCGGTGAAGATCGCCGCACGGTCCAGCTGGAAGTCCGTGGCCTCGCTGGGCAGGTCGGCGTGGTAACGCTTGGACAGCGTCTCCATGTGCTCCTTTTCCATCGCCGCGAAGCGGCCGAACAGCTCACGCAGCACGGGGTCGGCGGACTCCTGCGACGCGCGCTGGTAGAAGGCATGGCCCCCGATCTCGATCTCGAAGGCCTTGCGCACCGCTTCGACGGCGGCACTGCCGGCCACCGGCCCGCGGTCCAGCAGCGTCAGCTTGCCCTTGCAGTAGGGGCACATGCCATAGGGGAACGCAAAACCTTCACTGACCTTGTGGCAATCGTTGCAGCGCCAGCGCAACTGCACACCGGCACAGCAGACGTAGGCCTCCTCGTCCTCGAGTTCACGCTGGCAGCGCGGGCAGATGCTCATGATGAAACCTCGCTGGAGGCAGTGGTTGCAGGGGGATCGATCGGGGCCGGCGGGACGAATGCGTCCATCTCGGCCTGCGTCACCGGCCAGTTGGCCTTGCCGCCGGCCAGGTAGGCGCCGATGGCGCGCGCCGCGCGCCGCCCGGCGCCCATGGCCAGGATCACGGTGGCGCCACCGGTGACGATGTCGCCGCCGGCAAACACGCCGGGCACGCTGGTCGCCTGGGTGGCGTTGTCGGCCACGATGTAGCCCCACTTGTTGAGGTCCAGGCCGGGCGTGGACTTGGTAACGATGGGATTGGCCTTGGTGCCCAGCGCGTAGATCACGGTGTCGCAATCGAGTTCGAGGAACTCGTCCTGCGGCACCGGCTGGCGGCGGCCCTTGGCGTCGGGCTCACCGAGCACCATCTTCTGCACGCGCATGCCGCGCACGTTGCCGTCGTCGCTGGTCAGGATCTCCACCGGCCCGTGCAGGAAGAAGAACTCGATGCCCTCCTCCTTGGCATGGCGCAGTTCTTCGATGCGTGCCGGTGCTTCGGCCTCCGAACGGCGGTAGACGCAGCGCACGGTTGGCGTGCCCAGGCGCTTGGCCACGCGCAGGCAGTCCATCGCGGTGTTGCCCGCGCCTATCACCACCACGCTCTTGCCCACCGTGACCGGCGTGTCCAGGAACGGGAACTTGTCGCCACCCATCAGGTTGACGCGGGTCAGGAACTCGTTGGCCGAATAGACCTGGCCGGCGAACTCTCCCGGGATGCCCAGGAAGGCCGGCGCACCGGCACCGGCACCGACGAACACGGCGTCGAAGCCCATCTCGCCCATCAGTTGCGGCACCGAGAAGGTCTTGCCGATGACCTTGTTGGTCTCGAACTTGACCCCCAGCGCGCGCAGCGTATCGACCTCGCGCGAGATGATGTCGCGCGGCAGCCGGAAGGGCGGGATGCCGTACTGCAGCACACCGCCCACCACGTGCAGCGCCTCGTAGACGTTGACCTCGCAGCCGTACTTGGCCAGATCGGCCGCCACCGCCAGGCCCGAGGGCCCCGAGCCGACCACCGCCACCTTGCCCAGCTTGCGGGCAACGCGCGGCGGCTCGATGTGGCCGCGCTTGGCGTTGTCGCCGACAAAGCGTTCGAGCCGCCCGATCGCCACCGCCTCCAGCTTGCGGCCGACCACGCACTGCGCCTCGCACTGCGATTCCTGCGGGCACACGCGCCCGCACACCGATGGCAGCAGGTTCGATTCGTTGATCACCGACAGCGCGCCGTCCAGATCGCGCACCAGCAGGTGCCGGATGAAGCGCGGGATGTCGATGGACACCGGGCAGCCGTCGATGCAGGTCGGCTTGCTGCACTGGATGCAGCGCTCGGCCTCGGCCATCGCGTCGGCCATCGAGTAGCCGAGGTTGACTTCCTTGAAGTTTCGCGAGCGCTCCAGCGCATCGCGCTCGGGCATCTTGGTGGCGTGCGGCGCCAGGTCCTTGTACTTCTTGTAGTTCTTCTTGCCCTGATCGAAGAGGATCTTCTCGACGTTGCAGATGTGCGCATAGTCGGTGTTGGCCGCGGCCTCTTCACCCTTGAAGCGCTTCTGGCGCAGCAGCAGTTCCTTGAAGTCGACCTGGTGGCCGTCGAAATCGGGACCATCGACGCAGGCGAACTTGATCTCGCTGCCCACCGTCACGCGGCACGAGCCGCACATGCCGGTGCCGTCGACCATGATGGCGTTCAGCGACACCATGGTCTTGATGCCCGAGGGCCGGGATGTCTCGACGCAGGCGTTCATCATCGGCAGCGGACCGATGGCCACGATCAGGTCGGGTCGGTCCGCGGTGATCACCTCCTGCAGGGCCGCGGTGACGAATCCGGGTTTTCCATAGCTTCCGTCGTCGGTGCAGACGATCAGGTTGTCGCAATAGCGCCCAAACTTCTCTTCCCAGAACACCAGGTCCTTGTTGCGGAAGCCGATGATGCCGGTGGTACGGTTGCCGGCTTCCTTGAAGGCGCGCAGCTGCGGGTAGACCGGCGCCACACCCAGGCCACCACCGACCAGCACCACATGCCCGACGCGGCTGACGTGCTGCGGCATGCCCAGCGGGCCGACGAAGTCCGGGATCTGGTCGCCGGCCTTGAAGTGGTCGCGCATCTCCTGGGTGGTCTTGCCCAGCGCCTGGATCACCATCGTGATGGTGCCGCGTTCCGCATCGTAGTCGGCCACCGTGAGCGGAATGCGTTCACCGCCTTCGTGCAGGCGCAGCATCACGAAGTGTCCCGGCTGCGCGGAGCGCGCGACATCGGGCGCCAGCAGTTCCCAGAGGAAAGTCGTGTCCGAGAAGGACTCGCGGCGAATGATGGG
Organism: Rubrivivax sp.; assembly: GCA_035440985.1. Lineage (GTDB taxonomy): Bacteria > Pseudomonadota > Gammaproteobacteria > Burkholderiales > Burkholderiaceae_C > Rubrivivax. The sequence continues at coordinate 10,856 of DAORNK010000013.1, read as the reverse complement.
GTACATGGGCTAAGCCTCTCCAGTCCATCCTGACAGACACCAAACAACAGCCAGGGGACGCTGAGCGCTCGTGCCCACTGTCTCCCCCAACCCCTTTTCTTGTGAGGCCTTACCTGCCCTTGTACGCCAAGCCTCGCGAAACGCAGCGATGTTGGCGGCATCGCCAATCACGGGTCTTAATGCAGATCAAACAAAAAGGGAACCTGGGAGGTGATGCTCTCGCCCCCACCGAATCACCAGATCACCGAAGCAACCCTGACGCGGTGTTGATCGACACCACGGGCAGCGCTTAGGATGGGGTGGTCCCTCGCGGGGCCGTTTATTTCAACAAGGGGTGGCCGCTTGGGCAATCATCAGTTGAAGCGTGGTCTCAATCTGCCCTTGGCCGGCGAACCCGCCCAGGCCATCGACCAGTCGACCCCCTGCACGCGGCTGGCCGTGCTGGGAGCCGACTATCTCGGGCTCAAGCCGGCGTTCCTGGTCCAGCCGGGCGATCGCGTGCGCCGCGGTCAGTGCCTCTTCGAAGATCGAGTCCTGTCGGGTGTCCGCCACACTGCGCCGGCGGCCGGCGTGGTACGGGCCCTGAATCGTGGTGATCGGCGCGCCTTCCAGTCGCTGGTGATCGACATCGAGGGCGACCAAGACCCTGAGGCCCAGGTGGCCTTCTCCAGCTTCCGCGGAACAACACCGGACGCGCTGACGCCCGATGACGCGCGCGCGCTCCTGCTGGAATCGGGCTTGTGGACGGCACTGCGCACGCGACCCTTTTCCAAGGTCCCGTCGCCCGAGTCCAAACCCCATGCCCTGTACATCACCGCCATCGACACGCGACCGCATGCACCCGCAGTGGCCACGGCGCTGGCTGGGCGCGAAGAGGACTTCAGCGCCGGCGTGGCTTGCCTGGCCAGGCTGACCGATGGCGCCACCTATGTTTGCGTGGCGCCGGGCCACACGCTGCCGATACCGGCGCTGCCCTCGGTGCGCACCGAGGTCTTCGCCGGCCCGCATCCGGCGGGCAATGCCGGCACGCACATCCATCTGCTGACCCCGGTCGACCTGAATCGCACGGTCTGGACCATCGGCTACCAGGACGTGGCCGCCGTGGGCCGTCTGTTTCGCAGCGGTCAGCTCGACAGCACCCGCGTCATCGCATTGGCGGGGCCCAGCGTCACGCGCCCGCGCCTGCTGCGCACACGCCTGGGGGCCGACCTGGACGCCCTGACGGCGGGCGAGATAGCCACCGGTGCGCAGCGCGTCGTGTCGGGTTCGGTCCTGGACGGCCGCAGTGCGGCCGGCGAAGTGCACGGCTACCTGGGGCGCCACCACCTGCAGGTCAGCGTGCTGGCGGAAGCCGTCGAACGCGAATTCCTCGGCTGGATCATGCCCGGCTCACAGAAGTTCTCGATCTGGAACGTCGTTCTGGGGGCCTTTGAGCGCAAGCCCGCACTGCGGCTCGATACCACCACCAACGGCGGGCAGCGTGCAATGGTGCCCATCGGCTCGTTCGAGCGCGTGATGCCGCTGGACCTGATGCCCACTTTCCTGTTGCGCGCGCTGCTGATGGGCCAGGACGAGCGCGCCGAGAAGCTGGGCGCACTGGAGCTGGATGAAGACGACCTCGCGCTGTGCACCCTGGTCTGCCCGGGCAAGGCCGAGTACGGGCCGCTGCTGCGCCAGGCCCTGACCCGCATCGAGAAGGAGAACACCTAGATGCGTGCGCTGCGCCAACTGCTGGACCGCGTCGGCAAGCCCTTCCACAAGGGCGGCAAGTACGAGCGCTTCTTCCCGCTGTACGAAGCGGCCGACACGTTCTTCTATTCCCCGGCTGACGTCACCAAGACCGGCGCGCACGTGCGCGACGCGATGGATCTCAAGCGCATGATGATCATCGTGGTCATCGCGGTGCTGCCCTGCGTGTTGATGGCCCTTTACAACACCGGGCTGCAGGCCAACCTGGCCATCGACCCGGCCAAGGCCGGCGCGCTCGAAGGCTGGCGGCACGCGGTGATCCGGATGCTGGGCGTCGGCTACTCGCCAGGCAGCTGGATCGCCAACCTGGTTCACGGCGGCCTGTACTTCCTGCCGCTGTACATCCTGACCATGGTCGTCGGCCTGTCGCTGGAGGTGATGTTCTCGGTGGTGCGCCGCATCGAGGTCAACGAAGGCTTCTTCGTCACCGGCATGCTGTTCCCGCTGATCCTGCCGCCGACCACGCCGCTGTGGCAGGCGGCTCTGGCGGTGGCCTTCGGGGTGATCCTGGTCAAGGAGGTCTTCGGCGGCACGGGCATGAACTTCATGAACCCGGCACTGGCGATGCGCGCCTTCCTGTTCTTCGCCTACCCGGCGGCGATCTCGGGCGACAAGGTCTGGACTGCCGTGCCCAGCGGCGCCGCGGTGGACGGCTTCTCGGGCGCCACGGTGCTGAGCAAGGTGCGCGGCGCCGAGGGCGGCTACGAGACGGCGGTAGGGTCGTGGTCCAACGCCTTCATCGGTCTGGAGCCCGGCAGCATGGGCGAGACCTCGGCGCTGGCCTGCCTGATCGGTGCGCTGATCCTGGTCTTCACCGGTGTCGGCTCGTGGCGCATCATGCTGGCGATGTGCCTGGGCACGATTGCGATGGCCACCGGGCTCAACGCCATCGGGTCCAGCACCAACCCCTGGATGAACGTGCCGTTCTGGTGGCATATGGTGATGGGGGGTTGGGCCTTCGGCATGGTCTTCATGGTCACCGATCCGGTTACCGCGCCGCACTCCGATACCGGCCGCTGGGTCTATGGCCTGCTGGTCGGTGCGATGGTCGTGTTGATCCGTGTCTTCAACCCGGCCTACCCCGAGTCGGTGATGCTCGTCATCCTGTTCATGAACGTCGTGGCGCCCACCATCGACCACTTCGTGGTGCAGGCCAACATCCGACGGAGGCTCGCACGCCGTGGCTGAGAACACTGCCGGCGCCATCAAGCGCGACATCAATGCCGTCCCCTACACGGTGGCTTTCGCCACCGTGGTGTGCGTGGTCTGCGCGGCGCTCATCGCCGCCGCGGCCGTGCTTACCAAGCCGGCCCAGGTGGCCAACGCCCTGTTGTACAAGGAAAAGAACGTCCTCCTGGCGGCAGGCCTGATCGAGCCGGGTGCCAAGGTCGGTACGGCCCAGGTCGAGGCCATCTTCCGCGAGTCCATCCAGGCGCGGCTGGTGAACCTGGCGACCGGAGAGCTGGTGGCCGAAGCGGGTACCGACGCGCGCCGCTACGACCAGCGCGCCGCGCGCGATGACCCGGCCACCAGCCGCGCCGCGCCTGCCAATCCGGCGGGCGTGCGGCGCTTGCCGAACCAGGGCATCGTCTATCTGGTCAAGAAGGCGGGCAGCGTCGACCAGATCGTGATCGCGATTGAGGGCCTCGGCATGTGGGGCACGATCTACGGCTTCATGGCGCTGGCTCCAGACGGCAACACCATTCGCGGCCTGACCTACTACGACCAGCGCGAAACCCCCGGCTTGGGCGGCGAGATCGCCAACCCCAGCTGGCAGGCACTGTGGCGCGGGCGCAAGGCCTTCGACGCCAACTGGAATGTCGCCATCCAGGTCATCAAGGGCCAGGCCGGGCCGCCCGACGCCGACCCCTCGCACGTGGACGGGCTGTCCGGCTCCACCATCACCAGCAAGGCCGTCACCCAACTCGTCCGCTTCTGGCTGGGCGAGCAGGGCTATGGCCGTTTCCTGAAGAAGTTCCGCGAAGGAGCACAAGCATGAGTGCGGTTCCCGGCGATCTGCTGCCGGCGCCCCAGCCGGCACCACGGTTCGGGCCCAGGCAGCGTGCGATCCTGCTCAACCCGGTGCTGCTCAACAACCCCATCGGTGTGCAGGTGCTGGGCATCTGTTCGGCGCTGGCCGTCACGACCTCGGTGGCCAAAGCGCTGGTGATGAGTGCCGGCGTGATCCTGGTCACCGCTTTGGCCAATCTGGCGGTCAGCCTGGTGCGCAACCACACGCCGTCGTCGATCCGCATCATCGTGCAACTGGCCATCATCGCCACGCTGGTGATCGTGTTCGACCAGGTGCTCAAGGCAACGCTGTACGAACTGTCGCTGGAGCTCAGCGTGTTCGTCGGCCTGATCATCACCAACTGCATCGTGCTGGGCCGCGCCGAAGGTTTTGCGATGAGCAATCCACCCTGGGAATCCACACTGGACGGCATCGGCAATGGGTTGGGCTACTCGGTGGTGCTGGTCATCGTCGGCTTCATGCGCGAACTGCTGGGCGCGGGCAAGGTGTTGGGCTTCACCATCCTGCCGCAGGTCAAGGACGGTGGCTGGTACGACCCCAACGGCATGATGCTGCTGGCGCCTTCGGCGCTGTTCATCATCGGGCTGCTGATCTGGGCGCTGCGCACCTGGAAGCCCGAGCTGCAGGAGAAGGCCTGAGATGGAGCACTACATCAACCTTGGCCTGCGTTCGGCCTTCCTGGAGAACATGGCGCTGGCCTACTTCCTGGGCATGTGCTCTTTCCTGGCCTGCGCGAAGAAGGTCGAAACCGCGATCGGGCTGGGCCTGGCGGTGGTCTTCGTCCAGGTGCTCACCGTGCCGCTCAACAACCTGCTGCTGGGCTACCTGCTGGCCGAGGGCGCACTGGCCTGGCTGCACCCCTCGCTGGCCAAGGTCGACCTCAGTTTCCTGGCCTTCATCCTGTTCATCGCCACCATCGCCGCGGCGACGCAAGTGGTGGAGATGGCAGTCGAACGCTATGCACCCGAGCTGTACAACACGCTCGGCGTGTTCCTGCCGCTGATCGCGGTGAACTGCGTCATCCTGGGCGGTTCGCTGTTCATGCAGGAACGCAGCTACGACTTCGCCGACAGCGTGGTCTTCGGCATCGGCTCGGGAGTGGGCTTTGCCATCGCCATCATCGCGCTGGGCGCCATCCGCGAGAAGATGGAGTATTCCAACGTCCCGGCCGGCCTGCGCGGCCTGGGCATCACCTTCATCACCACCGGCCTGATGTCGATGGCCTTCATGGTGTTTTCAGGCATCCAGCTCTAGGAACGCGAGATGTTTTCCATCGGTATGGCGGTCGTGATGTTCACCGCGGTGGTGCTGATGCTGGTGGCGCTGCTGATGGTGGCGCGGCGCAAGCTGGTGACCAGCGGCGATGTGGCCATCACGGTCAACGAAGACAGCACCAAGGTCATGAAGGTCGCAGCCGGCGGCACGCTGCTGGGCGCGCTGACCGACCACAAGATCTTCATCCCCTCGGCCTGCGGCGGCAAGGGCACCTGCGGCGTCTGCGAGGTCATCGTCAAGGAAGGCGGCGGCGCCATCCTGCCCACCGAAACCGGCTTCATCAGCCGCAAGGAAGCCAAGCACGGCTGCCGCCTGGCCTGCCAGGTCAAGGTCAAGCGCGACATGCGCATCGAGGTGCCGGCCGAGATCTTCAGCGTGCGCAAGTGGAGCTGCAAGGTGCGGAGCAACCGCAACGTCTCCACCTTCATCAAGGAGCTGATCGTCGAGCTGCCGCCTGGCGAAGAGGTGCCCTTCCGCGCCGGTGGTTACGTGCAGATCTCTTGCCCGCCGCACCAGCTGGCCTACAAGGACTTCGACATCGAGACCCAGTTCCGCGAGGAGTGGGACAAGTTCGACCTCTGGCGCTTCAAGTCGGTGGTCACCGAGCCGGTCGAGCGCGGCTACTCGGTGGCCAGCTATCCCCTGGAAAAGGGGATCCTGATGTTCACCATCCGCATCGTCTTCCCGCCCAACTACGACGACAAGATCCCGCCCGGGAAGATGAGCTCCTACCTCTTCAACCTCAAGCCCGGCGACCACGTCACGGTGGCCGGGCCGTTCGGCGAGTTCTTTGCGCGCGACACCGACAAGGAGATGTGCTTCGTGGCCGCCGGCGCGGGCATGGCCCCGATGCGCAGCCACATCTACGACCAGCTGCTGCGCCTGAAGAGCACGCGCAAGATGGGCTTCTGGTATTCGGCGCGCAACCTGTCGGAAGTGTTCTACGTCGACGAGTTCAACAAGCTGGCCGCCGAGCATCCCAACTTCAAGTGGCACATCGTGCTGTCCGAGCCGCGCCCCGAGGACAACTGGACCGGGCCTGTCGGTCTGGTGCGGCACAAGGCCCTGCACAAGCTGTTCCTGGCCAACCACCCGGCGCCCGAGGATGTCGAGTACTACCTGTGCGGCCCGGATGTGATGAACAAGGCCGTCATCAAGATGTGCATGGATGTGGGCGTGGACCGCGAGAACATCATGCTGGACGACTTCGGCCTGTGACCACGAGGAGACACCATGCGACAAACCGTTGAAACCGTACTGGGGCAGAAGACCGGGATCGACGAGCTGATCACGGTGGACGCCGGCGCGATGGTCATCGATGCCGTGCAGGAGATGAACCGGCACCGGATCGGCGCGGTGCTGATCATGAACGAGGATGGGCTGGTCGACGGCATCTTCACCGAGCGCGACCTGCTCACGCGGGTGGTCAGCGCGGGGCGTGATCCGCAGAACACGCCCATTTCGATGGTGATGACGCGCGACGTGCGCTCCGTCACCCCGGGCACGACGGTTGAGGCTGCGCTGGCCCTGATGCACGTCAACCGCCACCGCCACATGCTGGTCGTCGACGGCCCGCGCGTGCATGGGCTGCTGTCGCTGCGTGACCTCACCTACCACCTGGTGACGCATGGCGAAGGGAGTGCGGCCGAGGCCATCCGCGCCAACATCGCCGGTGCCGATCCCAAGACCCCGCCTTCCGCCTGAGGACCACGATGGATACCTTGCTCTCCCCCCGCCGGCGCAGCCTGCTCGGTGCTTTTGGCGCACTGACTGCGCTGGGTGTCGCCGGCTGCGGCAGCCGCACCGCAACGCCCGAAGGCCAGCGCTTCGCGGGCATGACCATGGGCAGCACCTACACCGTGCGTACCGCCGGCAGGGTCTTGCCGGCGCAGCAGCTCGAGCGCCTGGCGGCAGATGTGCAGTCGGCACTGGACAGCGTGGACAGCCGGATGTCGCTGTACCGGCCCGAATCCGAGCTGTCGCGCCTGAACGCGCAGCCGGCAGGCCTTGCCTTCAGCGCATCGAACGAACTGCTGCATGTCCTGCGCGGCGGCCAGCAGGTGACTCGGCTGAGTGAGGGTGCCTTCGACATGACGGTGGCGCCTTTGGTGCTGGCCTGGGGCTTCGGGCCCGGCGCGGCGGTCACCGGCCCGGCGATACCCGCGGCTGCGCAAGTGTCGGATGGCCGTCGCCTGCTCGGCCACGCGGCGCTCGAGCTGGATGCCGCCCGCGGCGCGGCCATCAAGCATCGCGCAGGCCTGGCGCTGGACCTGGGCGGCATCGCCAAGGGTCACGGCGTGGACCGCGCGGCACAGGTGCTGCAGGACGCGGGCGTCGAGCACTTCATGGTCGAGGTGGGCGGCGAGGTGCGCACCGCCGGCCTCAACCACCTGGGACAGGCCTGGCGCATCGGCATCGAAGAACCGGACGCCATGCCGCGGCGTGCGCGCCTGGTGCTGCCGGTGTCGGGCCAATCGGTGGCCACCTCGGGCGACTACCGGAACTATTTCGAAGAGAACGGGCGCCGCTACAGCCACACCATTGATCCGGCCACCGGTGAGCCCATCGCCCATGGCCTGGCCTCGGTCAGCGTGGTTGCAGACAACTGCCTGCTGGCCGACGCGTTGGCCACCGCGCTGAACGTGCTCGGCCCGGACCGCGGCATGGCCCTGGCGCAACGCGAAGGCATCGCGGCCCACTTCATCGTGCGCCGCGCCGGAGGTGATCTGCGGGACTACAGCAGCCAGGCCATGCTGGCTCTGCGCGGCGGGCTGTCGTCGTCGGCATGACTCAGGTCGAGCTGGGCAGCCTGCTGCCGGTGTTCCTGGCCGTGCTGGCCCTGCTGGGCCTGGGCCTGGCCGCCATGGCCGTGGGCGTGATCTTCAAGCGCCCCAGCCTGCGTGGATCCTGTGGTGGCCCCGCCCTTCACACGCCGCAAGGCGAGCCGATCAGCTGCGCCACCTGCCCCAACCGCGACAAACCTGCGCACGAACACGGCGCTCGCTGCCAGCGTCGGCATTGAGGGCGGCTGCCCCAAGTCGGGCTAGACGTCGGCGCCTTCCAGGATCTGCTGCAGCCCTACCGGGTCGGTCACCCGGATCTGCCGGTGGCGCACGAAGAGCAGGCCGTTGGCCTGGAACTTCGAGAACGTGCGGCTGACGGTTTCCAGCTTCAGCCCCAGGTAGCTGCCTATCTCTTCGCGGCTCATGCGCAGCACCACGGTGGAGGCCGAGAAGCCACGCGCCTGCAGCCGCGTCGTCAGGTTGAGCAGGAAGGCTGCCAGGCGCTCTTCGGCGTACATGCTGCCCAGCAGCAGCATCACGCTGTGCGAGCGCACGATCTCGCGGCTCAGCGCGCGGTGCAGTTGCTGCTGCAAGGACGGCACCTCGTGGGCCAGCAGTTCCAGGTCGGTGTAGGGGATGACGCAGACCTGGGAATCCTCCAGCGCGACGGCGTCCACCTCGTGGCGGAAACCCCCGATGCCGTCCAGGCCGAGCATCTCGCCGCCCATCTGGAAGCCGGTGACCTGTTCACGGCCGTCCTTGGAGGTGACGCAGGTCTTGAAGAAACCCGTCCACACCGCATAGACCGCTTCGAAGCGGTCGCCGGACTGGAACAGGCGCTCCCCGCGCAACACCCGGCGCCGCAGCGACACCAGCCGGCCGTCGATGCGTTCCAGTTCCGACGGCGTCAAACCGAAGGGCAGGCAGATCTGCTTCAGGTTGCAGCTCGAACAGGACACCATGCAGGTGTTGCTGTGTGCGGGCCTGAGTACGGAACAGTCCATGGATGCAGCCTGCTCCGGCAGTCGTGACGGCTGGCCACTTTGTCTGTGGAGCCCCCGGATTATCCGCACCCGGGATTACCCGAATCGTCGATCACCGTACCAAGGATGATCCAGGTCAAGCCAAGCGCCGATTGCTCGCCTACATTGGCCGCGCCCACGCTCCCACGGGCCTGACCCGACCCGGACACGCGTATGCCCGCCTCCCCGCATCAAGAGCTGCTCGAGCGCTTGCGCCGGTTCATCCCGCCGCAACGGCTGATCACCGACCCCCTGCGCCGCCTGGCCTGGGGCAGTGACGCCAGCTTCTACCGGCTGGTGCCGCAACTGGTGGTGGTGGTCGAGGATGAAACCGAGGTGCAGCGCCTGCTCGCCCTGTGCGCCGAACTGCACACGCCGCTGACCTTCCGCGCCGCCGGGAGCAGCCTGTCGGGCCAGGCGCTCAGCGATTCGGTGCTCGTCCTGCTGGGTGACGGCTGGCAGCGCATGCGCGTGTCCGCCGATGCCGGCGTCATTCATCTGCAGCCCGGTGTCATCGGCTCGGCCGCGAACCGGCGCCTGGCCAGCGTGGGCCGCAAGATCGGTCCCGATCCGGCCAGCATCGACGCGGCCATGATCGGTGGCATCGCCGCCAACAACGCCAGCGGCATGTGCTGCGGCACGACGCAGAACAGCTACCGGACGCTGGCCGGCATGCGCCTCGTGCTGGCCGACGGTGCGGTACTGGACAGCCGCGATGCCGACAGCCGCGCCGTGTTTGCGCGCAGCCATGCGGCGCTGCTGGAGGGGCTGGCCCTGCTGGCGCAGCAGACCAGGGAGGACACGCTGCTGGCCCAGCGCATCCGCCACAAGTACCGGCTCAAGAACACCACCGGCTACGGCTTGAATGCGCTGCTGGACTTCGAAGACCCGTTCGAGATCCTCACGCACCTGATGATCGGCTCCGAAGGCACGCTGGGCTTCATCAGTGAGATCAGCTACCACACGGTGCCCGAGCATCCCCACAAGGCCAGCGCGCTGGTGCTGTTCAGCCACTTGCAGGCGGCTTGCCAGGCCGTGGCCGGGCTCAAGCCCGCACCGGTGGTGGCGGTGGAACTGCTGGACCGCGCATCGCTGCGCGCCGTGCAGCACAAGCCCGGCATGCCGGCCGCCCTGCTGGACCTGGCCGCCGACGGCGCGGCGCTGCTGATCGAAACCCGCGCCGAGACCGCCGCTGCGCTGGCCCTCAAGGTGCGCGCCATCAGCGATGTGCTGGCGGGCTTCGAACTGGCGCAACCGCTGCACTTCACCAGCGACGTGGCCGAGTCCGCCGCCCTGTGGAACGTGCGCAAGGGCATCTTCCCGGCCGTCGGCGCGGTGCGCCCCACCGGCACCACCGTCATCATCGAGGACGTGGCCTTTCCCGTCGAGCGCCTGGCCGAGGCCACGCTGGAACTGCAGGGCCTGTTCCAGCGCTTCGGCTACCCCGAAGCCATCGTCTACGGCCATGCGTTGGAAGGCAACCTGCACTTCGTCTTCACGCAGGATTTCGCCAAACCCGAGGAAGTCCAGCGCTACAGCGACTTCATGGACGCGGTGTGCCAGATGGTCGTGCATCGTTACGACGGTTCGCTGAAGGCGGAGCACGGCACCGGGCGCAACATGGCACCCTTCGTCGAGCTGGAATGGGGCGCGCCGGCCATGGCCGTGATGCGCCGCATCAAGGCGCTGCTCGACCCGGATGGCCTGCTCAATCCGGGTGTGATCCTCAACGCCGACCCGCAATCGCACCTCAAGCATCTCAAGCCCCTGCCGGCGGCCGACGCGCTGGTCGACAAGTGCATCGAATGCGGCTTCTGCGAGCCCAAGTGCCCTTCGCGCGGGCTGACCCTGTCCCCGCGCCAGCGCATCGTCGGCTGGCGCGAGATCGCGCGCCGCGAGGCCGCTGGCGAAGAGACGCAGGCCCTGCGCGCCGCCTACGATTACCAGGGCATCGAAACCTGCGCCGCCTGCGGCCTGTGCGCCACGGCCTGCCCG
>DAORNK010000012.1:0-28703 GCA_035440985.1 Rubrivivax sp. | reverse complement strand
CGCGCCGTGCAGCTGGGCACGCTGCTGCCCGACCCGCTGCAACGGCTGGCGCTGATCCACGCGCAGACCTCGGGCGCCGAGTCGACGGCGCCGGCCACGGCACCGGCGCTGGCCGGGCGACTGTTCGGCCACTCTTCGCTGGATGGGGTGCCCGGCCTGCCGGGTACGGCCTGCACCATCACACCCGTACCGGGGCCCGATGTGCCGATGTACCTGAACGGCGCGAGGATGACCTATTTCTCGGCAATCCTGCCCATCGCCGACGGCATGGGGCTGGTGTTTGCCGTAACGCACTACGACGGGCGTGTCGTGATCTCGCCCACCTGCTGTCGCGAGCTGATGCCCGACCCGCAGGCCTTCACCCAGTGCGTGCGCGACAGCTTCCAGGAGCTGCTGGCCCTGGCCGACGCCCGGCCGGCCCCGTACCCGCGCCAAGTCCAGGCCGTGCCTGCGTCGCGCCGGCCGCTCAGACCGGCAAAGCCTCGTGGGTCATCCAGCGGTAAGCGTGCCCCAGCAAGCCAGAAGGTTCAAAAGGCCGCCATTGCCCCAGTGGCTGCGAAAGCCGTTCGGCCACGATCCACAACACCACCGCGTTGAAACCCAGCCCCATGTGGCTGCTGGGCACGCGGATGTTCTCGTGCATCGCCGGGTCACCGTCCACGGTGGCCTCCTGGGGCGGCACCACACCATCGCTGAGCGAATAGAGGCAGCTCAGCGGCATGCCCGGAGGGGCGCGATCGCGCAGCTTCTTGGCCCGCGGCTGCATGCTGTGCGCAGACGTGCCCATCGGGTGGGCGACCAGCCGGTACATGGCCTTGACCAGCGGCGGTGAGGCGCTGCCGGTCAGGTCCACCGAGATCGGGCTGCCCAGCGTGATCACGCTGCGCACGCACTCGGAGGCCTGGTGCGCACCATAGAGCGCGAAGACGCCACCCAGGCTCCAGCCCACCAGGCTCACCTTCTGGCCGGAGCGGTGGTGCATGTAGCGGATCTTCTGCTCCAGCGCGTTGGCGTGTTTGGCATGGAAGCCCACGTTGCGGCCCAGGCCCCAGGTCTGCACCGCGTAACCGCGACTGCGCAGGAAGAGCTCCAGCGCGATGAGGGTCGCCTCGCTGCCCATGAAACCAGGCAACAGCAGCACCGGGTGGCCATCCCCGCGCGGCGCGGCGGCCAGCAGCGGCCACAGCCAGCCCAGCGAGGCCAGTTCGGCGAAGAAGCGCATCTCCAGCGCCGAGCTGAGCATGCTCGGGCGGCCGGTGTGGGAGTGTCGGCTTGCCATGGGTGCATCTTAGGCCGAGGATGGCTCCGCGCCTGACCTTTGCGTGACACGACTCCGGGAAAGCCCGATGTCGGCTGCGCGCTGCCTTGCCCCGGTCATTGCGCCGCGTGCAGCCAGCAGGCCACGTGGTATCCGCCGCCGACGTCACGCAAGGCAGGTGCCTGCTCTCGGCAGCGCGGCGTCGCTTCAGCGCAACGCGGGTGAAAGTGGCAGCCCGCGGGCGGTGACACCGGGCTGGGCACGTCGCCCTTGAGCACGATGCGCCCGGTGCGCGCCGACACGCTGGTCCTGGGCACCGCCGACAGCAACGCCCGGGTGTAGGGGTGCAGCGGCTGCGCGAAAAGGCGGTCGCCATCGCCGATCTCGACCAGGCGCCCGAGGTACATCACCGCCACGCGGTCGCTGATGTGCTGCACGACCGCAAGATCGTGCGCGACGAAGATGTAGGAGATGCCCAGTTCCTTTTGCAGGTCGATCAGCAGGTTGATGATCTGCGCCTGGATCGACACGTCCAGCGCCGACACCGGCTCGTCGCAGACGATCAGTGCGGGCTCGAGCGCCAGTGCTCGCGCGATACCCAGGCGCTGGCGCTGGCCGCCCGAGAACTCGTGCGCGTACTTGCGCATGGCATCACGGTGCAGGCCGACGCGGTCGAACAGCGCCTGCACGCGCCGGGTGCTTTCGGCCGCGCCGACGCCGAAGTTGCGCAGCGGCTCACCGACGATGGCACCCGCGCTCATGCGGGGATTGAGCGAGGAGTACGGGTCCTGAAAGACGATCTGCACGCGCCGGCGGTAGGGCCGGAACTGCGCCTTGCCCATCGCGGTGATGTCCACGCCGTCGAGCAGCACCTGCCCGCTGGTGGGCTCGATCAGCCGCATGATGGCCTTGGCCGCCGTCGACTTGCCGCAGCCCGATTCGCCGACGATGCCGATCGTCTGGCCGCGGCCCAGCGTGAAGGAGATGCCATCCACCGCACGCACCGCCTGGTGGCGGCCGAAGAGCCCGCGCTGCAGGGCGAAGTGCTTCTTCAGGTCACGCACTTCGAGCAGTGGCCGGTCCGAGGCCGGGCTCATGCGTTCCTCCCGCCGTGGAAGCAGGCCACCGCGTGCCCTTGCCCGTGGTCCTGCAGCGCCGGCACCGCCTCGCGGCACATCGCAGTGGCCCGCGGGCAGCGCGGCGCAAAGCTGCAGCCCACCGGCTCTCCCTTGAGGACCGGCACCATGCCCGGGATCTCGTGCAGCCGCGGCCGTTCGGCGCGGCGCGTGCCGGGCGCGGTGTCCAGCCGGGGCGTGGCCGACAGCAGGCCCTGGGTGTAGGGATGCAGCGGCGCCGCGAACAGCTCGGCCGCCGGCGCTTCTTCCACCTTGCGCCCGGCGTACATCACGACCACGCGCGCACAGGTCTCGGCGACGACGCCGAGATCGTGAGTGATGACGATGATCGAAGTGCCGAACTCGCGCTTGAGGTCCAGCATCAGTTCGATGATCTGGGCCTGGATGGTCACGTCCAGCGCGGTGGTCGGTTCGTCGGCGATCAGCACCTTGGGGTTGCACACCAGCGCCGCCGCGATCATCGCGCGCTGGCGCATGCCGCCCGAGAACTGGTGCGGATACTCATCGGCGCGGCGCCGGGGCTCCGGAATGTTGACCTTGTGCAGCATCTCCACCGCCAGCTCGCGTGCCGCACGCCGGTCCAGCTTCTGATGCAGAACCGCCGTTTCGGCGATCTGCTCGCCGATGGTCAGCACCGGGTTGAGCGCCGTCATCGGGTCCTGGAAGATCATCGAGATCTGATTGCCGCGGATCTGGCGCATGCGCGGCTCGTCGAACCGCAGCAGATCCTCGCCGTTGTAGCGGATGGATCCGCCGGCGACCACCGAAGGCGGCGAAGGGATCAGCTGCAGCATCGTCATCGCGGTGACGCTCTTGCCGCAGCCCGATTCGCCCACGATGCCCAGTGTCTCGCCCCGCAGCAGGCTGAACGAGAGCCCGTCGACCGCGCGCATGATGCCGTCGCGATTCGCGAACCAGACCTTCAGGTCTTCGACCGCGATGATGGCGTCGGGCGCGGCGGGCGCAGTCATGGTCGAGCCTTCACAGCCGCCGCGCGATTCTGGGATCGAGCAGATCGCGCAGGCCGTCGCCCAGCAGGTTGATCGCGAGCACCGTCAGGCCCAGGAAGATGCCCGGGAACAGCACGATGTTGAACGCCAGCTGCACCACCGCGCGGCCCTCGGCCATCATGTTGCCCCAGCTCGGAATCTCCGGCGGCGTACCGGCGCCCAGGAACGACAGATAGGCCTCGAACAGCACCGCCGATGCCGCGATGAAGGTGCCCTGCACGATCAGCGGCGTAACCGCGTTGGGCAGCACGTGGCGCAGCAGGATCCAGTGAAAACGCGTGCCGATGGCCTCGGCCGCCTGCACATAGGGCTGCTCGCGGATCACCAGCACCAGCGAACGCACCAGGCGCACGACGCGCGGGATCTCCGGCACCGCGATGGCGATCACCACGGTTTCGATGCTGGCGCGCATCAGCGCCATCAGCGCCACGGCCAGCAGGATGCCGGGGATGGCCATCATGCCGTCCATCACGCGCATGATCAGCGCGTCGGCCAGCCGCGAGAAGCCGGCCACCATGCCGATCAGCACGCCGATGCTGGTGGCCGCCAATGCCACACTCAGGCCCACGATCATCGACACGCGCCCGCCCCACAGCACACGCGAAAACACGTCGCGGCCCATCGCGTCGGTGCCGAACCAGTGCTGGGCATTGGCCGGCTTCAGGCGCCGCAGCACGTTCATCTCGATCGGGTCGTAGGGCGCCAGCCAGGGCGCAGCCAGCGCGATGATGGCCATGATGGCCAGCAGCACGCCACCGATCACCAGCAGCGGATGGCGGCGCAGGAAGGCCCACCACGGGTGGCGCCCCGTGGTGTCCACCCGGGCCTCGATCTGGGTCAGCGTCAGCGCCATCGTGTTGTCGTCCCGGGCTCAGTAGCGGATCCGCGGATCGAGCAAGGTGTACAGCAGGTCGATCGCCAGGTTGATCAGCACATAGACCGCCGCCACGACGAGCACGATGCCCTGGATGACCGGGTAGTCGTGGCGCAGCACGGAATCCACCGTGAGCCGGCCGATGCCGGGAATGGCGAACACGCTTTCGGTGATGATCACGCCGCCCAGCAGCAGCGCGATGCCCAACCCGATGGTGGTGACGATGGGCACGGCCGCGTTCTTCAGCGCATGGCGCAGCAGCAGCCTGCGGTTGCCCACGCCGCGCGCGCGCGCCGTGCGGATGTAGTCCTCGCCCAGCACTTCGAGCATCGTGGCGCGTGTCATGCGGGCGATCAGCGCCATGTAGACCAGGCCACCGCTGACCGCGGGCAGGATCAGGTGCCGGATGAAGGGCCCGAAGCCCTCGCTGAGGCTGCGGAAGCCCTGCACCGGCAGCCAGCCCAGCTGGATCGAAAAACCGAAGATCAAGAGGTAGCCGATCAGGAACACCGGCAGCGAAAAGGCCGTCACCGCCAGCGCCATCAGCGAGCGGTCGATCCAGGTGCCAGCCTTCCAGGCGGCGACGATGCCCATCGGCACCGCGAAGAACACCGCAAAGCTGATGGTCAGCAGCGTCAGCCACAGCGTCGGCTCGATGCGCTGGCCGATCATCGTCGTCACCGGCAGCCCGGTGAACACCGACACACCCAGATCACCCTGCAGCAGCCGCCACAGCCACGAGAAGAACTGCTCCAGCAGCGGCCGATCCAGCCCCAGCAGCTTGCGGATGCGCTCGACGTCGTCTGAACTCGCGGTGTCGCCGGCGATGAGCGCCGCCGGATCACCCGGGCTCAGGTGCAGCAGCAGGAACACGATCACCGCGACGATGCCGAGCACCGGGATGACCGCCAGGATGCGCTTGAAGACGTAGAGCACGGGTGATTCAGTCAAGCGGCCCGCCGCCGGGGCGGGCCGCGCTTCAGGCCGAGGCGAAGCTCAC
Source organism: Rubrivivax sp. (assembly GCA_035440985.1). Classification (GTDB taxonomy): domain Bacteria; phylum Pseudomonadota; class Gammaproteobacteria; order Burkholderiales; family Burkholderiaceae_C; genus Rubrivivax. The sequence continues at coordinate 23,425 of DAORNK010000012.1, read as the reverse complement.
TTCTCGACGTTCCACATCACCGGAATGCCGGTGGCGATCAGGCCCTTGAGGTTGGCGCGGTAGGCCATCGGCCAGAAGAACTGGCCGAAGTTCACATAGGGCGTCTGCTCGAAGGCACGCTTCTGGATGTCCTCGGTGATCTTGCGGCGCTTGGCGGCATCGCCCTCGCGTGCCCAGGCCATGCGCAGTTCCTCCATCGTCTTGTCGCAGGACCAGCCCGCCGGCGCTGCGTCGCAGGTGCCTTGCAGGTAGGCGTTGTTGACCGGCGAGATGACGTCGTAGCCCACCGAGTAGGTGTGGAAGATGTGCCAGCCGCCCTTGTCGATCGGGTCCTTCTTGGCGCGCCGTCCCAGCAGCGTGCTCCAGTCCATCGCCTGTGCCTCGACGTTGACGCCGGCCTTGCGCAGGTTCTGCACCGTCACCAGCGCCGCGGCCGCCTGCACAGGCGGGTCGCTGGGGGTGAGCACGACGATCTTCTCGCCGTTGTAGCCGGCTTCCTTCAGCAACTGCCTGGCCTTCTCGATGTTCTGCCCGGCCTTGTAGGGCTCGGCACCCGCTGCCGTCTCGTTGGGGCCGCCGCACATGAAGTAGGCGCCGCAGTACTTGACGCGGAAGGCCTCCGGGAAGCCGGCCGCAGCCAGGTATTCCTCCTGGTTGATCAGGTACTGCAGGGCCTGGCGCGCCTTCGGGTTGTTGAAGGGCGGCTGCAGGTGGTTGGGCCGCAGCCAGCCCTGGTTGCCCAGCGTGTCGGCGGCGAGTTTGATGTTGGGGTTCTTCTGGAGCGTGGGGATGAAGTCGGCCTGCGGCAGTTCGAAGATGTCCGCCTCGCCGTTGGTCAGCGCGGCCAGCGCGGTGTTCTGGTCAGGGATGTAGAGCCACTCGACGCGGTCGACCTTCACCACCTTGCCGCCGGCCAGCCCGTCGGCTGGCTCGCTGCGCGGCACGTAGTTCGGGTTCCGGACATAGACGACCTTGTTGCCGGGCACCCACTCGTCCTTCTTGAAGATGAAGGGGCCGGAGCCGGTGGCGTCGGTGATCTGCTGGTTGGGGTCGGTCCTGGCGATGCGCTCGGGCATCATGAAGGGCACGTTGGACGACGGCTTGCCCAGCGCGTCTAGCACCAGGCCGAAGGGCTCCTTGAGCGTCAGCGTGAAGGTCCTGTCGTTGACCACGTCCAGCGATGCCAGCTCGCGCATCAGCAGCGTGCCCGAGACATCCTTGGCGCCCCAGCGCTTGATCGACGCCACGCAGTCCGCAGCCGTGACGGGCGCACCATCGTGCCACTTCAGGCCCTGGCGCAGCGTGAAGGTGTACTTCTTCCTGTCGGGCGACAGCGTGTAGCTGTCGACCATCTGCGGCTTGACCTGGCCCTTGGCGTCGACCGAGAACAGCGTGTCGTAGACCATGTAGCCGTGGTTGCGGCTGATGTAGGACGCGTTCTGGATCGGGTCGATGATCTTCAGGTCGCCGCCAGGGATCATCTTGATCACCTTGCCGGCCTGGGCCATGGCCGGGTCTGCCCATGTCGCCGCCAGCGCCAGCATCGTCGGCAGCGCGAACTTCACGAACGTCGAACGTCTCATCGGGATTCTCCAGGGGTTGGGAGGGATGCGGGTTTGAGGGTCAGGCGGCTGCTCAGTCGAGCGACAACGGACCGGGCACCGCGCGTAGCGGCCGCGCAGTGGCGCATCAAGGGCTTGGTCGAAAGAACGCACAGCGACTGGGTTGCGGCATCGACCTTGGCGCAGCCGGAAGTCGGCACCGGTTGTCTGGCACGCACGGCATGCCGATCGTGTTGCCACGCACGCGAATGCAAGTTGACCAGCATCAAGCCATTCACCTCGAAAGTGCGAGAGGCTGCACCATTGCAGTGCTGGCAGGAGATCAGCTGGGTGCGGCTGGATCAGCAAGGTCAATGTCGCACGCGCGCGATCGCTTGGCGCGGCCTGGCCTTGGGTGCAGATTGGCCGGCCGGCGCTGGCCGGTATCGAACTCCGGCAACTGAATCGATTCGCAGTCCAACCTCGCCCATCGCGGGCATTCCAACATCATGAAGATCGAATTCGTACTCAACGGCAAGCCAAGGCAGGAAGAGGTGCATGCCGATGAATGGTTCCTGCACACGCTGCGCGATCGCTGCGGCATCACGTCGCTGAAGGATGGCTGCAGCCCGCAGGGGCAGTGCGGGTGCTGCGTGGCCCTGGTAGACGGCCACCCCAAGACCACCTGTGCGATGCGCGCCAAGGTCGCGCACGGCAAGAACATCGTCACGCTGGACGGCCTGCCGGCCGCCGAGCGGCAGCAGATCACCGACTGCTTTGCCGCCACCGCCGGCCTGCAGTGCGGCTTCTGCATCCCGGGCATCGCCCTGCGCGCCAAAGCCATCACCGACCGCGAAGCCGAACCCACGCGCGAGGCCATTGCCCAGGCCCTGGACCTGCACCTGTGCCGTTGCACCGGCTACGTGAAACTCATCGACGCGGTGCAACTGCTGGCGGCGGCCAAACGCGGCGCACCCATCCCCCCGGCGGGCACCGACGGCCGCGTGGGCCAATCGCTGTCGCGCTACGGTGCCGCCAAGACCGTGATGGGCGATCGACCTTTCGTGGACGACCTGTACCTGCCCGGCATGCTGTTCGGTGCGCTGGTGCTGTCACCGCACCCGCGGGCGCGGGTTGTTTCCATCGACACCAGCCGTGCGCTGGCCCTACCCGGCGTGCGCAAGGTCGCGACCGCAGCCGATGTTCCGGGTGAGCGCTGGGTCGGCATGCTCTACAACGACTGGCCCAGCCTGGTGGCCGTCGGCGAAGAGGTGCGCTGCGTCGGCGACGTGCTGGCCGCGGTGGCGGCCGACGACCGCCGCACGGCGCGCGAAGCCGCCAAGCTGGTGGATGTGCAATACGAAGTCCTGCCACCGGTGCTCAGCCCCGAGGCATCGCTGGCCGCGGGCGCACCGCGCGTCAACCCGGCGCACGAGAACCTGCTGTCGCGGTCCATCATCCGCCGCGGCGATGCCGACGCCGCGCTGGCCGCCAGCGCGCACGTGGTCAGCGGCACCTGGGCCACGCAGCGCATCGAACACCTGTTCATGGAGCCCGAGAGCGCGCTGGCCGAACCGCGCGCCGCATCCTGCACCTTCGCAGCCAGGGCCAGGGCGTGTTCGACGACCGCCGCCAGGTGGCGCGCTTCCTGGGCCTGCGCGAGGACCAGATCCTCGTCGAGCTGATGCCCAACGGGGGCGCCTTCGGCGGCAAGGAAGACATGTCGGTGCAGGCCCAGACCTCGCTGCTCGCGCACCTCACCGGCAAGCCGGTGAAGCTGACGCTCAGCCGCGAAGAGTCCATCCGCATGCATCCCAAGCGCCACGCACTGACGATGGACTACACCGTGGGTTGCGACGCGCAGGGGCGGCTCACGGTGGTGCGGGCACGCATCGTCGGCGACTCGGGCGCCTACGCCTCGGTGGGTGGCAAGGTGCTGGAGCGTGCGGCAGGCCACTCCTGCGGTGCCTACAAGGTGCCCAACGTGGACGTCGAGTCCGTGGCCACCTACACCAACAATCCGCCCTGCGGCGCGATGCGCGGCTTCGGCGTCAACCAGGTGCACTTCGCCCTGGAAGCCTGCGTGGACATGCTGGCCAAGAAGGCCGGGCTGGACCGCTGGGCCATGCGCTGGCTCAATGCGCTGGAGGTCGGCGATGTCTTCGGCACGGGCCAGGTGCTGGAGAAATCGGTCGGCATCAAGAAGACGCTGCAAGCCATCAAGCCCCATTACGAAGCGGCCATGCGCTCCGGCCGCGCAGTCGGCATCGCCTGCGGCGTGAAGAACAGCGGCATCGGCAACGGCGTGGTCGAGTACGGCAAGGCACGCCTGGTGGTGCAGGCTGACGGCCAGGTGTTGCTCTACAACGGCTTCACCGAGATGGGCCAGGGCCTGATGACGGTACTGGTGCAGTTTGCGGTCGAGGTGACCGGGCTGCCCGCCTCGACTTTCTTGCCCAGGGTCGACACCAGCTACGAAGTGGGTTGCGGCCAGACCACGGGTTCGCGTGGCACGCTGCTGGGCGGTCGCGCCGTGCTCGATGCCGCGGCCAAGCTCAAGGCCGACCTGGATGCCGGCAAGTCGCTGACGGACCTGGCCGGCCGCGTCTACGAGGGCGAGACCGTCATACGCGACACCACCGCGCTGGGTGCCGACGTGCCGAAGATCAAGACGCACACCGCCTTCGGCTTCGCCACCCAGATGGTGGTGCTGGACGAGAACGGGCGCGTGGCCAAGGTCGTCGCTGCGCACGATGTCGGGCGCATCCTCAACCCGGGGCTGGCCACGGGCCAGATCGAAGGCGCGGTGCACATGGGTCTTGGCTACGCGCTGACCGAAGAACTGAAGTGCGAGAACGGCATGCCGGTGACCTTCAAGCTCAAGGAAATCGGCGTGCTTCGCGCGCGCGACATGCCGGAGGTCGAAACCATCCTCGTCGAGGAACCCGAACCCGAAGGCCCGATGGGCGCCAAGGGCATCGGCGAGATCGGGCTCGTGCCCACGGCTGCAGCCGTCGCGGGCGCGCTGGAAGCCTTTGACGGCGTGCGGCGGATGACCCTGCCGATGCGTGACTCTCCGGCGGCGCGTGCCATGAGCGTGGGCATGCCCCTGGTAGCCAAGTAAGTTCTGCTGCAAACCACAGGTCGCCGCGGGCTGGCGGCGACCCTGGTGCAGCCCCAGCGATCAGCACGAATCGGATCGCATCCGCGCCAACCCCTGGCTGAACCAGGGCCAAGGCCGATGCGCAGGAGACCGGCATGAGTTTGGACGACATCGCTGTCCGCGAAGCAAGCCTGGGGCTGATGGTCAACGGCCGCCGGCTGACAGCCAAGCCAGGTGAGACCATCCTGGCGGCTGCCAGGCGGCACGGAATCGAGATCCCGACGCTGTGCAGCGACCCCCGCATCAAGCCCAACGGCAAGTGCAAGCTGTGTGTCGTCGAGATCGCGGGCCGCAGCGGCCATGCACTGGCCTGTGAGACGGCCGTGCGCGAAGGCATGTCCATCGTCACCGAGAGCCCGACGCTCAAGGCCGCGCGCAGCCGGGTGCTGAGCGGCTTTCTCGGCAACCACAACGCCTACTGCCAGCCGCCTTGCCAGACCGCCTGCCCGGCCGGCACCGCCGTGGCCGGCTACGTAGGCTTGATCGCCGAAGGCAAGTACACCGAAGCCACGGCGCTCGTGAAGGAACGCGTGCCGATGCCCGGCATCCTGGGTCGCATCTGCCCCCATCCCTGCGAAGACGCCTGCCGGCGCAGCCAGATCGACAAGCCGGTGGCCGTCTGCACGCTCAAGCGCTACGCATCGGACCGTGCCGCCGAGGCCGGCCTGCCCACGCAACCGGAGCCCGCGCCCGCGACGCACAAGCGCGTGGCCATCGTCGGCTCGGGCCCGGCCGGGCTCACCGCCGCCTACTACCTGGCGCTCGACGGCCACGCCGTGACGCTGCTGGAGGCCAACGAGAAACCCGGCGGCATGCTGCGCTACGGCATTCCTTCCTACCGACTGCCCAAGGACATCGTCGATCGCGAGATCGGCGACATCCTCTCGCTGGGCGTGCAACTCAAGACCGGCGTCGCGCTGGGTCGCGACTACCAGATCCAGACCCTCAAGGACGAGGGCTACGACGCGGTCTTCGTCAGCGTGGGCGCCAGCATCGCCAAGCCCGGTGGCATCCCGGGGGAGGATGCCCCCAACGTGTTGTCGGTGATCGACTTTCTGGCCCGTGTGGGCCGTGGCGAACGGGTCGAGTTGGGCCAGAAGGTGGTCGTCATAGGCGGCGGCTTCTCGGCTGCCGATGCGGTGCGCACGGCGCGCCGCTTCGGCGCATCCGACGTGACGATGATGTACCGCCGCTCGCGCGCCGAGATGCCCGCCGCACCGCATGAAATCCATGAGGCCGAGGTGGAAGGTGTCAGGCTCGACCTGCTCAGCGCCCCAGTCGAGATTCGCACCGTGGCGGGTCGTGCCGTGGGCATCGTCAGCCAGCGCATGCGGCTGGGCGAACCCGACGCCAGCGGCCGGCACCGCCCGGAGCCCATCTTCGGCTCGGAGTACTTCACGCCGGCCGACACCATCGTGCTGGCGATCGGGCAGGACGTCGATCTGACCAGGCTGAACGAACACATCTCGACATCCAAGTGGAAGACGATCGCCGTCGACACCGCCACCATGATGACCAGCATCGAAGGTGTGTTCTCGGCCGGCGATTGTGTTTCCGGGGCGCTCACCGTGGTGGATGCCGTGGGCAGCGCGCGCCGTGCGGCGGTGGCCATCACCGCCTACCTGCGCGGTGAGCCGCAGCGGGTCATCGCCAGGCTGCTGGAGGCCGAAAAGCCTGCCTTCTTCGACATCGGCGCGCTGCCGATCTCCGACGCCCCGCGCGCCGAGATGCCGGTGCTCGACGGCGATCTGCGCAATGCATCCTTCGGCCGCGAGGCACGCCCAGGCGTCTTTGGCGCCGAGACCGCCGAAGGCGCCTTCAGCGAAGTCGAGACCGGCTACGACGAGGCCACCGCGCTGCGCGAAGCCGCGCGATGCATGAAGTGCACCTGCCAGGCCGCCGGCAGCTGCAGCCTGCAGAAGCACTCGCTGGCCAACGGCGGCGGCACCATCCAGTTCATCGGCACGCGCAAGACGGCCCGGTTCGCGCCGCTGGTCAACCGTGGCTTCTTCCAGATGGACCGCGAGAAGTGCATCCGCTGCGAGAAGTGCGTGCGCATCTGCGACGAAGTCCAGCATCGCAAGGTCTACTGCATCGGCGAGGACGGCTACCCGGCACTGGTCAGTGGCACCCACGACTACCGTGACACCGAATGCAACAGCTGCGGGCAGTGCGTATCGGCCTGCCCGACCGGTGCGCTGAAGGACTTGTCCGACACCGGCCGGCAGCGCAGCAGCGAACGTGGCAAGACGACCACCGTCTGCGGCTACTGCGGCGTGGGTTGCGTGCTGACGCTGGAGACCGAGAACGGCCGTGTCGTTGGCGTCAGCAACTCCTTCGCCTCCGAGGCCAACGAGGGCAACCTGTGCGTCAAGGGCCGTTTCGGCATGGGTTTCATCAACCACCCCGACCGGCTCACCAAACCCTTGATTCGCCGCGGCGGCAAGGGCGCACCGCTGGAGGAAGCCAGCTGGGACGAGGCCATCGCCTTCGTCGCCAAGGGGCTGCTGAAGATCAAGCAACAGCACGGCCCGCAGGCCATCGCCGGGCTGACGTCGGCGCGCACCACCAACGAGGACAACTACGTCTTCCAGAAGTTCATCCGCTGCGCCGTCGGCACCAACAACATCGACCACTGCGCCAGCCTGTGCCACCAGGCTTCGGTGGCAGCCCTGGGCCAGGCGGTGGGCAGCGGTGCCCCCAGTTCCTCGATGCGCGACGTCGGCCAGGCCGATGCCTTCCTGATCGTCGGCTCCAACACCACCGAGACCCATCCGGTCGCCTCCGGCGCGGTGCTCAAGGCCAAGTACGAACACGGCGCGCGCATCGTCGTCATCGACCCGCGCCGCATCGAGATGGTCAACCACGCCGATGTCTGGCTGCGCCCGCACACCGGAACCAACGTCGCGCTGCTCAACGGCCTGGCGCATGTGATCGTCGAGGAGGGGCTGACCAACCAGGCCTTCATCGCCTCGCGCACCGAGAATTTCGACGCGCTGCGCGACAGCCTGAAGAAGTACACGCCGGAGTTCGTCTCCGCGGTCACCGGCGTGCCGCCCGAGCGCATCCGTCGCGCTGCCCGCATCTACGGCGAGGCCGCGCGCGGCATGATCCTGTGGGGCATGGGCATCACCCAGCATGTATCGGGTGTCGACGGGGCCTTCAGCCTGATCAACCTGGCCCTGCTGACCGGCCACGTGGGCCGGCCGGGTGCGGGCTTCATCCCCCTGCGCGGGCAGAACAACGTGCAAGGCGCCAGCGACATGCTGGGCTTCAAGAACGCCCTGCCCGGCTACCAGCGCATCGACGACCCCGCCGTGCGCCGCAAGTTCGAGGCGCTGTGGGGGGTGCCGCTGCCGACCAACACCGCGCTGACGGTGGTCGAGATGGAAGAAGCCGCCAGCCATGGCGACATCAAGGCCATGTTCGTGCTCGGCGAAAACCCGATGGGCAGCAGCCCCGACATTGCCGAGGTCGAACGGGGCCTGCGCAGGCTGGAACTGCTGGTGGTGCAGGAGATCTTCATGTCGGAGACGGCCAGGTTGGCCGATGTGGTGCTGCCGGTCACCAGCTTCGCCGAGAAGGATGGCACCTTCACCAACACCGAACGCCGCGTGCAGCTGCTGCGACCGGCCATCGCGCCGGTGGGCGAGGCCCGCCGCGACTGGCAGGTGATCTGCGACATCTCCACCGCGATGGGCTACCCTATGGCCTACGCCGATTCGGCGGCCATCATGGAAGAGATCGCCCAGGCCGTGCCGCAGTACGCCGGCATCCGCCATCAACGGCTCGAACGGGAGGGCATCATGTGGCCCTGCCCCGATACCGAACACCCAGGCACGCGGGTGCTCTACGAGAAGGAGTTTCCGCGCGGCCTCGGTCGATTCACGGTGACCGAGTACACGGCCTGTGGTGAGGCTTCCAGCGACGAGTACCCCTTGCTGATGTCCACCGGGCGTATGCTGCAGCACTACCACACAGGCACGATGACACGCCGCGCCGACGGGCTGGACGGCCTGGTACCGCATGGCCGCGTCGAGATCCACGCCGAAGACGCACGCCGCCATGGCATCGCCGATGGCGACCGCGTCCGCGTCTCGACGCGCCGCGGTGCCATCGAGGTCGAGGCCCGCATTTCGGAGCGTTCACCCGAAGGCGAGGTGTTCGTGCCCTTCCACTTTGCCGAGGCCTATGCCAACCGGCTGACCAGTTCCACCTTCGACCCGGTGTCCAAGACGCCGGGGTTCAAGAAATCGGCAGCCCGCATCGAACGGCTGCCGTGAACCTCCGAGGAGGCCGACCCATGCCCACCTACCTCCGCAACGCCAGCAACTTTTCGGTCGACTGCACCCTGACCGAGGGCAAGTGCGATGTCGTGCGCGCGAACTTCCACTTCCTCGACGATGCGGACGAGCTGGCGGCCATATCGCTGGTGCAGCGCAAGTGCGGCAACGTCGTGATCACGCCGGACGCCCTGCACGCTTCCCGAGCCTGGCTCTACCTGACCAGCTGCGCGCGCATGGGCGACGTGGTGGAGCAGATCTTCAGCGGCTGCCTGCAGCCCGCCAAGCCCGTCGCTTCGCCGAGCCCGGAGATGTCGATCGGCCAGTTGTCCCGCCGACAGGTGGATCTGAGCTACGCCTGGTGCCAGGCGCGGGTCAAGGCGTTCGCTTTCTGATCGCCTCGGCAGCCGTCGCCCGCTGAGACGGGCCGGCCCCGGCCGCAGGGGCCGGGGGCGGGATGGCGTCAGGACAGGCCGACGATGTTGCCCTGCTCGTCCAGGTCGATGCGCAGCGCCGAGGGCTCCTTGGGCAGACCCGGCATCGTCATGATGTCGCCGCAGATCATCACGATGAATTCCGCACCGGCGGACAGGCGCACCTCACGGATGTCCAGGTAGTGCCCGCTGGGCGCGCCGCGCAGGCTGGGGTCGGTGGCGAAGCTGTACTGCGTCTTGGCCACGCATACCGGCAGGTGGCCGTAGCCGCCCTCCTGCAAGGCCTTGATCTGCGCCTGCACGCCGGAACTGGCACGGATGTCGGCGGCGCCGTAGGTGCGGGTGGCGAGCTTGCGCATCTTCTCCCACAGCGGATCGGCGTCTTCGTAGGCGAAACGCAGCGTGCTGGGCTGGTCGCACAGCCGCACCACCTCGTGCGCCAGCGAGACTGCGCCGCGGCCCCCGTCGGCCCAGTGGCTGGCACTGTGCACCGCCACGCCCTGGCGCCCGATGCGCTCGCGCAGCAGTGCGTGTTCGGCCTCGGTGTCGCTGGTGAAGTGGTTGATGGCGACGACGCAGGGCAAGCCGTAGACCTCGCGCAGGTTGTGCAGGTGGCGCTCGACGTTGGCCAGGCCCTTCTCCAGTGCGCCCAGGTCCTCGCGGCCCAGGTCGGCCAGGTTCACGCCGCCATGGAACTTGATCGCCCGCACGGTGGCCACCAGCACTGTGGCCGCCGGCCGCAGGCCCGACTTGCGGCACTTGATGTCGATGAACTTCTCGGCACCCAGGTCGGCACCGAAACCGGCCTCGGTGACCACGTAGTCGGCCAGGCGCATCGCGGTGCGCGTGGCGATCACCGAATTGCAGCCGTGGGCGATGTTGGCGAACGGCCCACCGTGCAGCAGCGCCGGGTTGTTCTCCAGCGTCTGCACCAGGTTGGGCGCCAGCGCGTCCTTCAGCAGCACCGCCATCGCACCGTGCACACCCAGGTCGCGCGCCCGCACCGGCTGGCGCTTGCGGGTCTCGGCGACGATGATCTTGCCGAGCCGTTCCTTCAGGTCCTTGAGCGAAGTCGACAGGCACAGGATGGCCATCACCTCGGAGGCCACGACGATGTCGAAGCCGTCGGTGCGCGGGAAGCCGTTGGCCGGCCCGCCCAGGCCCACGGTAATCTGGCGCAGCGCACGGTCGTTCATGTCGACGACACGCTTCCAGCTGATGCGCCGCACGTCGATGTCCAGTGCATTGCCGTGGTGGATGTGGTTGTCCAGCGCCGCCGCCAGCAGGTTGTTGGCCAGGCCGATGGCATGGAAGTCGCCGGTGAAGTGGAGGTTGATGTCCTCCATCGGCACCACCTGGGCCATGCCGCCACCGGTGGCACCACCCTTCATGCCGAAGACCGGCCCGAGCGAAGGTTCGCGCAGGGCCATCACCGCCTTCCTGCCGATCAGGTTGAGCGCATCGCCCAGGCCGACGGTGGTCGTCGTCTTGCCTTCGCCGGCCGGCGTCGGGCTGATCGCGGTGACCAGGATCAGCTTGCCGTCGCGGCGCTCCGGATCGTCGGCCAGCGCCTGCACATAGGGCATGGCGACCTTGGCCTTGTAGTGGCCGTAGGGGATGAGGTGTTCTTCGCCGATGCCGAGTCGGTCGCGCGCCAGTTCGGTGATGCGGCGCATGCGGGCTTGGCGGGCGATCTCGATGTCGCTGAGAGGCAAGATGGTCTCCTGATGGGTTGGGGGGATGGATTCAACAGCGCCGGTGCGGCATCAGGCTGCCAGCTCCAGCAGGGTATGCAGCAGCACGTTGGCGCCGGCGGTGAGATGCTCGGGCTCGGTATGCTCGGCCGGGTTGTGGCTGATGCCCTTCACCGAGGGAACGAAGATCATCGCCGTGGGGCACAGCCGCGCCATCATCTGGGCATCGTGCCCCGCACCGGAGGTCATGCTCCTGGTGTCGTAGCCGAGCCGCTGCGCCTGGCTGGCGATCCGCCGTGCCACGCCGGTGTCGAACTTCACCGGAGCAAAACGCGCGAGCGGCCTGGCTTCGATGCGCACGCCTTCGGCAGCGGCCAGTTCGTCCAGGAAGGCCGCCAGCCGCTGCTCGGCCTGCTGCAGCAGGGTTTCGTCGGTGTTGCGCAGGTCCACCGTGAGCTCGGCGCGCGCGGCGATCACGTTGATCAGGTTCGGGTGCAGGGTCAGCGCGCCCACGGTGGCGACCTGGCTGCCGCCCATCTCATCGGCCAGACGGCGCACGAAGCAGGCGATGGCCGCAGCGCAGTGCCCGGCGTCATGGCGCAGCCGCATCGGTGTCGTGCCGGCGTGGTTGGACTGGCCGGTGATGACCAGCGCCTGCCAGGAGATGCCTTGCACGTCCTGCACGGCACCGATCAGGCCGCCTTCGGCATCCAGCACCGGGCCTTGTTCGATGTGCAGCTCGACGAAGGCCCGTGGCCGGGCCAGCGGCAGCGGGGCTGTGCCCAGGTAGCCTATGCGTTGCAGTTCGTCGGCGAGCACGGCGCCGTCGATGGCGCGTGTGGCGTGTGCGTCGGCCAGGCTCAGGCCGCCGGCGTAGACCAGCGAGCCCAGCATGTCGGGCTGGAAGCGCGCACCTTCCTCGTTGGTGAACACCGCCACCACCAGCGGGTGGCGCGTGGTGACGCGCGCCTTGTTGAGCGCCTGCACGACCGTCAGGCCGGCCAGCACGCCGTAGTTGCCGTCGTAGCGGCCACCGGTGGCCACGGTGTCGATGTGCGAACCGGTCATCACCGGCGGCAGGTCCTCGAGCCCGCCGCGCCAGCCGAAGATGTTGCCCACCGGGTCGACCTGCACACGCAGGCCAAGCTCGCGCATCCAGCCGCAGACGAGGTCGCGGCCGGCGCGATCGGCATCGCTCAGGGCCAGCCGGCAGCAGCCGCCGTTGCCCGTGTCGCCGATGCGCCCCAAGGCCTGCAGCCGATGCAGCAGGTCGTCCGTATCGATGCGCAGGTGTTCGCTGGACATGGGCAGGTGGCGTGGCAAATGAGTCAGGGCCGACCGGAAGCACCTCGGGGCAGGTACTGGCCCATGCCTTCGTGGCCCAGCCATGACGCGCCATCGACGATGCACTGGCCACGCAGGAAGACCTTCTTCACGCGGCCGGTCAGCGTGCGGCCCTCGAACAGCGAGTAGTCGGCCAGGCTGTGGTGGTCGGCGGCGCGCACGGTCCAGCGCTCCTGCGGGTCGAACAGCACCAGGTCGGCGTCACTGCCCACGGCCACGGTGCCCTTGCGCGGGAACAGGCCGAAGAGGCGTGCCGGTGCCGTCGCCACCATGTCGACGAAGCGTTGCGGCGACAGGCCGTGCTGCCGCACCGCCGCGTCGTGCATCAGCTCCAGCCGCGTTTCCAGGCCCGGCGCCCCGTTGGGAATGCGGTTGAAGGCGGCCAGGCCCAACCGCTTGGAGACGCGCAGGCCCTGCGGCCCCTCGCCGTAGGTGAAGGCACAGTGGTCGGTGGCCACGGTCTGGATGTCACCCGTCTGCAGCCCTTGCCAGAGTCGTGCGCCATGGCTGGCCGGGCGGATCGGCGGCGACATCACGTACTTGGCGCCTTCGAAGCCTTCGGCTTCGTAGACGGAGTCGTCCAGCAGCAGGTATTGCGGGCAGGTCTCGGCGAAAACCGGCAGGCCGCGCCGGCGAGCCTGCTGCACCGCCAGCAGCGCCTGCGCGGTGGACAGGTGCACCACGTACAGCGGTGCATCCGCCTGTTCGGCCAGTGCGATGGCACGCTGCGCCGCCTCGCCTTCGAGCAGGGCCGGGCGTGTTTGCGCGTGGTAGCGCGGCGCCGTCTTGCCCTGGGCCAGCGCCTCCTGCACCAGGCTCTGGATGACCGGGCCGTTCTCGGCATGCACGCAGCTCAGCGCGCCCAGCGCGCCGGCGGTGCGCATGGCGCTGAACAAGGCGCCATCCTCCAGCATCAGTGCGCCGGGGTAGGCCATGAAGAACTTGAAGCTGCTGATGCCTTCGCGCTCGACCAGGGTCTTCATCTCGGCCAGCGTGGCGGCGCCGGTATCGAGCACGATCATGTGCGCGCCGACGTCGACACAGGCGTTGGCGCGGCGCCGGTGCCAGTCCTCCAGGCCGGCCATCAGGCTGGCACCTGCCGGCGGGGTGCAGTAGTCCACGACCGTGGTGGTGCCGCCAAAGGCGGCGGCCCGCGTGCCGGCCGCGAAGTCGTCCACCGTGCTGGCGGTGGGGGTGGCCGAATCGAGATGGGTGTGCACATCCACGGCGCCGGGCAGCACCCACTGGCCGGCGGCTTCGTGCACCGCCATGCCGGGCCCGGCCGTCAGGGTCCTGGCGATGGCCTGAATGCGGCCACCCTCGATCAGGATGTCGGCAACGAAGTCGTCGCTGGCCGTGACGATGCGTCCATTGCGGATCAGCGTGGCCGACACGGTGTTCACGGCTGCGCTCCGCCGCGGTCCAGTTCGTCCATGCGCTTCCACAAGGCAGCCGCGGCCTTGCGCGCAGCGGCGTAGATCGGCGCCACGTCGAACGGGAAGCTGCCGTTGTCGTAGACCATGCGCCCCTCCACCATCACGCTGTCGACGGCGCTGGCGCCCATGCCGAACGCGAGATGCCCGCCGATGTTCTGTGCGGCCAGCGGTGTCGGGCTGTCGTAGCGGCAGATCGTCAGATCGGCCTTGTAGCCCGACTCCAACCGGCCGAAGCGCGCACCGAAGTTGCGTTCCAGGATCTGATTGCCGTTCCACAGGAAGCGCGTGAAGCTGTCCGGCCACAGGGGCCCGCCCGCGTCGCGGTGCTTGAAGAACGCGAACTTCAGCTCCTCGAACATGTCGGCGCCGATGCCGTCGGTGCCCAGCGCCAGGTTGCGGTAGGCCGCGAGCTTGTCGTTGTAGCCCACGTGGTTGTTCATGTTGGAACGTGGGTTGTGCACCAGGAAGGCATCGCCGGCATTGAGGATCTGGATGTCGGCATCCGACAGGTACAGACCGTGGGCGACCAGGGTCTTGTAGTTGATCAACTGGTGCGAGGCCAGGCGATCGATCAGGTCCTGGCCGTAGACATCGTGGCCATGCGAAACGTCGTAGCGGTCTTCGGCCACGTGGATGTGCAGGCCACGGCCGGTGGCCACCACGGCGTGCTGCAGCAGTTCCATGCCATGACGGGAGATCGTGAACGGCGCGTGCGCGCCGATCATGGCCTCCACGAGATAGGGCTCATCGCCCTTGGCCTTGGCTGCATCGACCTGCCGGGCGAACGCCATGTTCTCATGCACGCCGGCCTGCAACTCGGCTTCGCCGCCATTGCGGTGCGTTGTCTCGTAGCAGGTGATGCCACGCAGGCCGGCCTGGATGAAGCCCCGGCGCAACGTGTCCAGCGACCCGGCCACGTAGTTCGGCGAAGCGTGATGATCGATGACCGCGGTGCAACCGGCCTTGATGGCCTCGAGCGAGCAGACCAGCCCGCTGTAGTAGAGCGAATCCTCGTCGAGCGCACGGTCCAGCCGCCACCACAGGTTCTTCAACGTCGAGATGAAGTCCGGGCAGGGCTTGATGCGCGCCATGATGCCGCGCGCCAGACCCGAGTAGAAGTGGTTGTGCGAGCACACGATGCCGGGCATGACGAGCCGGCCCTGCATCGCGCGCACCTGGGCCTGCGGATAGCGCGCCGCCAGGTCGACGCCGACCTCCCGGATCAGTGCGCCCTCGATCGCGATGTCGACGCCGCCTTGCACCAGCGCCGGTTCGAACTGGACCGCGGTGACGTTCTGCAGGATCAGCATGCTCACTCCCCCACGGCGCTCAGCAGATAGCGATGCCCGGCGTGCACGCGGCTGATGATGCGGCACAGGTCGGACAACTCAGGCGGCGCTCCAGTGACCTGGCTGGCCGCGTCGATCGACAGTTCATAGACCTTGCCGCCCTGCCGGGCGCGCACCGCCTCGCCTTCGACCAGGAAGCCGGCGTTGGTGCTGTTGTCGAAGTCCTGCCGCAGGCTGAAGATCGTGACCTTGTCCTTGTAAGGGCGGCCCTGCCAGGGGCAGAAACTCGCGCAGTTGCCGCATTCATTGCAGAACGCGTCGACGTGCAGGGTCTGGTAGCGGTCCTTGAAGCCCGGCACGGCGATCGAGATGTTGGCCCGGTTCGGGCACACATCGACACACTTGCTGCAGACGTAGTTGCACTGCAGGCAGCGCTCGCCCTCCTGCCTGACGAAGGCCTGCAGCTGATCCTTCTTGACGATCTGCACCGCCACAGCCCCCTTGCGGCGCGTGATCTGGGCCGGGTCGGCGTTGAGCCAGTACTTGTCACCGTGGTGGCTCTTGAGGCTTTCGCGCGCGATGATGGTGTCGGTCGCGCGCCGGGCATCACCGATGGCCCCGACGATGGACGAAGGCCCCTGCTGCACATCGCCGATCAGGAAGACGTTGTTGCGCGCCGTTTCACCGGTCCTGGTGTCGACCATGGGCCAGCCCTTGTCGTCCAGCGGCACACCGATGGCCTTCAGCACATCGGTGTCGGCCTGTTCGCCGACCGCCGTGATCAGCGCATCCATCCTGAGGGTCACGGTCTGGTCGGTGGCCACCGGGCGGCGCCGGCCTTTCTCGTCGGGTGCGCCCAGTTCCATCACGCGGCAGGTCAGGCTGCCGTCCGGGTCGAAGCGTTCGGGGTTGGTCAGGAAACGGAACTTCACGCCGTCCTCGACCGCTTCCTCGTATTCCTCGGGGTAGGCCGGAATCTCGGCCAGGCTGCGCCGGTAGATCACCGTGACGTCTCTCACGCCCGGCACGCGCAGCGCGGCACGGGCGCAGTCCATGGCCGTATTGCCGGCCCCGACCACCGCGACGTGGGCTCCCAGGTCGAGCTTCTCGCCCTGGTTGAAGCGGCGCAGGAAGTTGAGCGACTTGAGGACCTTGGGGTTGCCGCCCTCGAGCTTGACGCCACTGTTCTTGTCGGCGCCGATGCCGATCAGCACGTACTCGAAGCCCCTTTCCTTGAGCTGGTCGACGGTGAGCTTGGGATCGCAGCCATACTCGAACTTGACGCCGTGTTCGGCGACGAAGTCGATGTCGTGCTGCACCAGCTCGGCCGGCAGGCGGAAGCGCGGCACGATCTGCCCGCACACGCCACCTGCGCTGGCTTCGCGCTCGAACAGCGTCACCGGATGCCCGGCGCGGGCCAGGAAGTAGCCGGCCGAAAGCCCCGCCGGCCCCATGCCGATCACCGCCACCGGATGGCGCGATCCGCTGCCCGCAGGCTTGTGCCAGCGGCTGCGGTACTCCGCCCAGCCCTTCTCCAGGGCCACCTTCTTCAGATCGCGGATCTTCAGCGGGCTGTCGTAGTCCAGCCGCGTGCAGTTGGACTGGCACTGGTGGTCGCAGATGTGGCCGGTGATGGCGGGCAGTGCGTTCTTGCGGTAGATCACGTCCAGCGCATCGGCCCAGCGCTCTTCGGACAGCAGATGGATGTATTCCGGGATGTCCTGATGGATCGCGCAGGCCGACACGCAGGGCGCGACGTAGCAATCGGTGAGCGGCAGCGCGGCTCCGGTGTCGATCACGTCCCTGGAACGCCAGGCCTTCTGCGTGTACTCGGCGGACAGGGCCTTGGCCGCCAGCGCCTCCAGCCTGGCCACGTCGATGCGGCTCATCGACCAGGCCTCGGAACGGTCGAGTTCCTTCACGCACTCGAGCAGGCGCAGGTAGCCACCGGGCTTGAGCAGGTCGGTGGCCATCGTGATCGGCCGGATGCCGGTCTCGAAGATCTCCTTGATGTTGAACAGGCTGGCGCCACCGGAATACGAGACCGGCAGTTCACCGTCGAACTCGCGCGCCAGGATGGCCGCGACGTTGATCGAGAGCGGGAACAGCGCCCGCCCCGACATGTAGAACTCTTCACCCGGCAACACGCCCTTGCCATTGACCGCACCCAGCGTGTTGGTCAGCTTGACGCCGAAGCTCAGGCCCTTGTCCCGGCTCAGCTGGACCAGGCGGTGCAGCATTGCCTTGGCCTGGTCGAGCTTGAGGTCGTGCGCGAAGGACTCGGGTTTGACCTTCAGGTAGTCGAAGCCGCAGGTGTCCAGGATCTCGCGCACCCGATCGAACCCGAGCAAGGTCGGGTTGAGCTTGACGAAGGTGTTGAGCGACTTCTCCTCGAGCATGTAGCGGCAGATGGCCTCGATCTCGTGCGGCGGGCACCCGTGCATGGTGGACAGGGTCACGCCGCGCACGATCTTCGAGGAGATGCGGCCGGGCAGGCCCTGCACGCGGGCCCTGCGCCCTTGCAGGCCCAGCTCGCGGATGAAGTCCTCGTCCCGCACCCACTTCTCCAGCGTCTGGAGGTACTCGGTGAACCTGGGGTGCTGCCGCGCGTCGACCATGCTGTCGATGTAGGCCTGCATCGGCGGCTGCTTGATGCCGTCCAGGTTGTAGCCGACGCTCATGTTGAAGCTGAACGAGTTGGCCTGCCCATCACCCCGTGGGTCGAAGACCTCCTCCAGCAGGTGCAGCGCGAACCACGCCTTCAGGTATTCGTCGAAGGCCTTGGGCAGCGTGTACTCGGTCGACCACTCGGTGTTGTAGCACTCGTCCTCGGCATCGATGCAGGGCTTGGCGATCTCCAGGCGGTCCATGATCTGCACCGTCTTCAACTCCATGAAGCGGCCACCGGCCAGCCACGAAGCCACGATGTTCTGGGCCAGCTGCGTGTGCGGCCCGGCCGCAGGGCCGACCGGCGTCTCGCAGGTCTCGCCGAAGACCTTGATCAGGCGATCGTCGGCCTTGCGGTAGAACTGGTCCGCCGAAATCTCGAAGATCGAACGGCTGGCCTTGTACTCGCCGAAGATGCGCGCCAACAGCCCTTCGAAGGGAACGGGACGCATGATGTCGCTCATGGGGATCTCCTGGTAGCCTGATGTGCCGGTCGGCCAGCGCGGGCCCGCATGCGGCCCGCGTGACGCGCGCCGTTCATGGCGGGTCTGCGGTGGGCGGTTTGCTGGGTCTGACCGGTGAGCCATCGGCCATCAGCCCGGGGCCCTTGCGGGCGACCAGGCGGCTGTAGGCCTCGGGCTGCCGGTGCAGGTCGAAGTTGAAGGTGGTTTCCTTGAAGGACTTGCAGAGGTCGAGATCGCAACGCGCCAGCGCCAGTTCGTCGCCCTTGGTGGTGCACGAGGCGACGATCTCGCCCGAAGGCGCCACGATGCAGCTGCCGCCGATCTGGTCGACACCCTCTTCGATGCCGGCCTTGGCCACGCCCACCACCCACGTGCCGTTCTGATAGGCCCCGGCCTGCATCACGAGCTGGTTGTGGAACAGCGACAGGTCGTCGTGTTCGGGCGCCGGCGGGTTGTGGACCGGCGTGTTGTAGCCGATGAGAATCATCTCCACGCCCTGCACGCCCATCTCGCGGTAGGTCTCGGTCCAGCGCCGGTCGTTGCAGATGGCCATGCCGAACACGCCGCCGAAGACCTCGAACACCGGGAAGTCCTTGCCCGCTTCGAAGTAGCGCTTCTCCAGGTGCTGGAAGCTGCGCCAGGGCTCATGGTCGTCATGCCCCGGCAGGTGGACCTTGCGGTACTTGCCGGCGATGTGGCCGTTCTTGTCGACGATGATGGAGGTGTTGTAGCGCCGGGTGATGCCGTCCTCGACCGCCAGTTCGCCATAGCCGATGTAAAAGCCGATGCCCAGCTGGCGTGAAAGGTCGAACAGGGCCTGAGTCTCGGGCCCCGGCATCGCGCGTTCGTAGTAGGCGTCCAGCTCGGCCGGGTCTTCGATGTACCAGCGCGGGAAGAAGGTCGTCAGCGCCAGCTCGGGGTAGACGATCAGGTCACATCCCATGCGGTGGGCCTGGCGCATCAGCGCGCTCAGGCGTTGCACGACCTGCGTTCGGGTTTCGAGCCTGGCGATCGGGCCGAGCTGGCCGATGGCGACATTGACGAATCTGGACATGGGCTTGCCTTCCGGGTTGCCGTGCGCCAGCGGGCAGGCGGCGCCGACATGTGCGCCTGCCCGCGCGGGTTCAGCCTATTCGCGTGCCTGTGCGCCCCTCGATGCCGTCCTTGGCCTTGGCCAGCAGCGTGATCAAGGTCGATCGACCGGGCCGGGATGCCGCGAAGTCCACCGCCGCCTGCACCTTGGGCAGCATCGAACCCTTGGCGAAGTGGCCTTCCTGGATGTAGCGGCGCGCCTCATCGACGGTCATCCGGTCCAGCCAGCGCTGATCGGGCTTGCCGAAATTCAGCGCCACCCGTTCCACCGCCGTCAGGATGATCAGCACGTCGGCGTCGATCAGCTCGGCCAGCTTGGCGCTGGCCAGGTCCTTGTCGACCACCGCGCTGGCACCCTTGAGATGGTTGCCCTGCCGGTAGACCGGGATGCCGCCGCCGCCCACGGCGATGGCCAGTTGCCCGGCCTGCACCATCGCCCGCACGGTCTCCTTCTCCACCACGTCCAGCGGCTTGGGCGAGGCCACGACGCGGCGCCAGCCGCGGCCGGCGTCTTCCTTCATGACGTAGCCATTGCGCATCATCACCTCGGCCTCCTCCTTCGAGAAGTGCGAGCCGATGGGTTTGCTGGGGTCCTTGAAGGCCGGGTCGTGCTCGTCGACGATGACCTGCGTGATGAGCGAGGCCACCGGCACGTTCATGCCGCGGTCCAGCAGTTCTTCGCGCAGGGCGTTCTGCAGGTCGTAGCCGATATAGCCCTGGCTCAGCGCCACGCACACCGACATCGGCAGGTGCGGCGTATGGGCCTCGGTCATCGCGGCGGCTTCGAACGCGGTGTCGATCATGCCGACCTGCGGGCCATTGCCGTGCGTGATGACGACGCGGTGGCCCTGCTCGATGAGATCGATGATCGAGCGCGAAGTGGACTTCACGGCCGCCATCTGCTCGGGCAGGTTCTCGCCCAGGGCGTTGCCGCCCAGGGCAATGACGATGGTCTTGCCCACGATCGCCTCAGGCGGCCTGCGCGGCCGGTTGCCTGGCCAGCAACTGCAGGTAGGTCACCGGCACCGCGGCGTACATGGCGGCGCACTTGACCAGGTGCTCCTTCCAGGTCTTCTCGTTGGGCGCATGCGCCTCGGGCTCCTTGCCCGGGCCGAAGCCGACCACCGGGATGCCGTGGCGTCCCATGATGGACACGCCGTTGGTCGAGAAGGTCCACTTGTCGATCACCGGCTTGCTCTTGAACAGGCCTTCGTAGGCGCTGGCCAGCGTGCGCACGGTGATGTGGTCCTCGGGCGTCTTCCAGGTCGGGAAGAAGCACTCGGTGGGGTACACCAGCCCGGTGTAGGAAGGGCGCTCGTACTTGTACATCGAGACCACCGCACCCACGGCCTTGACCGCTGGCAGCGCACGGATCTCCTCGAGCGCGCCTTCCCAGGTCTCGCCCCAGGTCAGCCGGCGGTCGATGGACACGGCGCAGCTGTCGGCCACCGCGCAACGGCTGGGCGAGGTGAAGAAGATCTCCGACACGGTCAGCGTGCCCTTGCCCAGGAACTCGTCGTTGCCCAGGTTCTTGGCCAGGCCTTGCAGCTCGATCAGGATGGGCGCCATCTTGAAGATGGCGTTGTCGCCGCGCTCGGGCGCCGAGCCGTGGCAGCTGCGGCCGTGCACGTCGATGCGGATCTCCATGCGGCCGCGGTGCCCGCGGTAGATCTGGCAGTCGGTGGGCTCGGTGCTGACGACGAACTCGGGGCGGATGCCGCTCTGTTCGATCATGTACTGCCAGCACAGGCCGTCGCAATCCTCTTCCTGCACGGTGCCGGTGACCAGCAGCGTGTACTGGTCGGTCAGGCCCAGGTCCTTGATGATCTTGCCGGCGTAGACCATCGAGGCCATGCCGCCTTCCTGGTCGGAGCCGCCGCGGCCGCCGATGATTTCATCGTCCTCCATGCCCTGGTAGGGGTCGAAGGTCCAGTTCTTCATGTTGCCCACGCCGACGGTGTCGATGTGCGCATCCATCGCAATCAGGTGCGGGCCGCTGCCGATGGTGCCGATGATGTTGCCCATCGGATCGATCTCGACCTTGTCGAAGCCGACCTTCTCCATCTCCTGCTTGATGCGCAGCACGACCTTCTCTTCGTCGGCGCTCTCGCTGGGGATGGCGATCATGTCGCGCAGGAAGCGCGTCATGTCGGCCTTGTAGTGCTGGGCCTTCTTGAGGATTTCCTCGAAGGGGATCTGACGGTTGTTCATGCTCGGCTCCATGCAGTGATGTGGGCGGGTGGTTCAGCGCACGCGCGGCCGGGCGTCGGCCAGCACCTGCGAGAGCACCTTGGCCGGGTCGGCGAAGCGGCGCGCCATGATCATCGCGGCGATGATGTAGGGCTTCCAGCCGGCTTCCTTGTAGGTCTCGATGCGGTACTTCTCGAAGACGTTGGCGCTGACCTCGCCGGCCTCGCAGGACACGCCGGTGATGTCGGCCGGCAGGCAGTGCATGTACAGCGCCTTGCCCTTGGCGGTGCGCTTCATCATGTCTTCGTCGCAATGCCAGTTCTTGTGCTGGGCGTTCTGCGCCAGGCAGGCCTTCTCCAGCGCCTTCAGGCCGTCGTGGTTGCTGGCACGCAGCAGCTTGGTGCGTTGCTGCATCACCTTGTACGGTGCCCAGGACTTCGGGTAGACGATGTCGGCGCCCTTGAAGGCTTCTTCCATCGTGGCCACCTGCCGGAAGCTGCCGCCGCTGGCCTTGGCGTTCTTGTGCGCCACCTTCACGACAGCCGGGATCAGGTCGTAGCCCTCGGGGTGGGCCAGCGTGACGTCCATGCCGAAGCGCGTCATCAGGCCGATGATGCCCTGCGGCACCGACAGCGGCTTGCCGTAGCTGGGCGAATAGGCCCAGGTCATCGCGATCTTCTTGCCCTTGAGCTGGTCCAGGCTGCCGAAGTGTTCCTGCAGCCAGGCCAGGTCGGCCATGCTCTGCGTCGGGTGGTCGATGTCGCACTGCAGGTTGATGACGGCCGGACGCTGCGGCAGCACGCCCTGCGCAAAGCCGTCGTCCAGCGCCGCGCCCACTTCGCGCATGTAGGCGTTGCCCGCGCCCAGGTACATGTCGTCGCGGATGCCCACCGCATCGGCACAGAAGGAGATCATGTTGGCGGTTTCACGCACCGTCTCGCCGTGCGCGATCTGCGACTTGCCTTCGTCCAGGTCCTGCTGCGTCAGACCCAGCAGGTTCAGCGCCGACGCGTACGAGAAGCGGGTGCGCGTGGAGTTGTCGCGGAACACCGAGACGCCGATGCCGGTGCCGAACACGCGGGTGTCGATGTTCTCGGCGCGCATGGACCGGATGGCCTCGGCCAGCATCAGCACCTGGCGCAGTTCGGCCGGTGTCTGTTCCCAGGTCAGGAGGAAGTCCTTCTTGTGCAAGCCCGACTTGATCTGGCCGATTTCCGCAAGCAGTGTCTGGATCTTCTTCATTTCAGCTTCCTATGAAAGTCCGGCGCCGCAATCCTCGTCGAGGGTCGACAGCTGCGCGGGGGGTTGTGTCAGGAGTTCACTTCTTCAAGGTCAACGTTGCACACCGGTCAGCAGCACGCCCACGCGCGCGCCCGGCGCGATCACGCCCTGGCCCTGCAACTGCAGCAGTCCGGCCAGACCGGCAGAACCCGTGTGGCTGGGCCTGACGGCAGTGGTTTCGAGAACCAGTCGGTTGGCCTGCCGCAGCGTGTCCTCGTCGACCACGGCACTGTCGCCGCCGGTGGCGGCCAGGCCGCGCAGGATGGCCAGCCAGTCGTAGGTCTCATCGTCCAGGATGCCGCTGGCCATGCTGTGCGGCGGTTCCTCCCAGGGCCACATGAACTGCGAGCGGTGGGTGGCGGCGTAGGCGAGCGCCGCTTCGGCGGTCTCGGATTGCCCGGCCATGCGCTGTTGCAGGCGGGCCCAGGCGCGCGCCAGCGGCGCCGCGCCTTGCGTCTGCACCACGTGCACGCGGGGCACCTGGTGCACCAGGCCCTGCGCCTGCGCCCGTGCGTAGGCCTGCATGCAGGCACTGGCCAGCGCACCG
>DAORNK010000011.1:0-31453 GCA_035440985.1 Rubrivivax sp. | reverse complement strand
GGGCGCGGCCGGTGCGGCCGGTGCGACCGGTGGCGGCGCCGCCGGCGAAGCCGCTGCAGCCAAGCCGGCCGACGACAACGTGGTGGACGCCGATTTCAAGGAAGTCAAGAAGTGAAGCACCCGACAGCCGGGCGACCGGCTGCCGGTAGATCACGCCGCGTCGGGGATGCCGGGCCGTTGCCCGCATCCTGGCGCGGCGGTCTTGCTTTCTGTCGCTAGAGAGGATCCATGGCCAAGCGCGACTACTACGACGTTCTGGGCGTGCCCAAGAACGCGTCCGAAGAGGACATCAAGAAGGCCTATCGCAAGCTCGCGATGAAGCACCACCCCGACCGCAACCAGGGCGATGGCGCGACCAAGGCCGAAGAGAAGTTCAAGGAGGCCAAGGAAGCCTACGAGATGCTCTCCGACGCGCAGAAGCGCGCTGCCTACGACCAGTACGGGCATGCCGGAGTGGACCCCAACATGGGCGGGCGCGGCCCCGGTGGGCCCGAGGGTTTTGGCGGCTTCGCCGAAGCCTTCGGCGACATCTTCGGCGACATCTTCGGTGGTGGTGCCGGTGGCCGCCGGGGCGGTGGGCAGCAGGTCTATCGAGGCGCGGATCTCAGCTATGCGATGGAGATCACGCTGGAAGAGGCCGCCTTCGGCAAGGAGACACAGATCCGCGTTCCCAGCTGGGAGAGTTGTGAAACCTGTCACGGCAGTGGCGCCAAGCCCGGCACCAGCGCCAAGACCTGCCCTTCCTGCAACGGCACCGGCACGGTGCACCTGCGCCAGGGCTTCTTCAGCATCCAGCAGACCTGCCCCCACTGCCACGGCACGGGCAAGATCATCCCGGAGCCCTGCCCGGCCTGCAACGGCGCGGGCAAGCTCAAGAAGCAGAAGACGCTGGAGGTCAAGATCCCGGCCGGCATCAACGAGGGCATGCGCATCCGGTCGGCCGGCAATGGCGAACCGGGCACCAACAGTGGCCCGCCGGGCGATCTGTACATCGAGATCCGCGTCAAGCAGCACGACATCTTCGAGCGCGACGGCGACGACCTGCATTGCACCGTGCCCGTGGGCCTGGCCACCGCAGCGCTGGGCGGCAGCATTCAGGTTCCCACGCTGGGCAACCATGCCGAGATCGAACTGCCCGAAGGCACGCAGCACGGCAAGACCTTCCGCCTGCGTGGCAAGGGCATCAAGGGGCTGCGCTCCAGCTATCCGGGCGATCTGTACTGCCATGTGGCGGTGGAGACCCCCGTCAAGCTCACCGAGCATCAGCGCAAGCTGCTGAAGGAACTGGACGAATCGTTCCGCAAGTCGGGTGATCGGCACTCGCCCAATGCCAAGAGCTGGACCGATCGGGTGAAGGATCTGTTCAAGTAGCGACTCGCCGCGGCCGATAGTCGGGGTAGACGTCGTGCCCGCGGCACGGCATGTCCCGTGCTTTTCCAGGATCCTCTGTCGCACATGGAACCTCGACCGAAGGCGGCTGCGTGATCGACCGCGACATCCACCTCGCGCGGGCCCTCCTGGTGGACGGCAACGCGATGATGCGCAACGTCACCGCCGCCCACCTGCGCGATGCCGGCGTCGGCCAGGTGCAGGCGGCCGGACGGGTCAAGGAAGCCCGGCTGATGCTGGAGCGCGAGCACTTCGACATCGTGCTGTGCACCTACCACTTCGACCACTGCTCCGACACCGGCCAGGACCTGCTGGACGAACTGCGCCGCGAACACCTGCTGCCACACAGCACGGTGTTCCTGATGGTGGCCGAAAAGGCCACCTACCACCAGGTGGTGGAAGCGGCCGAATCTGCACTCGACGGACTGCTGGTGCGGCCGTTCACCGCCGCGCTGCTGTGCCAGCGCCTGCTGGAGGCGCGCAACCGCAAGCGCCAGCTCGGCGACGTGCTGCAGGCACTGGATGCCGGGCGGACGGAAGTCGCCTTCGCGCGCGCGCTCAAGCGCTTCAACGACAACCTGCCCTACGGCAGCTACTGCGGCCGGCTGGCTGCCGAACTGCTGCTGACGATGAAGCGGCCGGACGACGCGCGCAAGGTCTTCGAAAAGCTCATCCAGACCACCGGCGCGGCCTGGGCACGCCTGGGCGTGGCGCGCACGCAGATGGCCGCGGGCGACCACCCAGGCGCACGGCACACCATCCAGTCGGTGCTCGCCGACGAATCCGATTCGGCCGACGCGCACGACCTGCTGGGCCGCATCCTCGTCGAACAGTGCGACTTCGAAGGGGCACTGCGCGAATACCGGGCGGCGGCCAGCCTGACCCCCGGCTGCCTGCTGCGCGGCCAGCACGCCGGTGCGCTGGCCTTCTACCAGGGCGCCAATACTGAAGCACTGGAGCGGCTCGAGCACACCTTGAGCCTGGGCGTGCAGTCCAAGCTCTTCGACGCCCTGAGCCTGGTGCTGATCGCGCTGCTGCGCTTCGACGCCGGCGACGAAGCCGGCGTGCGCGCGATGCGGCGGCAACTGGGCCAGTATCGCCAGCGCTTTCCGGAATCCGTGCGCCTGCAGAGGCTGGAACTGGCCGCCAGGTTGTTGGTGGACCTGCAACAAGGCGCGCAAGAGGCTGCCGTATCCGATCTGGGCCAGTTATCGTTGCAGGTTGGATCCGATGACTTCGACCTGGAGAGTGCCAACGTGCTGATTTCGCTGTGGTCCAGGGTGCCCGACGCGCTGGTGCCGGTGGCCCAGCACGAAGCGCTGGTCGAGCGCATCGCGATGCGCTTCTGCACCTCCAAGGCCATTGGCGAGGTGCTCGTGGGGTCGGCACGCCGAGCGGCGCGCGACGAAGCCGTGATACGCCGCTGCCAGTCGCAGATTTCGCGCCTGGCGGAGCAGGCGATGGACCGTGCCCTGCGAGGCGACCCCGCTGGCGCCGCGCGCGACCTGCTAGGCGAGGGCGAGCGCACGCTCAACGCCAAGCTGCTGGAGTTGGCCGGCCTCATCGCCCGCCGTCATCGCGACAGCGTGGCCGACGCCGACGAACTGAGCGCCAGGGCCATTGCCGTCGTGCAGCGCACCTGCCGCGCCGGCAACCTGATCGCCGGCATCCAGCGCTCGGGTCGCTCGCCCGGCGGTCTGCAGGTGCGGGGGCGTGCCCTGATGGAGGTTGCCAGTGCAACAGCTTGACCGCGAAGTCGTCACCGCGCATGCGCTGGTGATCGACGGCAACCCGATGTCACGCAGTGTGATGGTGCAGAACCTGCGGGAGTTCGGTTTCGCCCTGGTGAGGCACGCGTCGCGGCTGCAGGATGCCCGCGAAGCGCTGGAGCACAAGCGCTACGACGTGGTGCTGTGCGACAACCACTTCGACAACTGCGACGAATCCGGGCAGGACCTGCTGGAAGAGCTGCGGCGCGAGCAGATGCTGCCCTACTCCACGGTCTTCATCATGGTCACCGGGGACGCGACCTACCAGAAGGTGGCCGAAGCGGCAGAGGCCGCGCTGGACAGCTACCTGATCAAGCCTTTTTCGGCCAACACGCTGTTCGAACGCCTCAAGGAGGCACGCCAGCGCAAGCGGGTGCTGAAGGACATCTTCGATGCGATGGAGCAGCATGACCACGAACGTGCCGCCCAGTTGTGCCTGGAACGATTCGAGCAACGCAGCCTGTACTGGCTGTATGCAGCGCGCATCGGCGCCGAACTGCTGCTCACGCTGAAGCGCAACGACGAGGCCAAGCGGCTGTTCGATGCCGTCGTCAAGGCCAAGGCCGTGCCCTGGGCCCGCCTGGGCGTTGCCCGGGTGCAGCTGGCCGATGGTGACCTGGTGATGGCCCGCCGCACGCTGGAATCCCTGCTGGGCGAGAACCCGCTGTACGCCGATTCCTACGATGTGATGGGCAAGGTGCAGATGGAGCAAGGCCAGATCGCAGAGGCCTTGGCCACCTACCGCACGGCGGCCAACATCACACCCGGCTGCATCCTGCGCCTGCAGCATGCGGGCACGCTGAGCTTTTATGCCGGCGAAGCGGGTACGGCCGCGCAGATGCTGGAACGCACCTGGATCATCGGCAGCAAGTCACGCCTGTTCGACGTGTTGTCGATGATGCTGCTGGCGTTCCTGCGTTTCGACGCCCGCGACACCAAGGGGCTGGGGCAGGCCTGCGAAGTGCTGAACCGCTTCACGGGCAGCTATCCGCAATCGGTGCGGCTCAAGCGCATGGCACAGTTCGGCTTCATCCTGAGCTGCCTGAACGATGGCCAGGTGGCGCATGGCGTGCTGCTGGCCCGCGAGGCCCTGGCAGAGCTGCACCAGCCCAACTTCGACATGGAAGCCGCCACCAACACGATGTCGCTGTGGTCGCGACTGGGTCAGTTCGGCGTGGAGCCTCCGGAGTACGCCACGGTGGTCAGGCAGCTGGCGCGCCGCTTCTCGGTTTCCAAGGCCGCCACCGAAGTGCTGATCGCCGCGTCTCGCCGCGATGAACTGGCCTCGGGCTGGATCCGGGAGTCCCACGCCGAGGTGCTGCACCTGGCCGAAGCCGCGATGAACCAGGCCATGAAAGGTCAACCCCGGGCCGCCGTCGAGGCCTTGCTCGCGCACGGCGAGGAGACCGGCAACGCCAAGCTCATCGAGATGGCCGGTGCGGTGGCGCGCCGCCACGAGGAGCGCATCGAAAACGTCCAGGGCCTGCTGGCCAACGCCGCCACGCTGGCCCACCGCTACTGCACGCCCAGTACCCACATTGCGGGCGTGCGGCGCAGCAACCGATCGGCCGGCGGCCTGGTGCTGCGGCGCTGAAGCCCGGGAGACCGCTGCGCGCGGTCAGAACAGCTGCCCCTGGCCGGCCTGCCGTGCCGGGGGGCGGAACCGGCAGAGATCCAGGGGCACCTTCTCGCGGTTCAGGCCCAGGCGTTCGCAGGCCTTGCTGAAACGCTGGCGCAGCAACTCGGCCCACACCCCCTGCCCCGTCATCCGCATTCCGAAACGGCTGTCGTTGTCCTTGCCACCACGCATTTCGCGCACCCGCGCCATGATGCGGCCTGCGCGCTCGGGCACATGCTGCTGCAACCATTGCTGGAAAAGCGGGTTCACCTCCCAGGGCAGGCGCAGCACGATGCTGAAGGCCGAGCCGGCACCGGCATCACGCGCCTGGCTCAGGATGCGCTCCAGCTCAGGTTCGTTGAGAAACGGAATCACCGGGGAAACACTCACGCCGACCGGCACACCCGCACGCGCCAGCGTCTCGATGCAACGCAGGCGGCGCTGCGGCGAACAGGCGCGCGGCTCCAGCTTGCGTGCGAGCTCGCTGTCCAGCGTGGTGATCGAGACGGTCACCGCCGCCAGGCGTTCGGCGGCCATCGGTGCGATCAGGTCCAGGTCCCGCTCCACCAGGCTGGACTTGGTGATGATGGAGAACGCGTGGCGCGCTTCGGACAGCACTTCGATCACGGAGCGTGTGATGCGCAGGCGGCGCTCTGCCGGCTGGTAGGCGTCGGTGACCGAGCCGATGTTCAGTTGGCCTGGTGTGTAGCCTCGGGCGCCGAGGGCTTCACGCAGCTTCTCGGCGGCATTCACCTTGGCCACGATGCGGGTCTCGAAATCGATGCCCGGCGACAGATTCAGGTAGCTGTGGGTCGGGCGTGCATAGCAGTAGATGCAACCATGTTCGCAACCCCGGTAGGGATTGATCGACCAGTCAAAACCGATGTCGGGTGAGTCGTTGCCGGACAGGATGCTGCGCACGATCTCGGAGCGCACCTCGGTCCCCGGTGCAGGTGCAGCGTCCTCTGCCGCCGCACGGGCCAGCACGCCCCAGCCGTCGTCGATGGACTGCCGAGCCTGCTGGGTGAAGCGGTGTTCCAGCGCCCATACCGTACCGCGCCCCTTGACGGCCGGCAGGGGTGCGTAGAGCAAGGTGGCGGGTGGCGGTACGGGCGCTTGGGAGTCGGTCGTCATACTGTATATATGTACAGTATCCGACCTCGTTCAGCAAGTCGCTGGGACCCGAATCGCAGTCCCCCTCAACCGACTCAGTACTCGGAAGAACCGCCGGGCGCCAGGTTCTCGAACTTGGTCAACGGCCGCAGGAAGGTCAGCTTGACCGTGTCCACCGGGCCGTTGCGCTGCTTGGCGATGATGATCTCGGCCACACCGGGCTCCTTGCAGGCGTCCTTGGTGTAGTACTCGTCGCGATAGATGAACATGATGATGTCGGCGTCCTGTTCGATCGCACCCGACTCACGCAGGTCGCTCATCATGGGGCGCTTGTCGTTGCGCGACTCCACGCTGCGGTTGAGCTGCGAAAGCGCCATCACCGGGCACTGCAGTTCCTTGGCCAGGGCCTTCAGCCCACGGGAGATCTCGCCGAGCTCGGTGGCGCGATTCTCTTCGCTGCCACCATTGCCGCTCATCAGCTGCAGGTAGTCGATGACGATCAGGCCCAGCGTGCCGCCGAAGTTGCGCGCCATGCGGCGGGCGCGGGCGCGCAGCTCGGCCACCGTCAGTGCCGGCGTCTCGTCGATGTACATCTGCACCTGGCCTAGCTTCTCCACGGCTTCGGCCAAGCGACCCCATTCGTCCTCGGCCAGCTTGCCGGTGCGCAGGTGCTGCTGATCGATGCGGCCCAGTGAGCCCACGAGGCGCAGCGCGAGCTGCGAGGCGCCCATTTCCATCGAGAACACCACGACCGGGAGCTCTTCGCGGGCGGCCACGTGTTCGGCGATGTTCAAGGCAAAGGCGGTCTTGCCCATCGAGGGCCGCGCCGCCAGCACGATCAGGTCACCCTTCTGCAGGCCGGCCGTCAGCCGATCCAGGTCGTAGTAGCCGGTGCGCACGCCCGTCACGTCCTCGGCACCGTTCTCGGCCAGCTCATTGACGCGGTCCAGCAAGGCCACGACCAGCTTGTCCATGCTCAGGAAGCCCTGCCGCTGGCGTGAGCCTTCTTCGCCGATCTTGAGGATCTTGCTCTCGGCTTCGTCCAGGATCTGCGGCACCTGGCGGCCTTCGCGGTTGAAGGCCGCGGTGGCGATCTCGTCGCTGGCGGCGATCAGCTTGCGCAGGATGGCCCGCTCGCGCACGATCTCTGCATAGCGGCGCATGTTGGCGGCGCTGGGCACGCTCTGCGCCAGGGCGTTGAGGTAGGCCAGCCCGCCACAGTCGTCGGCCTTGCCCTGGCCTTGCAGTTGCTCGAACACGGTGATGACATCGGCCGGGCGGCTGTTCTGCACCAGGGCCGCCACGGCGCTGTAGATCAGGCGGTGCTCGTGACGGTAGAAGTCGCTGTCCGTCAGCAGATCCGCTGCGCGGTCCCAGGCCAGGTTGTCCAGCAGCAGGCCGCCGAGCACGCTCTGCTCGGCCTCCACGCTGTGCGGCGGGACACGCAGCCGCGCCACCTCGTCATCACGGGCGTCGGACTCGCGGGAATCAAAGATGGCAGACATCGTAGGGCTCGCGCTTGTGGGCAACCTTGTGGATGGACGGTGGGCGGCCCCTGGACAAGTCCGGGGCCACAAATGCCGAAGGCCGGCAGAGCCGGCCTTCGTGCGCCAGGGGTCAGCTTACGCCGTTTATTCGGCCTGGGCCACCACCTGGACGGTGACTTCGACGACCACATCACCGTGCGGGGCAACCGAGACGGCATGATCGCCAACGGTCTTGATCGGACCGGTGGGCATGCGCACCTGGGACTTGAGCACCGCCATGCCCAGCTTGGTGAGCGCCTCGGCAATGTCGGCATTGGTGACCGAGCCGAACAGCCTGCCGTCCACGCCGGCCTTCTGGGCCACGCGCACGGTCTTGCCGGCCAGCTGCTCGCCCAGGGCCTGCGCCGTGGCCAGCTTGGCGGCGGCGGCCTTTTCGAGGTCCGCGCGGCGACCTTCGAATTCCTTGATCGCAGCCTCGGTGGCGCGGCGCGCCTGCTTGGTCGGGATCAGGTAGTTGCGGGCATAGCCCTCTTTGACCTTGACGACATCGCCCAGGTTGCCGAGCTTGCCGACCTTCTCAAGAAGAATGATTTGCATGGGGTTCTCCTCAGACCTTGTGCTGGTCGGAGTACGGCAGCAGCGCCAGGAAACGCGCCCGCTTGATGGCGGTGGTCAGCTGGCGCTGATAGAACGCACGCGTGCCTGTCAGGCGGGCGGGCGTAATCTTGCCGTTCTCGCTGATGAAGTCGCGCAGCACGTCGATCTCCTTGTAGTCGATCTCGGTGACACCGGCCACGGTGAAGCGGCAGAAGCGCTTGCGGCGGAACAGCAGCGCCTGGTTGTTGCGCTTGGGGCGCTTGTCCTTGGAAAAACGACCTTTACCACGGGGCGGGGGCATATGAAGCTCCTACTTGAAATCAGTTCGATCCGGATGGGTCCCGGTCAGCCTGGCTCGCAGCCAGCGGTTCGACCGAGGTGATATGGAACAGCAGACCACGACCGTTACGCGTGCTGGTAAGGAAACCCCCATAAAGGGCCACCGTCCCCAGCGCCAGCGGCAACAGCACCTGTGTGATGGCCCCGATCGCCAGCGCCCGCATCTCCATCGAGACTTTGCGCGGCAGGCCGTCTTCGGTGACCGTGGACTCGTGCCTGAGGCCCAAGTCCAGGGCCGGAAGACCGGCCGGGGTGTATCGCAGGGCTGCGCGCTGCACCAGCGTTGCATCCAGAACCAGACGGTTCATGGCACGACGCCGGCGGCCAACGCCGCGTTCGGTCTCAGGCGGCGGCCTCCTGGCGTTCCTTGCGGGCCTCTTCGCGCTCCACGGCCTTCATCATGATCGAAGGCGTGGTCTCGGCCTTGGGCTTGGACACCGTCAGGTGGCGCAGCACGGCGTCGTTGAAGCGGAAGCCGGTTTCGAGCTCGGTCAGCGTCTCGAAGCTGCACTCGATGTTCAGGCACAGGTAATGCGCCTTGACGAGCTTCTGGATCATGTAGGCCAGCTGGCGCCGGCCCCAGTCCTCGACACGGTGCACCTTGCCGCCGGCGGTGGTGACCAGGGTCTTGTAGCGTTCCAGCATGGCCGGAACCTGTTCGCTTTGATCCGGATGGATCAGCAGAACGATCTCATAGTGACGCATGAATTCTCCTTGTGGGTTACGAACGCGAGGCGTCCGTTGAAGCCGCCCCGATGCGTCAACATGACGGGTGCAGCAAGGGAAAGCCCAAAATTATAGCAGGCCGGGCCGGTTCAACCCCCGGGCCCGTCCGGGACGCGCAGCCGGTCCACCAGCGCGCGCTGTTCGGCCTGCGGCGCCGGCGTAGCCAGGCTCACGATCACCAGCACCAGCAGACCCAGGGGCACGGCGAACACGCCAGCGGCAATGGCATCCACGCCCCACCACTGCGTCTGGGACAGCGGTGCGGTCACGCCCAGCAGGCTGCGCGCGATCGGCAGGTTCACCGCCATGTAGGCCAGGCAGACCCCCAGCCCGGCCAGCATGCCGGCCACGGCGCCCGCGCGGTTGGCGCGGCGCCAGAAGATGCCCGTGACCAACGCGGGAAAGAACGCCGCCGCCGCCAGCGAAAACGCGGCCGAGACGAACTGCAGGATGTCCGTGAGCCGCAGGGCAGCCATCAACGCAGCCAGCAGGGCCACCACCATCACCAGCATCTTGGATGCGATGACGCGCGATACCGCGGTGGCCTTGGGATGGATCAGGCGAAAGTAGATGTCGTGCGACAGCGAGTTGGCGATCGTCAGCAGCAGGCCGTCGGCGGTGGACAGCGCGGCGGCCAGGCCACCAGCCGCCACCAGGCAGCTCACCCAGTAGGGCAGCCCGCCGATCTCCGGCGCAGCCAGCACGATGATGTCGGCGCCCAGGTGGATCTCGCCCAGTTGCAGCAGGCCGTCGCCGTTGATGTCGCGCACGCTCAGCAGGTTGGGATCCAGACGCGACCAGCGCGTCACCCATGCCGGCAGCTGGTCGAAGGGCAGGCCCACCACGTGATGGATGACTTCGAACTTGACCATCACCGCCAGCGTCGGTGCAGCCAGGTACAGCAGCGTGATGAAGAACAGCGACCAGGCCACCGAGCGCCGTGCTTCGGCAGGCGAGCGCGTGGTGAAGAACCGGGTCAGCACATGGGGCATGGCCGCCGTGCCCATCATCAGGCACAACATCAGCGCAATGAAGTTGATGCGCTCGCTGCGGTAGCGCGCGATGGAGTCGGCGTCGCCGTCCGGGTCCCCTCCGGCGAACGGCAGCGCCTGCACCGGCATGCCCGCCAATGGCAAGGCGTGGGTACGGGCGCGTTCCAGTTCCTGCTGGTAGCGCAGCCGGGCCTGCGCCTCGTTTCGTGGGCGCTGCAGGTACTCGCGTTCCGCCCGCTGCACCTGCACCAGCGGCGCCTGCTGGGCCCGCAGCGCCTCGATCTGGCGGCTCAAGCCCTGTGCATCGACTGCCATCGCGTGACGCACGTCCTTCAGCTTGAGTTCGGTCTGCGCGGCCAGCTGGTGCAGAAGCAAGGCCACTTCGCGCTCGGCCGGATCCTGGCTCAACGCGGCCTCGCGCTGGCCGATCTGCATCAGCTGGGTGCCGTGGCTGAGCGCCGGCATCAGGCTGCCGGTCTGCTGCACCGACAGCCAGGTCAGCGGCACCAGGTAGGCCAGGATCAGCACCAGGTACTGCGCCACCTGCGTCCAGGTGACGGCGCGCATGCCGCCCAGGAAGGAGCAGACCAGCACACCACCGAGGCCTACGAAGATGCCGAGATCGAAACCGAAGCCCGTCAGGTGCGAGGCAATCAGACCCACGCCGTAGATCTGCACCACCAGGTAGACGAAGGACACCGCCACCGCGGCCAGCGCGCCGATCACACGTGGCAGCTGCCCACCGTAGCGGGCACCCAGGAAGTCCGGCACCGTGTACTGGCCGAACCGCCGCAGGAAAGGCGCCAGCAGCACGGCCAGCAGCACATAGCCGCCCGTCCAGCCCAGGATGTAGGCCAGCCCCGCGAAACCATGCAGGTACAGCACCCCGGCCGTGCCGATGAAGGACGCCGCGGACATCCAGTCGGCCGCCGTGGCCAGCCCGTTGTACATCGCCGGAACGCTGCGACCGGCCACGAAGTACTGCGCTTCGTCTGAAGTCCGGCACAGGAATCCGATGCCCGCATACAGCCCGACCGTGAGCAGCAGGAACCCCGCGCCGATCCAGGTCCGCGGAAGGCCCTGCTCCTCGGCGATCGCCATGGCCAGGATGAGGCCTGCAAAGGCCAGCAGGAACAGGCCGTAGCGGCGGCCGATCACGGCAACTCAGACGACGCAACGCCAGCGGCCGGCGATGTTGCCTCCGCCGCTGCCTGGGCTGCGCGTTCGGCTTGGTAGCGAGACTCCAGCCTTTCCATGCCCCATACGCACAGCCCGACGATGGCCAGGAAAGCGAGCAAGGCACCTTGCGCGGCAACCCAATAGCCGGCGGGGAAGCCGAAGACCTGCAGGTTGTTCAAGTCGCGTGCGAACCAGGGCCCGACCACGCTGATCAGCAGCCAGAGCAGCAGCAACGCCACCGTCAGGCGGCGCGTGCGGACCCACAGGCGTTCTTGCGCGGTTCGATGCATGCGCTGGATTGTGCGACAGCCCGCAGCGCCGGCCGCGGCGAGGCGTGGTGCTGGCGCCCTGCTCAGCGTTGATAGTCGAGCTGCATGCGTTGCTGCAGGCGTTTGGCAATGCGCATCGCTTCTTTCAGCATGCGCCGGTCGATGTCGTTGAGCACGCTGGTGTCGACCAGATTCGGGTTGCCGTTGGCCAGCGGCGGCCCCATCTGGACCTGCAAGCGCAGCATCTGCAGGAACTCGAACGCCGTGACCCAGGCCTGGCCCTCCTGTGGCGACACGCGCATCAGCGGCGCGGCCGCCTCCAGTCGGGCTCGTGTGCCGATGTCGGGCAGGCCGTGCGCCAGCGCATAGAGCCGCGCCGCATCGACGAATATCGCGGTGCCCTGCAGCTTGAGGTCCAGCATCGGGTGTCCCCCGATGTCCTGCGTGTCCAGCGCCCCGCGCCAGTTCAGCGGCGGCCGATGCCGCAATGCGTTGTCCGCCATCTGCTTGAGAAAACGCGGCATGCGTGCCGGCACCGTATTGAGCATCAGGCGCAGCGGCGCCACGAGCTCCGCGTTGCCCGTCAGGGGCCGCAGGTCGAAGTAGATGCTGGCCTTGAGCAGATCCTCCGGTGCACCCTGCTCGATCCACTGAGCGAAGCGGTGTTGCCACTCATCGGTCGTCCGGCAGCAGTCCGGATTGCCCGCCATCACGCGGCCGTGGCACAGCGGGTACCCGCAGGCATCCAGCGCCTCGTTGACCTCCTGTGCCATCGCCAGCCAGGTCGGGCGGTCGCGGGCGGGGTCCGCACTGGCGAACACCAGGCCGTTGTCCTGATCGGTGGCCACGGTCTGCTCGCCGCGGCCCTCCGAGCCAAACGCCAGCCAGCAGGCCTGCCCAAGATCCACGCCCCGCCGCGCTGCCACCTGCTGCAGCAGACGATCGGTCAGCAGGTCGTTCAGATGGCTGATCAGCTCGGTCAGCTGCCGGGCCTGCACACCCTGGCTCAGCAGGTTGCGCGCGAACTGACGGATTTGGCCGGCCAGGTGCTTCAGGCTGGCCAGATCGGGCGCAACGCGGATCTGCTTGCTGAGCTGGTTCAGCGACTGCCGCTGCAAGGCAAACAGATCGCGCTCGGAAACCACGTTCACCAGCCGCCCCTGATCGGTCACCGCCAGATGCCGGATGCCATGGCGCGACATCGCCAAAGCCGCGTCCTGCAGGGTGTGATCCACGGTCAGCCCCTGCAAGGGTGAGCTCATGACCTCGGCGATGGCCGTGCTGAGCGGACGTTGCGGCAGCGTCACCCGGCCCAGAATGTCGTGGCGCGTCAGGATGCCGTGCGGGGCGTGCGCGGCATCCAGCACGATGATCGAGCCAACCTGCCGTTCCTGCATGCGCGTCAACGCCTCCAGCAGTGGCGTGGCCGCGCTGCAGGTCAGGGGCTCGCGGGCAGGCAGGCTGCCCAGGCGGGCTTCCAGCGTCTGTTCCGCCAGCGGTTGTGACGCCCAGCTCGCGTGCACCGCCTTGCGGGCGAGTTCCAGGTACTGGACGACGCGGCGGTTGAGGAAGTCGGCAAAGGGCGCGCTCATCGCCGCCAGTTCCTGCATGCGCGCTGCCGGCAGGCGCAGGCAGGTGGTGGCTTCGTTGGCGCTGTAGGTGGCCGTGACCGGCCGGTTGGCCAATGCGGCCCCGACCGGGAACAGATCGCCCACTTCGTATTCGAACTGGCCGGCCATGGCCGCCATGCCCAGGCGCCCGGTGATGCTGCCCTTGCAGATGCACAGCAAGGCGTCGACCGGCCCGCTACCGGGCGCCAACACCTGTTCGCCGGCCGCAAACTCCACGCGTTCAGCCGCCGCCATGAACCAGGCGACATGGGCCGGCGTCATCTGCCCGAAGGGCGGCGCGCTTTCCAGCCCGCGGCTCAACTCCTGTGCGGGCGGCGTGCTGTGGATGAGCGGCTCAGCCATGTGTACCTCGAAGGCGTGCTTGCGTGCCAAGTCGGTGATGGTAGTGGGCCATGCCCGACAGGGGGCTGACAGCGGCAGCGGAACGGGCGCAAGCGAACCGGCCACTGCAATGACAACGGGGCTGCGCCCAGCTGGACGCAGCCCCGAAGAGTCGCCGCAGGCGGCCTGTTCGACCGCCCAGGCTCAGTGGCGTTGGAAGATCAAGCCTTGGAAGCGTTCAAGTTCGGATAGCGCACATGCTCGACCAGTTCCTGCGTGTCCGCCGACGGTGCCTTGGTCAGCAGGCTGACGATGATGATCACCGCAAAGCCCAGCGGCACGCCGAACACGCCCGCCGAGATCGGCAGGATGCCCCACCACAGCTCGACCGGGCTGGTGACACCGAACACCCCACGCAACCAGGGCTGGGTGGTGGCCATGTAATAGAAGGTGATCCCCAACCCGGCAATCATGCCCAGGACCGCGCCCCACTTGTTGGCCCGCTTCCAGAAGATGCCCAGGGTCAGCGCCGGGAAGAACGCCGCCGCCGCAAACGAGAACGCTGCGGAAACCAGGAACAGGATGTCCGCCGGTTTCTGTGCTGCCACGAAGGCAGCCGCCAGGGCCACGACCAGCAGCAGCACCTTGGAGATCATCACACGCCGTGCCGTGGGGGCGTTCGGGTCGATCATCTTGTAGTACAGGTCGTGCGAAAGCGCGTTGGCAATCGTCAGCAGCAGGCCGTCGGCGGTGGACAGCGCCGCGGCCAGACCGCCAGCAGCCACCAGGCCGGACACGACGTAGGGCAGGCCGCCGATTTCCGGCGTGGCCAGCACGATGATGTCGCCGCCGATGCGCATCTCGCCGAGCTGGAAGATGCCGTCCTTGTTGATGTCCACCACGGACAGCAGGCTGGGGTCGACCTTGGTCCACGAAGCGATCCAAGCCGGCAGCTTGTCGAACGGCGTGCCGACCAGCACGTTGAAGACCTCGTACTTGACCAGCACGGCCAACGCCGGTGCCGTGAAGTACAGCAGGAAGATGAAGAACAGCGACCAGGTCACCGAGGCCCGCGCATCCTTCACCGACGGCGTGGTGTAGTAGCGCATCAGGATGTGCGGCAACGCAGCAGTACCCACCATCAGGCAGAACACCAGCGCCAGGAAGTTGCGACGCGACTCGTTGTAGGTCTTCTGCGCCTTCTCGTCGCCGTTGGGGTCGCCCGTGTACTGCGCCGCATGGCGGGGCATGCCCGCCAACGTCTTGGCACGGCCATCGGCGGCGGTCTTGGCGGCCGTCCAGGCCTTCTTGGCCGCATCCGCATCCTTGGGGATCGCGGTCAGTGCCTTCTCGGCGGCCTGCACGTCAGCCAACGGCGCCGAAGCGGCCTTCAGCTCCTCGATCTTCTTCTCCGCCGCAGCCTTGTCGGCAGCCAGCGCAGCCGGCACGTCCTTGAGCTTGGCGGCCAGGTCGTCGGACTGCTTCTTGAAGATGGCGATGACTTCCTTTTCCTTCGGGTCGTCGATCAGCTGCTTCTCCTTGGCCGTGACCTTCTCCAGCTGATAGCCGTAGACAGCCTGCGGGATGGGCACGCCAGTCTGCTTCACCGACAGCCACACCACCGGAATCATGTAGGCCACGATCAGGATGATGTATTGCGCGACCTGCGTCCAGGTGACGGCGCGCATGCCGCCCAGGAACGAGCACACCAGGATGCCGCCCAGGCCCACGAAGATGCCGACCTCGAATGCCAGGCCCGACAGGCGGGTGGTGATCAGGCCCACACCGTAGATCTGCGCCACCACATAGGTGAACGAGCACAGGATGGCCGCCAGGATGCCGATGAAGCGCGGCAGGTTGCCTTCATAGCGCGCGCCCAGGAAGTCGGGGATGGTGAACTGGCCGAACTTGCGCAGGTAAGGCGCCAGGAACAGCGCCACCAGGCAGTAACCGCCCGTCCAGCCCATGATGAAGGCCAGTCCACCATAGCCGGAGAGGTACAGCGTGCCGGCCATGCCGATGAACGACGCCGCGCTCATCCAGTCCGCGCCCGTGGCCATGCCGTTGTAGACGGCCGGCACGCGCCGGCCCGCCACGTAGTACTCGGCCGCGTCGTTGGTGCGGCTCATGATGCCGATGCCGGCATACAGCGCCACGGTGGCCAGCAGGAAGACGAGGCCGATCGCCGGACGCGACAGGCCCATCTGCTCCGCAATGGCCAGCAGGATGACGAACACGAGGAAGCCCCCCGTGTACCAGCCATAGACCTTGTTCAGCCCCCTCTTGAAGGCCGCATTGGCCTCCTTGTTGGAGACGCCGGTCTGGGGTTCAAAGCTCAAGCCTGCCATGTCATTCCTCCTCGGCGACGCCGTGTTCCTGGTCCAGCTGGTTCATGTAGCGGGCGTAGTACCAGATGATGACCACGTAGATGATCAACGAACCTTGCGCCCCCATCCAGAAACTGAAGGGCCACCCAAAGAAACTGAAACTCAAGTCGCGGGCAAAGTAGCTCACGACATAGGTCACCACGAACCAGATGCCCAGGAGGATCGCCGTGATCCGCAAGTTCTTCTGCCAGTAGCGTTGGTGGTTCTCACTCACCTTCATGCTTGTCACCTCGCTTGTTGTCATTGACCCTTGTTCAGGGCACTCTCTCGCACAGATCCCCGCCGCTGCATGCGACGGTCCACAAACTCACATCGGTTCCGGCCCTGAATCTCCTGCGCCGCCTGTTCAACCGGCGGCCTGGCCCGGCAGCAGCCCCGTTTCGCGTTCCAGTTGGGCTGCGACCTTGGGCTCGAAGCCCTTCAGATGGCGAATGATCTTGACCGCCTCTTCAGGCTGGTGGCGGTCCATGTGCACCCGCGCCAGCTGGTACCAGCCGTAGGGGCTCATGGGCTGCAGTTCGGTGTTGCGCTTGAGCGCCTGCACCGCTTCTTCGTAGCGCTGCAGGCGGATCAGCACCAGGCCCATGCCGTACCAGGCACGGTCCAGCTTGGGGCCCAGTTCGGTGGCGCGCCTGAAGGCCGCCAGCGCTTCTTCGTAGCGACCGGCGGACTCGAGCATGAAGCCGTGGTTGAACCAGGTGCCCGCATGATCAGCCCGCAATGCCAGCAGGCGTTGCGAGTCAGCCAATGCGGCTTCCAGCCGCCCGGCCTGCGCCGACAGATGGGCCCGGCTGCCCAGCGCATAGGCGTCGTCGGGCCAGTTGCGCAGCATCTGGTTGAAGATCTCCTGCGCGCGGCGCGTCTGGCCCAGCACCAGGCAAGCCATCGCGCTGAACTTGAGCCACTGGTAGAAGAGGCGGTTCATCGGCAGCCCACCATGTCGACTCCGACGCAATGGCGGATCTTCTCGAAGGTGACCACCGCCCAGGTCAGCAACAACAGCAGGAAGGCCACCAACGGCACGTGGGCGTCCAGCACCTGGCGCGGCGTGATGAACCGCGCGGCGGCGATGAACGGCCGGGTCAGGATCTTCAGCAGCTGGTAGAAGAAGTTGCCATCCCGCTTGGCACCGGCCAGCACGTAGAGCACGGCCTGGCCCACCAGCGCCATCAGCGCGATTTCGCACACCATCTTCAGGCTCGAGAGAAACAGCAGCACGTACTTTTGACCCACATCAACATGGAGCCGGACTGTTGAATCGGTGACTTACGGCTTTCTGACGGAACACCCGCACGCACGAGCATTCACCGATAGGTGTTTCCCTGAGCGATTGATGCGGCCGTGCAAGACTGAGGGGCCCCGCAGGGCCCCTCGTGCGTGACGCAGGACAGGCTAGGAACGCCTGGCCAACCGCTGCCAGGTGTCGATCACCGTATCGGGGTTCAGCGAGATCGAGACAATGCCTTCGGCCGCCAGCCAGTCGGCAAAGTCCGGATGATCGCTGGGGCCTTGGCCACAGATGCCCACATACTTGCCGTTGGCGCGGCAGGCCGCAATGGCGCGCGAGATCAAGGCCTTGACGGCGGCGTCGCGTTCGTCGAAGTCGGCCGCCAACTGGGCCAGCCCGGAGTCGCGGTCCAGGCCCAGCGTGAGCTGCGTCAGGTCGTTCGAGCCGATCGACATGCCGTCGAAGTGCTGCAGGAACTGCTCGGCCAGGATGGCGTTGCTGGGCACTTCGCACATCATGATCAGCCGCAGGCCGTCCACGCCGCGCCTGAGCCCGCGCTCGGCCAGCATCTGCGCCACCTGCGCGGCCTGCTTCACCGTGCGCACGAAGGGCACCATGATCTCGACGTTGGTCAGGCCCATCTCGCTGCGCACCCGCTTGAGGGCTTCGCACTCCATCGCGAAGGCATCGCTGAAGTCACCGCTGATGTAGCGACTGGCTCCACGGAAGCCCAGCATGGGGTTCTCTTCGTCGGGCTCGTAGCGCGTGCCACCGATGAGCTTGCGGTACTCGTTGCTCTTGAAATCGGACAAGCGCACGATGACGGGCTTGGGCCAGAAAGCCGCGGCAATCGTGGAGATGCCTTCGGTGAGCTTGTCGACGTAGAAGGCACGCGGGCTGGCGTGACCGCGGGCGACCGATTCCACCGCCTTCTTCAGGTCGGGTTCGATGTTCGGATAGTCCAGGATCGCCTTGGGGTGTACCCCGATGTTGTTGTTGATGATGAACTCCAGCCGCGCCAGTCCGACTCCCGCATTGGGCATCTGGCAGAAATCGAAGGCCAGCTGCGGGTTGCCCACGTTCATCATGATCTTGATCGGGCAGTACGGCATCTCGCCGCGCACCACGTCGCTGATCTCGGTTTCCAGCAGCCCGTCGTAGACGAAGCCGGTATCGCCTTCGGCGCAGGAAACCGTGACCAGCGAGCCCTCGTGCAGCTTTTCGGTCGCGTCGCCGCAGCCCACCACCGCCGGGATGCCCAGTTCGCGCGCGATGATGGCCGCATGGCAGGTACGCCCGCCGCGGTTGGTGACGATGGCACTGGCCCGCTTCATCACCGGCTCCCAGTTGGGATCGGTCATGTCGGTGACGAGCACGTCGCCGGGTTGCACGCGGTCCATCTCCGCCGTGCTGCGCACCAGGCGCACCGGCCCGGTGCCGATCTTCTGGCCGATGGCGCGCCCTTCGGTCAGCACCGGTGTCTTGCTGCGGTCGCCCTTGAGCTGGTAGCGCTGCTCGACGCGGCCCGCGGACTGGCTCTTCACGGTCTCGGGCCTGGCCTGCAGGATGTAGAGCTGGCCGTCGACGCCATCCTTGCCCCACTCGATGTCCATCGGCCGGCCGTAGTGCTTCTCGATGATCAGCGCGAAGCGGGCCAGTTCGGTCACATCGGCATCGCTCAGGGCGTAGCGGTTGCGCAGCTCGGGCGGGTTGTCCACCACCTTGACCAGGCGGGCGCTGTCGGCCTTCTCCTGTGCCGATGCGAATTCCATGCGCTGGAGCTTGGAACCCAGCACACGGCGGATGACGGCAAACCGGCCCGCCGACAGCGTCGGCTTGTGCACGTAGAACTCGTCGGGATTGATGGCCCCCTGCACCACGAGTTCACCCAGGCCATAGCTGGCGGTGATGAAGACGACATCGGCAAAGCCCGACTCGGTGTCGATGGTGAAAAGCACACCGGCGGCGCCTACGTCGGAACGCACCATGCGTTGCACGCCGGCGGACAGCGCCACGTCGGCATGCGCAAAACCCTTGTGCACGCGGTAGCTGATGGCCCGATCGTTGTAGAGCGATGCGAAGACCTCCTTGATGCGGTGCAGGATGTCGTCGATGCCCGTCACGTTGAGAAAGGTCTCTTGCTGGCCGGCAAAGGAGGCGTCGGGCAGGTCTTCGGCCGTTGCCGAAGAACGCACCGCAAAACTGGCGGCCGGCGAACCCGCCGTGAGGCGGGCGAACTCGGTGCGGATGGCGGCTTCCAGGTCCGGCGGAAACGGCGTGTCGACCACCCACTGGCGAATCGACGCGCCGGCCGCGGCCAGCGCGCGCACGTCATCGACATCCAGCGTGGCCAGCTTGTCCCGGATGCGCGCGTCCAGTCCACCGTGGCGCAGGAACTGTCGAAAGGCAAACGCCGTGGTGGCAAAGCCGCCGGGCACACGCACCCCGCTGGCGGCCAGTTGGCTGATCATTTCGCCGAGCGAGGCGTTCTTGCCGCCTACGGTCTCGACGTCCGACATCCTCA
This sequence comes from Rubrivivax sp., assembly GCA_035440985.1. Taxonomy (GTDB): domain Bacteria; phylum Pseudomonadota; class Gammaproteobacteria; order Burkholderiales; family Burkholderiaceae_C; genus Rubrivivax. Next base: position 11,884 of record DAORNK010000011.1, on the reverse strand, counting down.
GATGTTCAAACGGTGCGACCAGGGCGGTCGCCAGGGGGGCCAGTGACATGGGAAAGCTCCGTAACGTGAAAAAAGCGGTGCTTCCGCATGAGCCCTGGCCCGCAGAACAGCCGCCCTGCGGCGGCGGTTGGCGTGGCCAGCCGATCCCGTGGCGCTGACGCCTTGGAGTTGTGCTTGGAGGCCGGTGTGGGGCACGGGGTGGCTGGGCGGCGGATGAATGACCGGATTCTAAGTAGTTCTTCCTTATGATGGCCCGCTTCCGCTGCCCCGGTTGGTCCCGAGCCCGCCGCCACCGCCATGCCCGAGCGCACCGTCTTTTTCGTTTCCGATGGCACCGGCATCACGGCCGAGACCTTCGGCAACTCCATCCTCGCGCAGTTCCCGGCCCGCCCTCGGCACGTGCGCCGGCCCTTCATCGACACCGTCGACAAGGCGCACCAGGTGGTGGACGAGGTCAACCGGCTGGCCGAGGGCGAAGGCAAGCGCCCGATCGTCTTCATCACCCTGGTCGATGACGAGGTGCGCGGCATCCTCACCGGCGCCGGATGCAAGGCCCTGGTCCTGGACATGTTCCGCACCTTTGTCGAACCGCTGGAAACGGAGTTCGGTGTCAAGAGCAACCATCGGGTCGGCCGCTTCTCCGACGTCAGCCAGAGCCAGGAGTACGACGACCGCATCGAGGCCATCAACTTCAGCCTGGCTCACGACGACGGCCAGAGCTCGCGCAACCTGGATCGCGCCGACGTGATCCTGCTGGGCGTCAGCCGCAGCGGCAAGACGCCGACCAGCCTGTATCTGGCCATGCAACACGGCATCAAGGCGGCCAATTACCCGCTGATCCCGGAAGACTTCGACCGCGGGCGCCTGCCGGGTGCGCTGGCGCCCTACAAGCGAAAGTGCTTCGGCCTGACCATAGACCCAGAACGCCTGTCGCAGATCCGGCACGAGCGGCGGCCGGGCAGCAAGTACGCTTCGCTCGAGAACTGCCGCATGGAGGTCAATGAAGCGGAAGCCATGATGCGGCGCGAAGGGGTGTCCTGGCTGTCTTCGACGCACAAGTCGATCGAGGAGATCGCCACCACCATCCTGCGCGACCTGCGCCCGGACCGGCTGACCTACTGACGGGTTTGCACAGGCCCGCTCGCCGGGGATCCACCGGGCAGCGCCTGCCGGCTGGACTCGTAGAGCACCACAGCCGCCGCAGCCGCCACGTTCAGGGACTCTTCACCTCCGGGCTGTGGGATGCGCACGCGCAGCCTGCAGGCGGCCAACAGACTGGCCGAGACGCCCTGCCCTTCGTGCCCCAGAACCCAGGCGCAAGGCCTAGGCAGGCGGGACTCGTGCAGGGCCGGGCCGGCATGCGGGTCAGCGGCAACCAAGGGCACGGCCATGCCGGCCAGATCGGCCTCATCCAGGCCTTCGAGCAGGCGCAAACCGAAGTGCGCCCCCATGCCGGCGCGCAGGACCTTGGGCGACCACAGGGCGGCCGTGCCTTTGATCGCCAGCACCTGGGTGCAGCCAAAGGCCGCCGCGCTGCGCAGCACGCTGCCCACGTTGCCCGGGTCCTGAAGCCGGTCGAGCACGATGCTGGCGCAGCCGGGTCTCATCGCCTCGGGACCTGGCATGTCCAGAACGAAGCCGATGGCCGCGGGTGACTCCAGTGCACTGATACCGGCGAACAAGGCGGCCGGCAGCACGCGTATCTGTTGTGCCCAGCCCGCGAGTTCACGCAGGCGGCCATGCTGCCACGCCTCTTCGGTGATCAGCGCCAGGCGCGCCGGCCATCCACGCGTGCGCAACGCGCCGCACAGATGATCCCCTTCGACCCAGACTTGGCCGAGCCGGCGATAGGCTGCCCCGTCCTGCACCAGGCGGCGAACCCTTGCCAGCATCGGGTTGTCCCGCGAGCGGATGGCCTGGGGCTCGCTCACGGCCGCGCCGCTGCCCGCACGGGGGCGAAGCTGAGCCGATGCTCGGCGCAGGGGCCCTGGCGCCGGAGCGCCGCCAGGTGCTCGGCCGTGGGGTAGCCCTTGTGGCTGGCGAACCCATAGCCGGGAAAGCGGCCCTCCAGCTCCTGGCACAGGCGATCGCGGTGCACCTTGGCCAGGATGGATGCGGCAGAGACCGCGGCCAGCCTGGCATCGCCCTTGACCACAGCGGCCACCGGCATGCGCAGCTCCGGCACACGGTTGCCGTCCACCACCACGCGGTGCGGCGGCAGCCGCAGGCCTTCGACGGCGCGACGCATGGCCAGCAAGGTGGCCTGCAGGATGTTGAGCTGATCGATCTCCCGCGCACTGGCGCTGGCGATCGAGCAGCACAAGGCACGCGCCCGGATGTCATCGAACAAGGCTTCGCGGCGGCGCGGCGAGAGGGTCTTGGAGTCGGCCAGGCCACGGATCGGGTGCAGATCGTCGAGGATCACCGCCGCCGCCACGACCGGCCCGGCCAGCGGCCCCCGCCCGGCTTCGTCGACGCCGGCCAGCAACCCTGGAAGCGCCCATTCGGGCCCCAGGTGGTCACGCAAGAAGGACTTGCTCGATCGCATCGGTGGCACAGCGCGCGGTATCGCGGCGCAGCAGGTGGTGCAGTTCGGTGAAGCGGCTCTGCAGCCGTTCGCAGGCTGGTGCATCGTCCAGCCAGCCACGGACGGCGCGTGCCAGCGCGTGCGGCTCACAGTCGTCCTGGATCAACTCGGGCACCACGAACGACTGGCTCAGGATGTTGGGCAGGCCTACCCAGGGCTGGTACTTCATGCGCTTCATCAGCTGCCAGGTCCAAGGATGCATGTTGTAGCCGATCACCATCGGCCGCTTGAACAGCGCGGCTTCGAGGGTGGCCGTCCCGCTGGCGATCAGCGTGACGTCACAGGCCGCGAGTGCGGCATGCGACTGGCCCTGCAGCCACTGCAGCGGCACGCCGGGAGCGTGGCGGGCGGCCAGAGGCTCCAGCAGCGGCCGCAACGTGCCTGCCACCGGAAGCAGGAAGCGCAGCCCGGGCTGCTGGCGATGCAACAGCGCCACGGCCTGCAGGAAGGCCGGCGCGATGTACTGGATCTCCGACCGTCGGCTGCCGGGCAGCACCGCCACCACGGTGTCGTTCGTACGCAGGCCGAGCTGGGCCCGGCTGGCCTCGCGCGGCGGCTGCAGCGCAATCGCATCGGCCAGCGGGTGCCCGACAAAGGTGGCGGGCACCCCATGGGCCTGCAACAAGGCCGGCTCGAAGGGAAAGAGGCAAAGCACGTGGTCCACCGCCTGAGCCATCTTGCGCGCCCGCCCGCCCCGCCAGGCCCAGATGGATGGGCAGATGAAGTGCACGGTCTTGAGGCGGGCCGCCTTGAGCCGGGCTTCGAGCCCCAGGTTGAAGTCCGGCGCGTCCACGCCGATGAAAGCCGCCGGGCGCTCGCGCAGCAGCCGCTTGGCCAGCGCTTCGCGGATGCCCGAGATCTCACGGTAGTGGCGCAGCACTTCGACGTAGCCGCGCACGGCCAGCTTGTCGTGCGGCCACCAGGCCTGAAAGCCCTGTTCGGCCATCCGGGGGCCGCCGATGCCCGCGGCACCGAGATCAGGCCAGCGCTGCCGCAGCCCTCCCAGCAGCAACCCGGCCAGCAGGTCGCCCGAGGCCTCACCGGCCACCATGGACAGTTGCACGGGCGCCCTGTTCAGCGAACGATGCCGCGCGTCGATGCCGCCAGGAAGTCCAGCAACAGGCGGACATCGGCATCGCCACCCTCGACGCCGCCGGCCAGCGCCGCAATGGCGTCGCGAGCCTCGTCGAGCTTGAGCCCGTCGCGGTACAGCAGCCGGTGCATCTGCTTGACCTGTGCGATGCGCTCGCGCGAAAAGCCCCGGCGGCGCAGGCCTTCGGCATTGAAGCCGCGCACTTCGCTGGGATTGCCCTCGACCATCATGAAGGGCGGTACATCCTGGGCGATGCGGCTCTGGAAACCCGTCATCACGTGTGCCCCGACATGGCAGAACTGGTGCACGCCCGTCAGGCCACCGATGATGGCCCAATCGCCCACGCGCACGTGGCCGGCCAGCGTGGCGTTGTTGGCCAGGATGGTGTGGTCGCCCAGTTGAACGTCATGCGCGACGTGGACATACGCCATCACCCAGTTGTCGCTGCCCACGCGCGTGATGCCCACATCCTGTGCCGTGCCCCGGTTGAAGGTGCAGAACTCCCGGATCGTGTTGCGGTCACCGATGTGCAGCGCCGTGGGTTCCCCGCGGTACTTCATGTCCTGCGGTGCACCACCCAGCGCGGCGTGGCTGAAGATGCGGTTGTCACGGCCGATCACGGTGGGACCATCGATCACGCAGTGCGCACCGATCGTGCTGCCGTCGCCGATCTGCACACCGGCGCCGATCACGGCGTACGGCCCCACCGTCACGGTAGCGGCCAGTTCGGCCGCCGGGTCGATGATGGCGCTCGGATGGATCAGCGCCATGGCTCTCAGCCCGCCGTGCGCATCGTGCACATGAGGTCGGCCTCGACGACCACCGCGCCATCCACGGTGGCGCGGGTCTTGTAGCGGTAGATGCCCGATTTGGCGCGATCGATGGCGGCTTCCAGGATCAGCTGATCACCGGGCCCGACCGGCCGCTTGAAGCGCGCGTTGTCGATGCCGGCGAAGTAGACCACCATGTCGTCGGGTGGATCACCGTCCAGCGATTCGAAGGAGAGCAACGCCGCGGCCTGCGCCAGCGCTTCGAGCATCAGCACGCCGGGCATCACCGGCCGTGCCGGAAAGTGCCCGGGAAAGAACGGCTCGTTGATGGTGACGTTCTTCAACGCCTTGATGCGTACGCCCTTCTCGATCTCCAGCACACGATCCACGAGCAGGAAGGGATAGCGGTGCGGCAGCTTGCGCAGGATGTGTTGGATGTCCATGGTCTTCAGCTCTTCTTCTCCAGCGCACGCAGCCTCTCGCGCAAGGCATGCAGTTGCCGCAGGGTGGCGGCGTTCTTTTCCCAGGACGCATTGTCATCGAAGGGGAACGCCCCGCTGTACTGGCCAGGCTGCCGGATGGAGCGCGTGATCACGGTGGCGGCCGTGATGTGCACGTGGTCGACGATCTCCAGATGGCCCAGGATGATGGCCCCGCCGCCGGCCGTGCAGTGGCGCCCGATGCGAGCGCTGCCGGCCACGCCGACGCAACCTGCGAAGGCGCTGTGGGCACCGACATGCACGTTGTGGCCGATCTGCACCAGGTTGTCCAGCTTGACACCGTCTTCGAGCACGGTGTCTTCCAGCGCGCCACGGTCGATGCAGGTGTTGGCACCGATCTCCACGTCGTGGCCGATGCGCACGCCACCCAGTTGTTCGATCTTCTCCCAGTGGCCCTGCGCGGGCGCAAAACCGAATCCATCAGCCCCGATGACGGCGCCGCTGTGGACGATCCCGCGGTCACCGATCGAGCAGGCGGCACTGAGCGTGACATGGGGTTTGAGCCAGGTGTTGGCGCCGACCCGACAGTCCTCACCCAGGTGGCAGTGCGACCCGATGACCGCCGCATCACCGATGCGCGCGCCCCTCGCGATGTAGGCCAGCGGGCCGATCGAGGCGCTGGCCGGCACCACCGCGCCAGGCTCGACGACGGCGCTGGCATGCACGCCTGGCACCGGTGCGGAGCGGCTCCGGGCCGCCCACCACTGCGTCAGTCGTGCAAAGGCCAGATATGGATCCGGGCAGACGATGGTCGCGCCACGGGCCGCGGCCAGGTCTCGCATCGCGGGCGCCACGATGACACAGCCTGCGGCGGTGGTCGCCAGTTGGGTCTGGTAGCGCGCCTGGGCCAGGAAGCTGATGCTCTGGGCATCAGCGGCCTCCAGGCCGCTGATGCGCGTGACCTGGGCGTTCGCGTCGCCGATCAGTTCACCGCCCAGCAGCGCAGCCAGTTCGCCAAGGCGGGCGCGCACCACCACGATGGGCTCAGTGCGTGCCGCGCCGGTGCGTCACTTGCCGGCAGAACCGGTGGCGTTGAGGACCTTGATCACCTTCTCGGTGATGTCCACGCGGTTGCTGGCGAAGATCACTTCCTGCAGGATCAGGTCGTACTTCTCGCCGTCGAAGATCTGCTTGATCACCCGGTTGGCACGTTCCACCACGCTGGCGAGTTCCTCGTTGCGGCGCTGGTTGAGGTCTTCCTGGAACTCCCGGCGCTTGCGCTGCAGGTCACGATCCTGTTCGACGAGTTCGCGCTGGCGCCGGTTCTTTTCGGTCTCGGCCAGCGTGGGGGCATCCTTGTCGAGCTTGTCGGCTGCCGTCTTCAGCCGCGTCGCCGCGTCGTTGAGTTCACGCTCGCGCTTGCCGAATTCGGCCTCCAGCTTGGCCTGCGCCGCCTTGGCCGGCAGTGCCTCACGCAGCACGCGTTCGCTGTTGACGTAACCGATCTTCAGCTCCTGGGCCGACAGGGGCGCCGCCGCAGCGATGGACAGGGCAGCAACCGCAAGGGTGCGAGTGGCGAACGTCTTCATCAGAAGGCAGTCCCGATCTGGAATTGGAAACGCTGGATTCTATCGTTGCGCTGGACGCGCAAAGGCGCGCCCCAGCTCAGCTTGAGCGGCCCGACCGGCGAGATCCAGCTCAGGCCCAGGCCGGCCGAGACGCGCAGCGAGGATGCGGTGACCTTCTCGTCTTCGCGCCACACGTTGCCGGCATCGGTGAAGGCAAAGATGCGCAAGGTGCGGTCGCTTCCCGTGCCCGGCACCGGGAAGTACAACTCGCCGTTGACGTTGAAGCGGCGGGCGCCACCCACATAGGCACCGGTGGGGTCCACGACGCCCAGCGAGCCCTGCTCGAACGCGCGCACCGTGCCCAGGCCACCACCGTAGAAGTTCTTGAAGACCGGATAGGGCTTGCCGCCCAGTCCCTTGCCGATACCGAGTTCGGCGTTCACGCCCAGGGTCATGCGCAGCGGCAGCGGCCAGTACTCCTGGTACTGCAGGTTGGTCTTGAGGTAGCGCACCTCGCCAGCCAGGCTCCATTCGAAGAAGACGCGCTGGTAGCGGCCCGCGGTGGGCACGAGCAGGCTGTCGCGGCCATCGCGGGCCCAGCCCACGGTAGCGGCAAAGGCATCCGACTTGTTGCCGTACAGGGCACGGTAGTTCAACCACGCCAGGGGCAGGCCGACACTGGTGCCCAGTTCCGTGCGTTCCCAGCCCAGACCGACGAACACCGTGTCGTACTCGGAGAACGGCACGCCGAAGCGGATCGCCGCCCCCGGCGTGCGCAGATCGTAGGTGTCACCCAGGAAATTGATGGGCCGGCTGGTGCGGTAGAACGCGTCGACCGCCATCGAGATGCCGTCCACCGTCCAGTACGGATCCACCGAGCTCAGGACCAGCGTGCGGTTGTACTTGCTGGTGTTGACCTCGATGCCCAGGCTCTTGCCCGAACCGAAGGCGTTGTCCTGCCGGACCTGGGCCGTGAAGGTGAGCTTCTCGGCGTTGGAGTAGCCCGCACCGATCATCAGGTTGCCGGTGGGCTTCTCGGTCACGTTGACGACCAGGTCGACCTGATCGGGTGCGCCGGCCACTTCGTTGGTCTCGACCTCGACATCCTTGAAGTAGCCCAGCCGGTCGACACGCTCCTTGGACAGCTTGATCAGCCCGCCGTCGTACCAGGCCGACTCCAGTTGTCGGAACTCACGCCGCACGACTTCGTCGCGCGTGCGGGTGTTGCCTGCCACGTCGATGCGGCGCACATAGACCCGCCGCTGCGGCTCGGCCGTGAAGACCACCGCCACCTGGCCGGTGGCGCGGTCGATCTCGGGGCGCGGTTCGATGCGTGCGAAGGCGTAGCCGTACAGGCCGAACAGGTCCTGGAAGCGGCGCGAGGTCTCGGTCACCGCATCGCCCCGGTAGGGCTGGCCAGGGCGCAGCAGCACCTGGGCTCGGAACTCCTCTTCCTTGCCCAGGTACTCGCCTTCCAGCCTCACCGAGGTGACCGTGTAGGGTTGGCCTTCCTTGATGGAGATGGCCACCGAGATGGTCTGCTTGTCGGGCGAGATCGTGACCTGGGTCGATTCGACGGCGAACTCGAGATAGCCTCGATTGAAGTAGTGCGCGCGCAGCTTCTCCAGATCGGCATTGAGCTTGGTGCGTGAATAGCGGTCGGTCTTGCTGTACCAGGTGAACCAGCCGGTGGGCGTCAACTCCAGCAGGTCCAGCAGCGTGGACTCCGAGTAGACCTTGCTGCCGACGATGCGGATGTCCTTGATGCGGGCTGCATCGCCTTCGCTCATCGTGAAGGTGACGTTGACGCGGTTGCGTTCGATCGGCGTGATCGTGGTGACGACCTCCGCGCCGTACAGGCTGCGGCTCAGGTACTGGCGCTTGATCTCCTGCTCCGCCCGGTCCACCAGGGCGCGGTCGAACGGCAGGCCTTCGCCGATGCCGGAATCCCGCAGCGACTTGGTCAGCGGATCCTTGTCGAACTCCTTCAGGCCCACGAAGGTGACGCTGGCGATGATGGAACGTTCGTCCACGATGATCACGGCCACCTGGCCTTCGATCTCGATGCGCACGTCCTTGAAGAGGCCCGTGGCGAACAGCGCGCGCAGCGCGGCGGCGCCCTTGTCGTCGTTGTAGGTGTCGCCGATGCGGAACGGCAGCGCCGCAAACACGGTGCCGGGATCCGAGCGCTGCAGGCCCTCGACCCGGATGTCCTTGAGCACGAAGGGCTGCACCGCCAGCGCGGGCAAGGCCACCGCGGCGGTTGCCGCCGCCACCACGCACGCGGCCACTGGCCGGAGCGGCCCGAACAGGGAAACAGGGAGCATGAGCTTTCAGTTCAGGCCCAGCAAGCGGGCCACGTCGTTGAACAGGGCGACAGACATCATCAGAAGCAGCACCGCGATGCCACCACGCTGGAGCCGGGCCAGCCAGAGGTCAGAGACCGGTCGCCCGGTCACGCCCTCGAAAATGTAATACATCAGGTGGCCACCATCGAGCATGGGCAGCGGCAGCAGGTTCAGCACGCCCAGGCTGACGCTGACCAGCGCCAGGAACCCCAGGTAGTAGGCCAGACCCTGGTTGACCGACTGGCCTGCATAGTCGGCGATCGTGATCGGCCCGCTGAGGTTCTTCAGCGAGGCCTCCCCGATCAGCATGCGCCCCAGCATGCGCACGGTCAGCACCGAAACCTCCCAGGTGCGCACCGCGCCTTGCACCAGCCCTTCCAGCGGACCGTGCTGCACCTTGACCATCGCCGGCGGTTGACCCACGAACGCGTCGATGCGGCCGATCGCCTGGTCACCTTCGTGGACCAGGCGTGGCGTGACCGTGACATCCAGGGTCTGCCCGGCCCGCTCCAGCCGCCACTGCTGGGGCACGACCTTGCCGTCCCGGATGCTGGAGCGGATGCGCTCACGCAGCGTCTGGGCGTCCGGAACCGGTTGGCCATCCAACGCCAGGACACGGTCGCCCTGGCGTAAGCCGGCCTGCGCCGCCGGCCCGGCCGCCTTGACTTCCCCCAGCACGGGCTCGCTGTACAACGAGCCCAGCCCGAGCTTGCGGGCGAACTGGGCATCGACATCGTGGGGGTCCGTTCCCGCCAGCCCCAGCGTCAGCGTGCGCGCGCCGCGGCCTTCGCGGTCGGTGACCTGCATCTGCAGATCGGAACGGGCCATCGCAGCTTGCGTGACCTGCCAACGCAGATCGGTGACCGAGCGCACGTCGGTCCACGACTGGCCGTCGGCAGACAGCGACCGCACCCAATCACCGGCGCGCAAGCCGGCGCGCTCAGCCGCACTGCCGGCGGTGGGTTGCCCCATCACCGCCTTGGGCTCGTCCAAGCCGATCCAATGCGCCCCGGCGTACAGCAGCACCGCCAGCAGCAGGTTGGCCAGCGGCCCGGCGGCCACGATGGCGGCGCGCCGCGCCAGGCTCTGGCGATTGAAGGCCTGGGCCAGCAGTCCTGCATCGACCGGTGCTTCGCGCTCGTCCAGCATGCGCACATAACCCCCCAGGGGCAGTGCACAGACCACGAATTCGGTGTCGTCGGGGCTGCGCTGACGCCGCCACAGTACGCGCCCGAAGCCGACCGAGAAACGCAGCACCTTGACGCCGCAGGCCACCGCCACGCGATAGTGGCCGTACTCGTGGATGACGATCAGCAGCCCGAGCGTCAGCAGGAAGGCCAGCACGGTCGTGATCACGCCGCCAGCTCCTGCATCACGCCAACCGCCACGGCGCGTGCTCGCCGGTCGAGTTCGAGCAGGTCGTCCAGCGAGTGGTCAGGCCCGAGTTGAGGCTGCAGTCGATCGAGCGTGCGGGCATTGACACTGTGAATCGCGGTGAAGCGAATGGTTCCAGCGAGGAAGGCTTCCACCGCGATCTCGTTGGCGGCATTCAGGATGGCCGTCGTGCCCGCTGGCGCGCGCAAGGCGTCCCAGGCCAGGAACAGGCCCGGGAAGCGTGCCCGTTCCGGAGCCTGGAAGCTCAGCGCGGGCAGGCCCAGAAGATCCAGGGCAGGCGCCCCCGATTCGATGCGATGCGGGAACGACAGGCCGTAGGCGATCGGCACCTTCATGTCGGGCGTGCCCAGTTGCGCCAGCACGGAGGCATCACGGCACACGACCATCGAGTGGATGATGCTCTGCGGGTGGATCACGACCCGGATCTTCTCGGGCTGCAGATCAAACAGCCAGCGCGCCTCGATCACTTCGAGCGCCTTGTTCATCATCGTGGCCGAGTCGACCGAGATCTTGCGCCCCATCACCCAGTTCGGGTGGGCCACGGCCTGGGCCGGCGTCACGCCATGCAGGGTCTCGTGGTCGCGCTCGCGGAAGGGGCCGCCGCTGGCCGTGAGCACGATGTGGTCGATGCGGGCAGCCCAGGCCTGCCGATCCTCGGGCAGACACTGGAAGATCGCCGAGTGTTCGCTGTCGATGGGCAGCAGCGTCGCACCGGACGCGGCCACCGCTTGCATGAAGAGGGCACCACCCACCACCAGGGCTTCCTTGTTGGCCAGCAGCAGCCGCTTACCGGCACGGGCTGCCGCCATGCAGGCCGGCAGGCCGGCAGCGCCGACGATGGCGGCCATCACGCTGTCCACGGCCGGATCGCGCGCCAGCTCGCACAGGGCCTGCGGCCCCACGCGCACCTCGGTGGGCAGGCGCAGCTGCGCCAGGCCGCGACGGGCTTCGTCGGCGCGAGCCTCGCTGGGCACCACCACCACCCGGGGACGGAAACGCTGGCACTGCGCCAGCAGCAGGTCCACACGGCGAAACGTGGTCAGGCCGACGATCTCGAAGCGCTCCGGGTGACGGGCCACCACATCCAGCGTGCTGGTGCCGATCGAGCCGGTCGAGCCCAGAATGGCCAGGCGTTGCGGTCGCGCCGTCATCGCAGATCCAGGGTCATCAAAGCCAGCGCCGCGGGCACCACGGGCAGCAGCGCATCGACGCGGTCGAGCACACCACCATGGCCCGGCAGCAGCCGGCTGCTGTCCTTGGCGCCGGCGGCGCGCTTGACCAGCGACTCCACCAGATCGCCCACCACGCTCAGGCCACACAGGCCCAGCAGGGACACCACCATGCCCAGGCCACCCTGCGCGTGCCACAGGCGCGTGTAGACACTGGGGCCGTCGAAGCCGCCACGCGTGTCCAGCCAGATCCAGAAGGCCGCCAGGGCCAGCACACCCAGCATGCCGGACCAGACGCCCTCCCAGCTCTTGCCCGGGCTGATCGATGGCGCCAGCTTGCGGCGCCCGAAGGCGCGGCCACCGAAGTAGGCTGCCACGTCGGCCATCCACACCAGGCACAGCACGGACAGCAGAAAGTTGATGCCCACGCTGCGGGCCTGAGCCACGGCCAGCCAGGCCGCCCACAGCGCGACCATCCCCAGCACCCAGCGTGCAGCGCGCGGCAACTGCGGCC
>DAORNK010000010.1:0-32081 GCA_035440985.1 Rubrivivax sp. | reverse complement strand
TTGCGCTCAGGGCCAGCCGTGCCGGGCGCGACGCCATTGCCGCCGGGCGCGCTGCCGGCGGCCTGCCGCCACTGGCCGGCTGCAGCGACCTGAGCGGCTTCGAGCCCATCGCCCGTGTGCTGGAAGTCGACCAGACGCCCATCGGCAAGACACCCCGCTCCTGCCCGGCCACTTACATCGGCTTCTGGGATGCGATCCGCAAGCTTTTCACCGAAACACTGGAAGCCCGGGCGCGCGGCTACGGCTCGGCGCGCTTCTCGTTCAACACCGGCGAAGGCCGCTGCCCCGGCTGCGAAGGCCAGGGCCTGAAGACCATCGAGATGAGCTTCCTGCCCGATGTGAAGGTACCCTGCGACCTCTGCCACGGCGCGCGCTTCAACGCCGAGACGCTGGCCGTCACCTGGCGCGGCAAGAGCATCGGCGACGTGCTGCGCATGGAGGTCGACGAGGCGGTGGACTTCTTCGCCAGCATGCCGGCCATCAGCCATCCGCTGCAACTGCTGAAGGACGTGGGCCTGGGCTATCTGACGCTGGGCCAGCCTTCACCCACGCTGAGCGGCGGTGAGGCGCAACGCATCAAGCTCGTCACCGAACTGAGCAAGGTGCGCGACGACGTCACCCGCCGCGGCCAGCGGTCGCTGCACACCCTGTACGTGCTGGACGAACCCACCGTGGGCCTGCACATGGCCGACGTGGAAAAGCTCATCCGCGTGCTGCACCGGCTGGTGGATGCGGGCCACAGCGTGGTCGTCATCGAACACGACCTCGACGTCATCGCCGAAGCCGACTGGGTCATAGACCTCGGGCCGGAAGGTGGCTCCGCGGGCGGCCGCGTGGTGGCAGCCGGGGCGCCCGAGGTGGTGGTGGCTGCACAGTCGCACACGGGCCGCGCACTGGCACCGGTGCTGGGCCGCGCCTGACCCGCGCCCGTTGCAGGCGGCCAGTGCCCTCAGCTATCGGCCAGACGCCCCAGGCTGGGCAGCAAGGTCGGGTCCGGGGCGCCAGCGGCCAGGCTGCCGGACATCAGGCGCAGAGCCCGGGTCTGCAGCAGCACCGCGTCATCGCGGTCACCGCAGCTCTCCAGCACCGCACCGATGCGCATCAGCACCTTGGCCTCCCAGCTGGCATCGGCCACGCGGTTGGCCAACGTGGAGGCTTCGAAAGCATGGTCGCGCATCCGCTCGCAGGCAGCCGGGTCGGGACCTTCGTCTTCTTCAGCAGTGGCCAGACCTAACGCGGCGCACACCTCGCAGAGTTCGCACAGCAGGTCCACCACGAGATCGATGGAGCCGGCGGCTCGCGCCCAGCGCAGTGCCTCGTCCAGGTAGCCTTCGGCGTTGACCTCGTCATGCAGGCTGCGGCAAGCCCGGGCCATTGCGGTCAGCGCGCTGCTCATTGCAAACGGGCTGCCGCATCGGCGCCGGGCTGCATCCAGCACCCGCGCCGCCTGGCGCAATTCGATCAGGGCGGATCTTCGGGTGGCTGTGGCTGGGAGCATCGCACGGATCCGGCAGAGGCGTTGCACCATGCTAGCGGCCGGCTTCTGTGGCGCGGCCCCCTCTTCGTGGGGGGCGGCCCGCGCAGCCCATCACGATTCGAACCGGTTCAGGCGGCCGATGCCGGCCCTGCCATCCTTCAGGCGGTGTTCCGCCGGCGCCATCGGTACCAGGCCCGCCAGCCCAGCAGCACGCCGACGATCGTGGCGTAGACCGCCACTTCAGCGAAGTCGTTCTTGCCACTGCGCATCCAGAAGAAGTGCAGCAGCGCCAACAGAGCCACGGCATACACGGCCCGGTGCATGCGCTGCCAGCGCGCCGCACCCAGCCAGCGGATGGCTCGGTTGAAAGAAGTGGCGGCCAGCGGCAGCATCAGCAGCAAGGCCGTGCTGCCGACCAGGATGAAGGGTCGCTTCGCGATGTCACGCAGGATGGCCTCAGGGTCCAGGCCCATGTCCAGCCAGGCAAAGCACAGAAAGTGCAGCAGGCCGTAGAAGAAGCAGAACAGCCCCAGCATGCGGCGCAGCCGCGCCAGCGCATGCCAGCCCGTGAACTGGCGCAAAGGGGTGACGGCCAGCGTCAGGCACAGCAGACGCAGCGTCCAGTCACCCGTGCTGCGAATCAGCACCTCCGCCGGGTTGGCGCCCAGCGTGCCCGTGGCTGCCCCGGCCACCAGTGTTGCCAGCGGCAGCAGCGCGGCCACGAAGACCAGCGGCTTGGCCGCCCGGCCCTGCAGGCCAGCGTTGACCCAACCGGCACGCAAGGTCAGAAGTGCTTGCGCAGGTCCATGCCGGCGTACAACTGCCCGACCTGGGGCTCGTAGCCGTTGAACAGCAGCGTCGGCCGCTTCTTGGCAAACAGACCGTCTTCGCCGATGCGGCGCTCGGTGGCCTGGCTCCATCGTGGATGGTCCACTTGCGGGTTGACGTTGGAATAGAAGCCGTACTCGCTGGGAGCGGCTGCTTCCCAGCTGGTCTTGGGCTGCTTGTCGACGAAGCGGATCCTGACGATGGATTTCGCCGCCTTGAAGCCGTACTTCCAGGGCACGACCAGGCGCAAGGGCGCCCCGTTCTGGTTGGGCAGCACCTCGCCGTACATGCCGAAGGCCAGCAGCGTCAGCTGGTGCATCGCCTCGTCCAGGCGCAGGCCTTCGACGTAGGGCCAGTCCAGGACGCCGGAGCGCAAGCCAGGCATCTGCGCCTTGTCGGCCAGGGTCTCGAACTGCACGAACCGGGCATCGCCGGTGGGCTCGACGCGCTTGATCAGTTCGGCCAGCGAATAGCCCACCCAGGGAATGACCATCGACCAGCCTTCGACGCAGCGCAACCGGTAGATGCGCTCTTCCATCGGCGCCAGCTTGAGCAGCGTCTCCAGGTCGTAGGTGCCGGGCCGCTTGACCAGCCCCTCCACCAGCACGCTCCACGGCCTGGGCTTGAGCGTGTGGGCGTTGCGGGCAGGGTCGGATTTCTCGGTGCCGAACTCGTAGAAGTTGTTGTAGGTGGAGGCGTCGGCATAGGCCGTGGGCTTGTCCATCGTCACGCCGCCGGTCACCGCACTGCGTGCGGCCGGCAGCGCCGCCAGCTTGCCCGGCCTGGTGTTCTGGGCCCATGCCGGCAAGGCCAGACCGGCGGCCGAAGCCACCAGTCCATGGATGATCTGGCGTCGGGCCGCGTAGACCGCCTGCGGCGTGATCTCCGACGAAGGGGGGCAAACGATGCCGCGGTCAGTTCGGTGGTGCATGGAGGCCTCGTCGAGGTGGAAAGCGCAGGTCGCCTGGTGCACGATCTTCTTACGCCGCACGCTGCTCTTGCGGCGGTGGCGGCCCATTATCGGCCGCTGGACCCTGGGCATGAAAAAGGCCGGTCGTGAACCGGCCTCTGGACCCTGGGCTGCGGGCGGTGGATCAGCGCAGGCCCGCCAGGTAGTCGGCCACGGCCTTGATCTCGGCGTCGTTGAGCTTCGCCGCAATGGCCGTCATCTGCGCGCTGTTGGCACGTTCGCCCGAGCGGAAGCCCAGCATCTGGGCCTCCAGGTACTCGGCATGCTGGCCACCCAGGCGCGGGTATTGGGATGGAATGCCGGCACCGTTGGGGCTGTGACAGCCGGCGCAGGCCGGCACCTGCTTGGCCATGATGCCGCCGCGGTAGATGCGTTCGCCCAGGGCCAGCGTGTCCTTGTGCCGCGCGGCCCCTTCGACGGGCTTCTTGCTGCCGAAGAACGCCGCGATGTGCTTCATGTCGTCGTCCTGCAGCGGCGCGGCCATCCCGGTCATGATGGCGTTCTTGCGCTTGCCGCCCTTGAACTCCATCAGTTGCTTGACGATGTAGTCGGCATGCTGGCCCTGCAGGATGGGATTGGCAGGGAGCCCACGACTGCCGTCGGCAACGTGGCAGGCGATGCAGGCGGCCGCCAGTTGCTGGCCCTTGGCGGCGTCTGCCTTGAAAGCGGGCTTGGCCTCGGCGGCGACCACGGTGCCGGCGAACAGTGCCAAGCAGGCAGACAGAGCGAGTGGGGCAGAACACTTCATGCGGGGGCCTTCGAAAGAAGCATCGCGGGGCATAAACCGACGAATTTTACAATGTCGCATGACGCAACCCTTTCGCGCCGCCGCGCCAACCCTGCCAGCCGATGCGCGCCGCGCCCTGGGCTGGACCCATGGCGCCCGCTTTCTCACGACAGCCAGCCGGCTCGACCAACTGCCGGCCGGTGAGCGGCCGGAGATCGCTTTCGTCGGCCGCAGCAACGCGGGCAAGTCCACGGCGATCAATACGCTGGCCCAGCAGAAGCGGCTGGCCTTTGCGTCGCGCACGCCGGGCCGCACCCAACACATCAACCTGTTCGAAGTGGGCCCGAAGGACGCTCCGGATGCGCTGTTTGCCGACCTGCCAGGCTACGGCTATGCGGCCGTGGAGCGCGCCGCCAAGCTGCGCTGGCAGGAGGTGATGGCCGACTACCTGCAACTGCGCCGCCCCTTGCACGGCGTGGTGCTGATGATCGACTCGCGCTTGGGTTTTACCGACCTGGACCAGCGCCTGCTGGCCCTTCTGGCCCCGCGCCTGGCCAACGGAGAAGTGCGGCTGCTGGCCTTGCTGACCAAGGCCGACAAGCTCAACCGCAGCCAGGCTCAGCTGGCCCTGCAGGCTGCGCAGTCGGTACTGGCCGCAGTCTCCAGCGACAACACCGATATCGGGGTGACGCTGTTCTCGGCGCTCAGGAAGCAAGGGGTGGACGACGTGGCGCAGGCGCTCTACGGCTGGGTGCACCCCGCATCGTGATCCGCCTCGTCGACCACGAATTGCCCGGCGGCATGCGCCTGGCATGCCGCGCAGCGGGCGAT
Organism: Rubrivivax sp.; assembly: GCA_035440985.1. GTDB lineage: Bacteria > Pseudomonadota > Gammaproteobacteria > Burkholderiales > Burkholderiaceae_C > Rubrivivax. The sequence goes on along the minus strand of DAORNK010000010.1, from coordinate 27,248 downwards.
GAGCCGCGACGCGTGATACTGCTGCACGGCTTCCCGGAAGCCGCATTCGTCTGGGACGAGGTCCTGCTCCGGCTGGGACCCCAGATCGGCGGCCTGGCACCCAACCTGCGGGGCTACCCGGGCTCCAGCCAGCCCCCCGAAGTCAGCGCCTATCGCCCGCGACATCTGGTGGGCGACTTGGTCGCACTCATTGAGTCCACCGGCGGAGCGCTGGATCTGCTCGTCGCACACGACTGGGGTGGCGCCATCGCCTGGAATCTGGCGGCTGAGCGGCCAGACCTGCTCAGGCGCCTTCTCATCATCAATTCACCCCATCCAGCGGCCTTCCTGCGCGAGCTGCGCCACAACCCCGCACAACAGGCCGCCAGCGCCTACATGAACCGCCTCTGCCAGCCGGATGCCGAACAGCTGCTGGCACGCGAAGACTTTGCGCGCCTGCTGGCCATGCTGGGTGGCGCCGATTGGCTGACCACTGCACTCTGCGAACGGTACCGCGAAGCTTGGCGGAAAGGCCTGACCGGCCCGTTGAACTACTACCGCGCTTCGCCGTTGCGCCCGCCCACCGGCCCGGCGGACGCCCTGCACTCGCTGGTACTCTCGGACGAAGACTTCACGGTGCGCGTGCCCACGACCGTGTTGTGGGGTGAGCAGGACCGGGCCTTGCTGCCCGGGTTGCTGCACGGGCTGAATCGTTGGGTGCCGGACCTGAGGATCGTGCGGGTGCCCGAGGCGTCGCACTGGATCGTCCACGAAGAGCCAGCTCGCGTGGTCGCGCTGATCCAGCAGTTGCTGGACGCCTGAGGATCAGGCGGCCGCGCCGGTCGTGGTCTGGGCCACCTGCTCCTGGACTCGCGTGGCCGCAGCAGCCACGATGCTGCGCTGCTTCAATGTCTTGAGCAGCCCTCGGGCATGCAAGGTGATCAGCGCGGTGCGGCGCACGGCCCAGGTGGCATCCGAACCGCCATCGCCGAGCAGCCAGATCTCGCGCCGCTCGCCGGGCCACAGCGCCTGCGCCTGTACCCAGCGACCCTGCAGAAAGATGCGGACCCAGTCACCAGGGCGCAAGCGGGAGAGCCAGCCTTCGGCCTGCGCAGGCGCATCGGGGGCCGTCGCATAGTCGTCCATCAGCTGGGCCGGCACGGTATCCAGCTGCGGCACGTCCAGCGTGCCGTGCATCGTCGAAGGTACGGCACCGCCGTAGCACAGCTTGTCCTCCAGTTTCTGCAGCGCCCCGACCTGACTGGCCAGCGATGCCAGCCGACGCGTGAGGCGCTTGTCCAGGAACTGGTCCAGCCGCTCGACGGCCCAGCGGTACAGACCGGTGTTCTGCTCCGGCTCGCTGGCCAGCTGGTCGATGGTGCCCTGAGCCACCTTGAGCAATTGCAGGCGCTCCGGGTCCGCCGTGTCGGGGGACATCTCGGCCGCAAATCCGAGCCGATTGACGAACTTCCAAAGCGGGTGTTCGCCCTTGTCCAGCAGGCTCGGGTCGCGCAGGGCCAGACGCATGGCCGGCCCATGCAGGCGCGAGATCAGCAAACCCACGTCCTGGGGCACACGCTCGTCGGTCTGCATCGCGTCGAAGAGGCGGCTGACGAGTTCGATCGCCTGACGGTCGGCACGATGCGGCGTTTGGCGGGCAACTTCGGTCCAGTGTTCTCGCGGTGGCGCCAGGCTGGCCTGGCGCGAGTTCGGCCCGGCACCGCCCGCACGCCCACCTGAGGTCGCGCCAGGCTGGCCCTGGTAACTGATGGGCGACTCCAGCGGCATGTCCAGCGGCGCTGGCATGGTCTCGCGCATCCGGTACAGGTCGGGGGCGAAGGTCGACTCGCCACCGCGCCCGCGGCGTGACCCCGCCGGCAGGATGAGCGTGCGGTAGGCGGCTGGCTCCACGCCCATCGATTCCAGGCGCGAGGTGGACGCCGCATAGGCCTTGCGCAACAACTGCGCCAGTGGCGTGGACGCGTAGCGCATGAAGCTGACTTGCAGGCCGCGCGACATCGGCAAGGCCTGCGACGCGGCCCACAGCGCGCGAGCAAAGGTTTCCGCGCGAAACGGATTGTGGTCGCGCGCCATGTCCATGTCGCCGACCAACGCCGCCGTGTAGGTCTGCAGCTCGCGCAGCTCGTACTCGGCCACGCTCTTGATGGCCTCGATGCTGTGCGACAGCTGCACGTCCAGGGCCACTTCTTCTTCGTCGACCAGCGCCAACGCCAGTGGTTTGGCGGGCTTGGCACCCGCCCGCGGCGCTTCTCGCTGCAGTTCGGCCTGCACCTGTTCGCGCAGCGAGCGCACGAAGTAGTCGCCCATGCGCGCATGGTGCTTGGGCAGGGCCTCCATCAGATCGGCCACTGCGGTGCGCTGCACCGCGGACATGCCGGGCAATGACTGGCGCGCATGCTCCAGCGCTCCGTCGACCAATTGGTCGAACAGAAGCGGGGCCCGCAGCATCTCGTCTTCGACGAACTGCAGCAGTGCACGGGAAACCTGCAGGGCTGCCATGTTGGCGGATTATCAACGGCCGCCGCCGCCTGCAATCAAGCGAACTGGCCGGCGAACACCAGCCAAAGGAACAGGGGCCAGAAGAAAGGCCCGCACGTCTGCAGACGCGCGAGCCTCGTGGGGAATGACGGCGCCACCGGCCTTCAGGCCTGCGGTGCCAGCCGGCCGGACATCACATGTCCATGCCGCCCATGCCGCCCATGCCACCCATGCCGCCGGGCATGCCGCCAGCCGGGGCTTCTTCCTTCGGCGCTTCGGCCACCATGCACTCGGTGGTCAGCATCAGGCCGGCCACGGAGGCGGCGTTCTGCAGCGCGGTGCGGGTGACCTTGGTGGGATCCAGGATGCCCATCTCGATCATGTCGCCGTAGGTGCCGTTGGCGGCATTGAAGCCGTAGTTGCCCTTGCCGGCCAGCACCGAGTTGATGACGACGCTGGGCTCGTCGCCGGCGTTGGCGACGATCTCGCGCAACGGCTGCTCGACGGCGCGCAGCACGATCTTGATGCCGGCTTCCTGGTCGTGGTTTTCGCCCTTGATGGCACCGGCGGCCTGGCGGGCGCGCAGCAGAGCCACGCCGCCACCGGCGACGATGCCTTCTTCCACCGCCGCACGCGTGGCGTGCAGGGCGTCTTCCACGCGGGCTTTCTTCTCCTTCATCTCGACTTCGGTGGCCGCACCGACCTTGATCACCGCCACGCCGCCGGCCAGCTTGGCCACGCGTTCCTGCAGCTTCTCGCGGTCGTAGTCGCTGGTGGCTTCCTCGATCTGGACGCGGATCTGCTTGACGCGCGCCTCGATGTCGGCGCCGGCGCCGTGGCCGTCGATCAGCGTGGTGTTCTCCTTGCCCACTTCGACGCGCTTGGCCTGACCCAGGTCGGCCAGTTGCACCTTCTCCAGCGTCAGGCCGACTTCCTCGGCGATGACCTTGCCGCCGGTCAGGATGGCGATGTCCTCCAGCATGGCCTTGCGGCGATCACCGAAGCCCGGGGCCTTGACGGCGACGACCTTCAGGATGCCGCGGATCGTGTTGACCACCAGGGTGGCCAGCGCCTCGCCTTCGACTTCTTCGGCGATGATCAGCAGCGGACGGCCGCTCTTGGCCACCTGCTCCAGCGTGGGCAGCAGGTCGCGGATGTTGCTGATCTTCTTGTCGTACAGCAGCACGAACGGGTTTTCGAGGACGGCGACCTGCTTGTCCGGGTTGTTGATGAAGTACGGCGACAGGTAGCCACGGTCGAACTGCATGCCCTCGACGACGTCGAGTTCGTTGTTCAGGCTCTTGCCGTCCTCGACGGTGATGACGCCTTCCTTGCCGACCTTGTCCATCGCCTTGGCGATGATCTCGCCGATGGACTCGTCACTGTTGGCGGAGATGCTGCCGACCTGGCTGATTTCCTTGCTGGTGGTGGTCGCCTTGGAAGACTTCTTCAGCTGCTCGACCAGGGCCGTCACGGCCTTGTCGATGCCGCGCTTGAGGTCCATCGGGTTCATGCCGGCGGCGACGTACTTCATGCCTTCGCGGATGATCGATTGCGCCAGCACGGTGGCGGTGGTGGTGCCGTCACCAGCGGCGTCGCTGGTCTTGGAAGCCACTTCCTTGACCATTTGCGCGCCCATGTTCTGGAGCTTGTCCTTGAGTTCGATTTCCTTGGCCACCGAGACACCGTCCTTGGTGACGGTGGGGGCGCCGAAGCTGCGCTCCAGGATCACGTTGCGGCCCTTGGGGCCCAGGGTGACCTTGACCGCGTTGGCCAGGATGTTCACGCCTTCGACCATGCGGTGACGGGCGTCTGCGCCAAAGATGACGTCTTTTGCTGCCATGTGTGTATCTCCGAAATCAGTTCAATGAAGAGGTGCGGGGTTGGGCCAGGGGCTTACTTCTTTTCCACCACGGCGAAGAGATCCTCTTCGCGCATCACGAGCAGTTCGTCGCCGTCGACCTTGACGGTCTGGCCGCTGTACTTGCCGAACAGCACGCGATCGCCAACCTTGACGTTCAGGGTGATGAAGGCACCCTTGTCGTCGCGCTTGCCCGGGCCGACGGCCAGGACTTCACCCTGATCGGGCTTTTCGGCAGCGTTGTCGGGGATGACGATGCCCGAGGCGGTCTTGGTTTCTTGCTCGAGGCGCTTGACGATCACGCGGTCATGCAGCGGGCGAAGTTTCATTTCATCTCCTTGGAGCTAGGGTTGATGCGAGAGGCCAACGAAGTTAGCCCCCGCTGACATGCTGCGATCCAGCAGCGCCGGCGGCACCTGCGGATCATTAGCACTCGATCGATGCGAGTGCTAGCAAGCAGATTATAGGGGTGCAAAGTGACACTTCAAGAGCCCTGCATGTCTCGGGGTCACCTCACCGGGGCACCGGGGCTCGCCTGCCACCCCGCAGCAGCACTTCAGGGGATGACCTGCCCCTCGACCCACACCTGGCGCAGTCCAAGCTGGCCATCCAGCACCACGATGTCAGCCCATGCGCCGGGTGCAAGGCGTCCACGATCCTGCAGTCCGAGATGCTCAGCGGCCAGCGTGGCCGTGCGGCGCGAGGCTTCGGCCAGCGGCAGACCCAATCCGACAAGGTTGCGCAGCGCCTGGTCCATCGTCAGCGTGCTGCCGGCCAGCGTTCCATCGGCCAGGCGCACGCCGCCCAGGCACTTGGTGACGCTGTGCCGGCCCAGCCGGTATTCACCGTCCGGCATGTCCGCGGCTGCGGTGGAATCGGTGACACAGTAAAGGCCCGGGATGCAACGAATCGCGACCCGGATGGCGCCTGGATGCACATGCAGCAGATCCGGGATGAGCTCCGCATAGCGGCCATGCGCCAGCGCCGCGCCGACCAAACCCGGCTCCCTATGGTGCAGACCCGTCATGGCGTTGAAGAGATGGGTAAATCCGGTGGCACCAGCGGCCAACGCCGCCACGCCATCTTCATAGCGGCCAGCCGAGTGCCCGATCTGCACCAGGAAGCCCCGCTCGCGCAGGGCGACGATCAGCTCCAGGTGCCCCGGTTGCTCCGGGGCGATCGTGATCAGCCGTATGGGTGCCAGTGCGTGCAGCGCCAATATGTCCGGCAGCATGGCCACCGCGGCAAAGTCGGGCTGCGCACCCAGGCGCGCGGGATTGATGTAGGGGCCTTCCAGGTGCACACCCAGGACGCGGGCACCGCCTTCGATCCGTCGTTGCACAAAAGGGGCCAGTGCCCGCAGCGCGGACTCGATCTCGCCGCGGGGTGCCGTCATCGTGGTCGCGAGCAGCGCGGTGGTACCGTGGCGGGCATGCACGCGCGCCACCTCGGCCACGGCCGCGCCGCCGGCCATCGTGTCGTGGCCGCCTCCCCCGTGCACGTGCAGATCGACGAAGCCGGGCAGCACCACAGGCCGTCTGTCCGCAAGCACGACGGCTTCGGCGACCGGGTCACCCTGCACGCGCAGCACGCGCCCGTCTTCGTGGGTCAGCTCGCCGCGGACGAATCCGTCGGGCGTCAGGATGTGGCCGGACAGCGTGCCCAGGCTCAATTCGGCGCCTGCCCGTCGGCATCAAGGCCCGCGTCCGGGGCCGGCAACCGATAACTCTCGCTGGCCCAGGCGCCGAGATCGGCACTGCGGCAGCGCTCGCTGCAAAAAGGCCGCCAGCGATTGCTGGGGGCAAAGTCGGCTGGCCGCCGGCAGTTCGGGCAAGGCACCTGGCGCGCGGCAGCGGATTTCATCGAGGTGCTCAGGCGCACAGGGTCAGTTCGAAGGTCGTGTCGGTGCCGGCGTTGCGCAAGCGCCCATCGGCGTCCGGCCGCATGAAGCGTACCGAGACCATAAGGCGGTGACCCGTGATCTCGGGCGTCAGCCCCAGAGTCTCGTCCAGGCGCACGCGCAACAACTGGTAGACCTTGCCCTGCGGCAGGCTCTGCTGATACTGGCCACCCACGGCCACCATGCGCTGAGGCACGCCGTTGTCGCGCAGCAGGCCCAGCAGGACCTGCAAGGCTTCGGCCAACGGCGTGAGTGAAGACATCCAGCCCTCGAGATCCTCGCGGCGGCGCTGGGGCGCATGCTGCTGCCAGGCGTAGTAGGCCGGCAGATCGAACTCGCAGGTGCCCCCCGGGATGCTGATGCGGCTGCGAATGCTCATCAGCCAGTCGTTGCTGGCCAGCACCTGGCCCGCCTTGCCCTGCAGTGCATTGAGGCCGGCAAAGGCGCGGTCGACACGTGCAATCACGCCATCCAGCACCGTCAGTGCCACGCCCGGATGCCCGCGATAGCCCTGCAGTTGCGTGCGATGGCGGTCCAGTTCCTTCAGCAGATCGCTTTTCAGATCGGCCCGCGAGGCGACATCCATGATCTCGAAGATCGTGGCCAACGCGAAGTGGTGATCCACCGGCGTGTCGCGCGGCACGAGCTGGCCCAGCCGGTCGAACAGATGCTCCAGCCGGAGCATCGTGCGGATGCCTTCGTTGAACGGATACTCGTAGAGGACCAAATCGGACTCAGGTGTCGGGCGCGGAAGGGAGCATGCTTGCCTTGGCAGACGATTGTTCCACAGGGCCCGGTCCGACTTCCCCGACCGTGGCTCAGGGGACGGGGGCCGCCTGGGGCCGCCCCAGGCGCCCAAGGCACCACACGCGCCACAACGACCGCACTTCGATCTCGAGCCGGGCCAGATCGATGCCCTCGTTGAAGATCACCGCGTCAGCGATGGCACGGCGCACCGTGCGGGGTGCTTGCTGGGCCACCACGGCCTGCGCGGCCTGCGCTGTCCAGCCCGGACGCGATGCCACGCGCGCGATCTGGGTGGATTCCTCACAGTCCACCACCAGCACGCGCTGGACGCGAGCGCGCCAATGGCGCGACTCGGCGAGCAAGGGCACGTCGAAGACCACCGGCCTGCCGGCAGCCAGCCCCGACAGGCGCTGCGCCTCGCGGCCGATCAAGGGGTGGAGGACACCTTCCAGCCGGCTCTTGCAGACCGCGTCGCCAAAGGCCAGCGCACGCATCTTCTGGCGATCCAGCGCACCGTCCGGCGTGAGCACTGCTTCGCCGAATGCAGCCACCAGATCCGGAATGGCCAGCCCCCCCGGCTGTGTGATGGCCCTGGCGATGCCATCCGTGTCCACGAGGTGGGCTCCGCAGGACACCAGGATCTGCGCCACCGTGCTCTTGCCGCTGCCGATTCCGCCGGTCAGACCGATGGCGGCCAGGCCGGCACCTACCAGCCCATCCACTCCAGCACCCGCGGCAGGCCCGTCAGCATCACCACCAGGCCACCTCCAGCCAGGAACGGGCCAAAGGGCACGAACCGGCCTTCGCGAAGAGAGCCGCTGGCCTTCATGACCAGCCCCACGACCGCACCGATGACCGATGCCATCAGCACAATGGGCAGGATGGCCTTCCAGCCCAGCCAGGCACCCAACGCCGCCAGCAGCTTGAAGTCGCCGAAGCCCATGCCTTCCTTGCCCGTCGTCAGCTTGAACAACCAGTAGATGGACCACAGCGACAGATAGCCGACGACAGCACCCAGCAGGGATTGATCCAGCGGCAGGCCCGGCAGCCATCCCAGGCCGGCGAGCGCGAGCCCGGCCCACAGCAGAGGCAGCGTCAGGGAATCGGGCAGCACGGTCGTGTCCCAGTCGATCAGGGCCAGGACCAGCAGGGTGGCCGCCATCGCACACCACAACAGCAGCATCGGCTGCGGGCCGACGCGCCAGGCCAACGCAGCGAACAAGGCGGCGGTGCCGAGTTCCACCAGCGGATAGCGTACCGAGATGCCGGTCTTGCAGGCCGAGCAGCGCCCGCGCAGCAGCAACCAGCTCAGCACCGGCAGGTTCTCGTACCAGCGAATGTGATGCCCGCAGGACGGACAGCGCGACCTCGGGCGCGCCAACCCGAGCGGCGCCAGTTCAGCGATCGCCTTTTCCAGGCCCCCCGAAGCCAGTGCCAGCCGCTCGGGCGCAGCGCTGCCGAAAACCCGACGGAACGAGGCCACATCGGCCAGTTGCGCGGCAACGTCACCCCACCACTGGCGCTCCAGCATCAGCGGCAGGCGGTAGACCACGACGTTCAGGAAGCTGCCCACCATCAGGCCCAGCAGGGCCATGGCCCAGGGAGAGAGCAGCAGATCCAGCGGCAGAAGAGCGAAGAAGTCCGGCACGCTAGACGATCGCACCCAGCTTGAAGATCGGCAGATACATCGAAACGACGATGCCGCCGATCACCGTGCCGAGAATGACGATGATGATCGGCTCCATCAGGCTGGACAGCCCCTTGACCATCTCGTCGACTTCGTCTTCGTAGAACTCCGCGGCCTTGCCCAGCATGTGGTCCAGCGATCCTGATTCCTCGCCGATGGACGCCATCTGCAGGACCATGTTCGGGAACACGCCTGTGGCCGCCATCGAGGTCGTCAGCGCTGAACCCGTGGAGACGTCCTTCTGGATCTTCTCCGTCGCTTCCACATAGACGGCATTGCCCGAAGCCCCTCCCACCGAATCCAGTGCTTCCACCAAGGGCACGCCGGCAGCGAACATCGTGGACAAGGTGCGCGTCCAGCGCGCGATGACCGACTTGTAGATCAGGTCGCCGAACACCGGCACCTTGAGCAGCAGGCGGTCCATGGCCATCTGCATCTTCTCGGATCGCTTCCAGCTCTCAAAGAAGAAGTAGCCGCCGCCGAAGAGCAGTCCGAAGATGGCCCACCACCACTTCACGAAGAACTTGGACAGCCAGATGATGGCCAGGGTCGGTGCCGGCAGTTCGCCCCCGAAGGACTTGAATACCTCTTCGAAGGCCGGGATCACGAAGATCATGATCACGGTCACGACGATGAAGGCCACCACGATCACGGCGATGGGGTACATCAGCGCCGACTTGATCTTGGCCTTGATGGCGATCGTCTTTTCCTGGTAGATCGCCAGGCGATCGAGCAGCGCTTCCAGGATACCGCCGGCCTCGCCGGCTTCGACGAGATTGCAGTACAGCGCGTCGAAGTGCATCGGGTGCTTGCGGAAGGCCGACGACAGACTGGTACCGGTCTCGACATCTGAGCGGATGTCGTTGAGAAGCTTGGTCAGCCGCGGGTTGGTGCTGCCGCGTGCCACGATGTCGAAGGACTGCAGCAAGGGCACACCGGCCTTCATCATGGTGGCCAGTTGCCGCGTGAAGATGGCGATGTCCTTCTGCTTGATCGACCGCCCGCCGCTGGTGCGGCGCTTCCTCACCCGCGTGATCAGGATGCCCTGCCGGCGCAGGCTGGCATTGACCACGGCTTCGCCACCGGCACGCATTTCGCCGCGCACGACTTTGCCGTTCTTGTCCTTGCCCTCCCACTCGAAGATCATTTCCTTCGCGTTCTTGGACAGTGCTGCAGTGGCCATGGGTAGTGATGCGGTGCGGTAGGGGTTGTGGGCAGGCGCGCGGCGGCTATTCGTTGGTGACCAGGATCACTTCTTCGAGCGTGGTGACACCGCCACGCACCTTCACGAGGCCGGACTGGCGCAGGTCACGAACACCTTCCGTCTCTGCCTGCTTGGCGATATCCAGCGCCGTGCCTTCCGAGAGGATGATGCGCTGGATGGCTTCCGTGATCGGCATCACCTGGTAAATGCCGACGCGGCCCTTGTAGCCGTTGTTGCATGCCGAACAGCCCACCGCGCGGTAGGGCTTCCAGTTGCCATCCAGGTCCTCGGGCTTGAATCCGGCCTTGAGCATGGATTCGCGAGGGTATTCGGCCGGCTTCTTGCACGTTTCGCAGAGCTTGCGCGCGAGGCGTTGCGCCGTGATCAGCAGCACGCTGGATGCGATGTTGAACGGCGGCACGCCCATGTTCATCAGGCGCGTCAGTGTCGTTGGCGCATCGTTGGTGTGCAGCGTGCTCATCACCAGGTGACCCGTCTGGGCCGCCTTGATGGCGATGTCGGCGGTCTCCAGATCGCGGATTTCGCCCACCATGATGATGTCCGGGTCCTGCCGCAGGAAGGACTTCAGCGCGGCGGCAAAGGTCAGGCCGGCCCGGTCGTTGACGTTGACCTGGTTGATGCCCGGCAGGTTGATTTCAGCCGGGTCCTCGACCGTGGCGATGTTCACCCCCGGCTGGTTCAGGATGTTCAGGCAGGTGTACAGCGAGACCGTCTTGCCGCTGCCGGTCGGGCCGGTCACCAGGATCATCCCGTAAGGCCGTCCGATCGCGCCCAGCAGGCGATCCTTTTCGATCTTCTCGTAACCCAGGGCCTCGATGCCCATCTTGGCGCTGGACGAGTCCAGGATCCGGATCACGACCTTCTCTCCGAACAAGGTCGGCAATGTGCTGACGCGGAAGTCGATCGCCTTGGTACCGAACTTCAGCTTCATCCGGCCATCTTGCGGCACGCGCTTCTCGGCGATGTCCATCCGCGAGATCACCTTGATGCGAGAAGCCAGTTTGTCCTTGATGGCAACCGGCGGTTGCGTGATCTCGCGCAACTCGCCATCGATGCGGAAACGCACCCGGTAGTGGTACTCGTAGGGCTCGAAGTGCAGGTCGGAGGCGCGCATGTTGATCGCATCGATCAGCATCTTCTGCAGAAACCGCACCACGGGTGCATCTTCGACTTCCGACGCGACGTCCGCACCCTCGGCAGGGGTGGCCTCCTCATCGGTGACGTCGAAGTCGAAGTCGGAACTGGCCAGCGTCTCCAGCACCTCGTTGGCGCTGGCACCCTGGCTCTCCATCTGGCGCATGAGCTTGTCGTACTCGACGATCACCCATTCCGGCGTCAGTTGCGTGGCGAACTTGATGCGTTCCACCGCTTCCTGGTCGGTGGGATCGGCCGCGCCGATGAACAGGCGATTGCCACGCTTGCCCAACACCATCAACTGGTACTGATTGGCGATCTTCTGGTCGACCAGATTGCGCGGCAGCTTCTGCATGTCCACCGCGTTCAGATCCAGCAGCGGCAGGGCCAGCGCGGCAGCCAGGGTATGTGCCAACTCGTCTGGTTTGACAGCCCCGGCGGTCACGACGGCCGCCACGAAGCTGGTTTTGCGCTCCCGCGCGCCCTTGGCCAGCTCCTGCGCCGTCTTGGCGCTGAGCTTGCCGGCGTTCACGAGAACGCGGGCAACCCCGGAAAGGGATGAAGGTGGCGGCTCGACGGCGGTTTCAGCGGCCATCTGATTCAGGTCGGCGAATGCATACCCTGAAGATCATCGCCGATCCACCCTGAGGTGTAAACGCCAGAAAGGCCGGCAAGCGCGGCTCAGACGATTGCTTACAAGCACCGTGACGGCTGACGGGCAAACCGCCGGCGGGCATCCGGCCAGACCTGCAAACCTTCCGGCGATGGGAGAACCTGGTCGGGGTGAGAGGATTCGAACCTCCGGCCTCTACGTCCCGAACGTAGCGCTCTACCAGGCTAAGCTACACCCCGATGGGCAAGCGTCCAGCCCTTACAGGCCGCCGCACCCGAGGCCGGGCGCTCAGGAGGACCTGTGCACCGACCGAACTGTCAATTCTAGCAGAGCCTCGCGGGCCCTTGACGCGGGCAAGGCACTCAGCGTGTCGCTGGCCTTGCTGGCCTCCTGTTGCGCCGCGGCGCGGGTGGCATCGAGTGCGCCCGTGCGCCGTACGATCGCCAGGATCTCGGGCAGTTTCTGCACCTCGCCTTCCACGATCGCGTGGCGGATCAGTTCACGTTCGGCAGCTTCTCCCCGCTCCATCGCCACCAGCAGGGGCAAGGTCGGCTTGCCCTCGCGCAGATCGTCGCCGACGTTCTTCCCGAGCTGATCGGTGTTGCCCTCATAGTCCAACAGGTCATCCACCAGCTGGAAGGCGGTGCCCATGGCTCGCCCGTAGCTGGCGCAAGCCGTTTCGATGCGCTCGTCCGCCCCAGCCAGCACCGCACCCAGCCTCGCGCTGGCCTCGAAGAGCTTGGCCGTCTTGAAGCGGATGACCTGCAGATAGTCCTCAACGGACAGATCCGGGTCGTGCATGTTCATGAGCTGCAGCACTTCGCCTTCGGCGATGACGTTGGTCGCATCGGCCAACACCTCCAGCACCCGCATCCGGTTCACCGACACCATCATCTGGAAAGCGCGCGAATACAGGAAGTCGCCCACCAGCACCGTGGCCGCATTGCCGAAGATGGCATTGGCGGTGGCCCGCCCGCGGCGCAGCGACGACTCATCCACCACGTCGTCGTGCAGCAGGGTGGCGGTGTGGATGAACTCGACCACGGCGGCCAGTTCGAAGCGTTCCGGGCCCTCGAAACCCAGCGCCTCGGCGAAGAGCAGCACCAGCCGAGGGCGGATGCGCTTGCCCCCTGCACCGACGATGTAGCGCGCGATCTGGTCGATGAGCGCCACACGCGAGGAGAGCCGCTCGCGTATCACCACATCGACCTGCTTCATGGCCGACTCGGTGGGATCCACGACCGAAGTCGGGCTGACGGGAGATTCAAGCAAGTTGGTGCAGGGTTGTGAGGGATTATAGGAAGCGGCGCTGCCGCTGCCGATCCATCGTCGGGACCATGGGCGGGCATGCTATACTCAAAGGCTCTGCGCCGATAGGCTGGCTGCAGTGGCAGGGTGTCGGGTGTCTGCCCGGCCCCGGCAACGCAGCGCAGCGAGCGCGGGGTTTCTTTGAAAGGTCTCACATGTACGCGGTCATAAAAACCGGGGGCAAGCAATACAAGGTTGCAGCCGGCGAAAAGATCAAGGTAGAACAGATTGCTGCGGACGTGGGCCAGGAAATCGTGATCGAACAGGTGCTCGCCGTGGGAAGCGGCGCGGACCTGAAGGTTGGGGCTCCCTGGGTCGCGGGTGCAAACGTCAAGGCCACCGTGCTTGCGCACGGCCGCCACGACAAGGTTCGCATCTTCAAGATGCGCCGTCGCAAGCACTACCAGAAGCACGGCGGCCACCGCCAGAACTACACCGAGCTCGAAATTGGCTCGGTCAACGCCTGAGGAGCTGAACCATGGCACAGAAAAAGGGTGGCGGCTCAACCCGCAACGGGCGTGACTCCAAGCCGAAGATGCTGGGTGTCAAGGCCTACGGTGGCCAGCTGATCTCTGCGGGCTCCATCATCGTGCGCCAGCGCGGCACCAAGTTCCACGCCGGCCCCGGCGTGGGCATGGGCAAGGACCACACGCTGTTTGCACTGGTCGACGGCGCTGTGTCGTTCGAGGTCAAGGGCGCGCTGAACCGCCAGACGGTCTTCGTCACCCCGGCCTGACCGTCTCTCGCCGATGCAGCGAAGCCCCGGCCCTCCGGGGCTTCTTCGTTTTCGCCTTGGCCTGCCGCCCCGGCGCTACCATCCACCCGACCATGAAGTTCGTCGACGAAGCCTTGATCGACGTGTCCGCCGGACACGGTGGGGCGGGCTGCGTGAGCTTCCGGCGCGAGAAGTTCATCCCCTTCGGCGGTCCGAACGGCGGTGACGGCGGGCGTGGGGGCAGCGTCTGGGCGCTGGCCGACCAGAACATCAACACCCTCATCGACTACCGCTACACGCGGCGGCACGAGGCAAGGAATGGCGAGCCGGGCCGCGGCTCGGATCAGTTCGGCGCTGCGGGCCCCGACATCGAGATGCGCATGCCGGTGGGCACCATCATCTCCAACGCCGAGACCGGGCAGCCCATGGCAGAACTGCTGGAACACGGCCAGCGCACGCTGATCGCCAAGGGCGGTGATGGCGGTTTTGGCAATCTGCACTTCAAGAGCAGCACCAACCGCAGCCCGCGCCAGAAGACACCGGGCTGGCCTGGTGAAGCCTTCAAGCTCAAGCTCGAGTTGCGCGTGCTGGCCGACGTGGGCCTGCTGGGCATGCCCAACGCCGGCAAGAGCACCCTCATCGCCGCCGTTTCCAATGCGCGGCCCAAGATTGCCGACTACCCCTTCACGACCTTGCATCCCAACCTGGGCGTCGTGCGCGTGGGACCTGAACGCAGCTTCGTGGTGGCCGATGTGCCAGGCCTCATCGAAGGGGCCTCGGAAGGTGCCGGCCTGGGCCATCGCTTCCTGCGCCACCTGCAACGTACGCGGCTCCTGCTGCACATCGTGGACGCGGCGCCCTTCGACGATGGCGTGGACCCGGTGTCTCAGGCCAGGGCCATCGTGGCCGAACTGAAGAAGTACGACCCCAAGCTGCATGCCAAGCCACGCTGGCTGGTCTTCAACAAACTGGACATGGTGCCCGCCGCCGAGCGTGAGCAACGCGTCAAAGACTACGTGCGGCGCCTGCGCTTCAAAGGCCCCGTGTTTTCGATCTCGGCGCTGGCACGCGACGGCCTGCAGCCGCTGATGGAAGCCATCTGGCACCACCTGGCCGAGCAGCAGCGCGTGGCGCCGCGGCCCGACCTGCGCTTCGACACACCCATTCCCGGTGAAGATGGCTAGCGTATTGCTGAATGCACGCCGCATCGTCGTCAAGGTCGGCTCCAGTCTCGTCACCAACGAGGGCCGCGGCGTCGACGCCGAGGCCATCGGCAACTGGTCGCGCCAGTTGGCCGCGCTGGCCCGCGAAGGGCGCGAACTGGTGATGGTCTCCAGCGGCGCCATTGCCGAAGGCATGAAACGCCTGGGCTGGAAGAAGCGCCCCCGGGAGTTGCACGAGCAGCAGGCCGCAGCAGCCGTGGGTCAGATGGGTCTGGTCCAGATGTACGAGACACGGCTGCGCGAGCACGGCATGTCCAGTGCCCAGGTGCTGCTCACGCACGCCGATCTCGCGGATCGCGAGCGCTACCTCAACGCCCGCTCGACGCTGCTGACGCTGCTTTCGCTGAAGGTGATTCCCGTCATCAACGAGAACGACACCGTCGTCAACGACGAGATCAAGTTCGGCGACAACGACACCCTGGGCGCGTTGGTCGCCAATCTGGTGGATGCCGACGCGTACGTGATCCTCACCGATCAGCGGGGCCTGTACGCCGCCGATCCGCGCAAGGATCCGGGGGCGCGCTTCATCGAAGAAGCCACGGCGGGCGACCCGGCACTTGAGGCGATGGCCGGTGGCGCCGGCTCCGGCATCGGCAAGGGCGGCATGCTGACCAAGGTCCTGGCCGCCAGGCGCGCCGCGGGCAGCGGTACAAGCACCGTGATCGCCTGGGGCCGCGAGACCGACGTGCTGCTGCGCCTGGCTGCGGGCGAGCGCATCGGCACCGCACTCGTCGCCGGTACGCCCAAGTTGGCCGCACGCAAGCAATGGATGGTCGACCACCTGCAGCTGCGGGGCGCCGTGCTGGTGGACGAAGGTGCGGCGCTCAAGCTGCGCTCGGAAGGCAAGAGCCTGCTGCCCATCGGCATGCACGAGGTGCAGGGCGAGTTCGCGCGTGGCGATGTGATCGCCATCCGAACGCTGCAAGGGGTGGACGTTGCACGCGGGCTGGCCAATTACTCGGCGGCCGAGGCCCGGCTGATCGCTCGCAGGCCTTCGGCGCAGATCGAAACCCTGCTGGGCTATGCCAACGAACCGGAGATGGTCCACCGCACCAACCTCGTGCTCGTCTGAGGCAACCGGACGGCACACGGTTGGGCCGCGCCAGGCCTCCGCGCCAGGCCTGCTACTCGGCAGCGGTGGGTTCGGGTTCGGCCGGTGGCGCGCCCACGGGCAGCGGCACGTCGCCGTCGTGCCTGGAGGCACGCAGACCGGCGCGCAGATAGCGGTTGTGGTGATTCACGCGGGGCAGGTAGCGTGCGAGCTCGGTCAACGCCATCTCGTACACGTTGCGCTTGAATTCGATCACCACCTCCAGCGGCACCCAGTACTCGTTCCAGCGCCAGGCGTCGAACTCCGGGTGATCGGTGGCGCGCAGATTCAGGTCACTGTCGTGGCCCAGCAGTCGCAGCAGGAACCAGATCTGCTTTTGCCCGCGGTAGTGCCCTCTGGCATCCTTGCGGATGAAGTGCTCGGGCACTTCGTAGCGCAGCCAGTCGCGGGTGCGCGCGATGATCTGCACGTGTTCGGGCAGCAGCCCGACTTCTTCGTGCAGCTCGCGCAGCATGGCCTGCTCGGGCGATTCACCATGTTTGATGCCGCCCTGCGGAAACTGCCACGAATGCGTGCGCAGCCGCTTGCCCCAGAAAACCTGATTGCGGGCGTTGAGCAGGATGATGCCGACGTTGGGCCTGAAGCCTTCACGGTCGAGCATAATCGGACCCCGAATTTGTGATTGATTTCATTATTGCACCGGCACTGTGCGGCGCGCGAACTCTCGCTAACCCGCATGCGCCGAGAGGGGTTTTGCATCAGCCCCTCGGGGCGGCGACCAGCCCGCAGCGCGCGCACCGCGCCGGTTGCAGACAGGGCCCATGAAAGCATCCGCCACCTTCATCTCCACGCTCAAGGAAGCGCCCGCCGACGCTGAGATCGCCAGCCATCGGCTGATGATGCGTGCCGGCTTCATCAAGCGGCTGGGAGCCGGCATCTACAACTACATGCCGCTGGGCCTGCGCGTGATCCGCAAGGTCGAAGCCATCATCCGCGAGGAGATGAACCGGGCCGGTGCCGTCGAACTGCTGATGCCGGTGGTGCAGCCGGCGGAGTTGTGGCAGGAAACCGGCCGCTTCCAGGCCTATGGGCCCGAGTTGCTGCGCATCAAGGACCGCCACGAACGCGACTTCATCGTCCAGCCCACCAGCGAAGAGGTCATCACCGACATCGCGCGGCAGGAACTGCGCAGCTACAAGCAGTTGCCCAGGAACTTCTATCACATCCAGACCAAGTTCCGCGACGAGCGTCGCCCTCGCTTCGGCGTGATGCGTGGCCGCGAGTTCACGATGAAGGACGCCTACTCCTTCGACCGCGACAAGGCTTCGGCGCTGAAGAGCTACCAGGTGATGTTCGACGCCTACAAGCGCATCTTCGACCGCTTTGGCCTGCAGTACCGCGCAGTGGCGGCCGACACGGGTGCCATCGGCGGCGATGCTTCCCATGAGTTCCAGGTCATCGCCGACACCGGCGAAGACGCCATCGTCTACTGCCCCACCAGCGACTACGCCGCCAACATCGAACTGGCCGAGGCGTTGCCGTTGCTGGCGGCGCGCGGCGCACCAGGCCAGGCGATGGCCAAGACGCCCACGCCGGGCAGGAGCACCTGTGAAGAGGTCGCCGTGCTGCTCGGTCTGCCACTGGCGCAGACCGTCAAGTCACTGGTGCTGGCCACCGATGTGAAGAACGAGGCCGGCGATGTGACCGAAACCACCGTATGGCTGTTGCTGGTGCGTGGTGATCACAGCCTCAATGAAGTGAAGGCAGGCAAAGTCGACGGCTTGAAGGACGGCTTTCGCTTCGCCACCGTGACCGAGATCGAGGATCACTTCGGCTGCAAGCCTGGCTACCTGGGCCCGGTAGGCACCAGGAAGGCCGTCAAGGTGGTGGCCGACCGCACGGTGGCCGCGATGAGCGACTTCGTCTGCGGCGCCAACGAGGCCGACTTCCACCTCACGGGCATCAACTGGGGCCGCGACCTGCCCGAACCGGACCGGGTGGCCGACATCCGCAACGTGGTGGCGGGTGACCCCTCACCCGACGGCCAGGGGACCTTGGCCATCCAGCGTGGCATCGAAGTCGGCCATGTGTTCTACCTGGGGACCAAGAAGTACAGCGTGCCCATGAACGCCTGCTTCCTGGACGAGACCGGCAAGCCGCAGCCCTTCGAAATGGGCTGCTATGGCATCGGCGTGACGCGCCTGCTGGGCGCAGCCATCGAGCAGAACCACGACGATCGCGGGATGATCTGGCCGGTTTCGATGGCACCCTTCTCGGTCGTGATCTGCCCCATCGGCTACGACCGCAGCGCGGAGGTGCGCGCAGCCGCCGACCAGTTGCACGATGAACTCAGCGCCCAGGGCATCGACGTGCTGCTGGACGACCGCGGCGAGCGCCCGGGGGCGATGTTCGCCGACTGGGAACTCATCGGCGTACCGCAACGAGTGGTGGTCTCCGACCGCGGGTTGAAGGCCGGCACTGTGGAACTGCAAGGTCGCCGCGAAGCCAGCGCCACGGCCACGCCACTGGCAGAGGTCTTGCCCACCGTGAAGGCCCGCCTGCAGGCATGACGCGGGCGCGCCGTGCGCTGATCTCGCTGCCGCTGGCCTTGCTGGTGCCCAAGGCCCGCGCCGGTGCGCAGGTCGAAGAACCGTTGGCCGACACGGTGCGCACGGCACTCGCCGCGTCCGTGGCCGACGCCGCGCCGCCCAAGCCGCGTTTTGACAACCCGGCCGACCGCGTGGCCTACCTGCGCTGGCTAGGGACGGCCAGCGAGAGGCTCAGGCCGCGCAAGACCGACCGCCACACCAGGATCGAGTTCCTGGAAACGGTCTGGTACGAGAGCCGTCGGGCCGGCCTGGAGACTTCCATGGTGCTGGGCCTGATCCAGGTGGAGAGCGGTTTCCGCAAGTACGCCATCAGCAGCGCCGGTGCGCGTGGCTACATGCAGGTGATGCCTTTCTGGGCACGGTTGCTCGCGGACGGCGACGACCGGCGGCTGTTCCACATGCAGACCAATCTGCGCTTCGGCTGCGCCATCCTGCGCCACTACCTGGACCGCGAACGCGGCGACCTCTTCATGGCGCTGGGCCGCTACAACGGCAGCCGCGGCCGGGCCGAGTACCCCAACATGGTGTTCGGCGCGCGCCGCGGCTGGGAGATCCCGGGCACCTGATCAGCTCACAGGCCACTCCAGGCCTGTGGCTCGGCGCCCTGGAACCCCAGCAGCGCCAGCACCCGTTCGACACCTTCCTGGACCATCTGGTCGATGCTCGTCGGCCGCAGATAGAAGGCGGGCAAGGGCGGAAAGATGATGCCGCCCATCTCGGTGACGGCGATCATGTTGCGCAGGTGAGCCAGGTTGAAAGGTGTCTCGCGCACCATCAGCAACAGGCGGCGCCGTTCCTTCAGCGTGACATCGGCGGCCCGCGTGAGCAGGTTGTCGGAAAAGCCGTGTGCGATGGCCGCCAGCGTCTTCATCGAGCACGGTGTCACCGCCATCGCCGCCGCACCCCAGCTGCCGCTGGCCAGACAAGCGCCGACATCGCCAGGCGCGTAGGCCCGGTCGGCCCGTGCTTCCAGTGCATCACGGCTCAGCCCCAGCTCATGGTGGGCATTCAGCACCCCGGCAGGCGTCACGACCAGGTGCGTCTCGATGCCCAGCGCGCGGGCGCGCTCGAGCAGCTTCACGCCGTAAGCCGCGCCGGTGGCACCGGTGATGCCGACCACCAGCCGCGGCGGCAGCGTTGCCATCTCAGGTCTTGCTGAGGAGCTGCTGCAGCTCGCCGCTCTGGTACATCTCCATCATGATGTCCGAGCCCCCGACGAATTCACCATTGACGTACAGCTGCGGGATGGTCGGCCACTGGGCATAGTCCTTGATGCCTTGGCGAATCTCTTCGTCTTCCAGCACGTTGAAGGTCTTCACGTCGGTGGCGCCGCTGGCCTTCAGGACCTGGATCGCGCGGCCCGAAAAACCGCACATCGGAAACTGGGCCGTGCCCTTCATGAAGAGCATCACCCGATTGCCCTTGACGAGCTCGTCGATGCGCTGCTGCACGTCGCTCATGGAGAAGATCCTGTGATGAGTCTGCGAATGGGGACAGAGTATGCGGCAATCCCCCTCTGCGCTTGGCGTGGGGGGATGTTCCGGGCCACGTGCAGACCCGCAGCGCAAGGCGGGCCGTCAGAACGTGTAGCGCACACCCAACTGCAGCACAGGCGCTAGGCGCAGGTCGCGCAGCGCCCGCTCCACCCCCTGGTTGCCCAGCAGCGCCTTGCCCAGGCTGCCACCGGCCACCATCCCGACATCGGCGGTCACCGCAAGACTGTTGCGCCACAAGGCGCTGCTGAAGCCCAGGCCCAGATAGGGCACGGTGGCCATCGCCTCGGACGTGCCCGGCGGGATCACCCCCGCCGCCTGGACGGCCAGCCCCAGCCTCGGGCCGGCCGATGCCGCCAGCAGCGGAACACCTCCGGTGCTGCCCACCATCAGCCCCCCGCTGGCGCGGAAGTTGCCGAAAGCAGGCGTGGCGAAGTAGTAGTCCCCCAGAACAGCACCGCCCTGCAGGCTGCGCGCCGCTGGGCTGCCGTCGCTCCACTGCGAATAGCTCAGGGGTGAAACGGCCGCCGTCTGCACCGTGATGCGGGCGTGCCACTGCGGCCAGACGGTTTCGACCGCCGGTGCGACCAAGCCATCACCCGCCAGCCCGGCCATCGGCAGCCAGGCCAGCACGCAGGAAACGAAGAGCTTGCGGTACTTCAAGGCAACCTCCGGACAGAACCCGCTAGGAGCCCATAATGCGCCGGATCAGCGCACGGCGGGATCCCCTGTGCGGGCGATCAGCCGGCTTTTGTCGCCCACCGTTGCGCCCACGCGGCACTATTGCGCAGCCGGCCAGCGGCCACCCGTGCAGCGTGGCAGACCCGCGAGGTCGCGCCGTGTCGCCACCGCCTCGAACCCGGCCGCGCGCAACAGCGCCTGCACGGCAGCGGCCTGGTCATGGCCGTGCTCCAGCAACAACCATGCACCGGGCAACAGATGCGCCGGGGCACCGCCAATGACCTGGACCAATGCGCCCAGCCCGTCGCCACCGGGGGTCAACGCGGCCAAGGGCTCGTGGCGCAGTGCCCGCAGATGCGGATCGTCGGCCGCGACGTAGGGCGGGTTGCACACCGCCAGAGCGAAACGGGCCGCCCCGGCGGCCGTCCACCAGTCCCCTTGCGCCAACGAGATCTCCAGACCAAGCCGCCGCGCGTTGTCGTGCGCCACGGCCAGCGCCTGCTCACTGGCATCGGTGGCGAGCACACGCACCCCCGGGCGCGCACGCCGGATGGCCAGCGCCACGGCACCGCTGCCGGTGCCCAGGTCGATGGCTGATGGGTCCGGACCGTCCTGCAGGCACTCCAGCGCCCATTCGACCAGCATTTCGGTCTCGGGCCGCGGCACCAGCACGGCCGGCGACACGCGCAGAGCCAGACCACAGAACTCGGTTTCGCCCAGCACGTAGGCCAGCGGCTCGCCGGCAGCGCGTCGTGCCAGCAGGCCGGTCCATGCCGATGCCGCTGCGTCGGGCAGCCATTCCTGGTCGTGGGCCAGCAGCCAGGCGCGCGGCTGCTGCAGCAGGTGGCACAGGATCCACTGGGCGTCCAGGCGCTCGACGCCGTTGCGCCGGGCTTGTGCCAGCGCTTCGGCAACCCGCAGGGCAGGCTCAGGCGCCACCAGACTCCAGCTGCGCCAGTTGCTCCGCCGCCCGCGCGGCACGCAATGCAGCCACCACGTCAGCCAGGTCGCCTTCCATGATCTGCGCCAGCTTGTACAGCGTGAGATTGATGCGGTGGTCGGTGAGCCGGCCCTGCGGAAAGTTGTAGGTGCGGATGCGATCGCTGCGGTCGCCGCTGCCGATCAGGTTCTTGCGCGTGGCGGCTTCCTTCGCGGCACGTTCGCTGCGCTCCTTCTCGCGCAGCCGTGCGGCCAGCACCGCCATCGCCTTGGCCTTGTTGCGGTGCTGGCTGCGGTCGTCCTGGCATTCGGCCACCAGGCCGGTGGGCAGGTGGGTGATGCGGATGGCGCTGTCGGTCTTGTTGATGTGCTGGCCGCCGGCGCCGCTGGCGCGAAAGGTATCGATGCGCAACTCGGCCGGGTTGAGCTGCACCTCCTCGGCCTCGTCGGGCTCGGGCATCACGGCCACCGTACAGGCGCTGGTGTGGATGCGGCCCTGGCTCTCGGTGGCAGGCACACGCTGCACGCGGTGGCCGCCGGACTCGAAACGCATCTGCCCGTAGACGTGATCGCCTTCGATGCGCAGCACCAGTTCCTTGTAGCCACCCAGTTCAGCGTCGCTCTGGCTCAGGATCTCCGTGCGCCAGCCCTGGCGCTCGCACCAGCGCAGGTACATGCGCGCCAGGTCTCCGGCGAAGAGCGCGGATTCGTCGCCACCGGTGCCGGCGCGGATCTCCAGGAAGGCGTTGCGCTCGTCGTCCGGGTCGCGAGGAATCAGCGCAGCCTGGAGTCGGGCGTGCAGCCGCGTCAGGTCCTCGCGGGCATCGGCAATCTCTTCCTGGGCCAGCTCGGCCATCTCGGCATCGCCCAGCATGGCCTGCGCCGAGGCCAGGTCGCGCTCGCGCTGCTGATAGCGGTGGAAGTCGTCGACGATGCCGCGCACTTCGGCCTGCTCGCGCAACAGGCTGCGGTAGCGCTGCAGGTCGCTGGCCACCTGCGGATCGGCCAGGGTGGCATCCAGTTCCGCCAGCCGCAGGGCCAGGCGTTCGAATTGTTCGCGCAAGGAAGGGGTCATGGGAGATGGCCAGTGCCGGGCGGCGCCACCGCGCGCTGCCGCAACGCAAGACGGGCGCTAACGCCCCTGCTCGCCGGAGTCGCCCGGGCGCCGCGCGCTCTGGCGCAGGAACAGCCGCGACACGGTGTCGGCCAGGCGGGCACGCTCTTCGCCTTCGGCGGCGTGCAGTTCGGCCATCGTGCCGTGCAGCATCTTGTGCGTGAGCCCACGCGCCATCGCCTCCAGCACCTTGTCGACCGGTTCACCACGGGCCAGCAACTTGCGGGCGCGCCCGAGTTCGGCCGCACCCCAGTCGTCGGCCTGGCGATTCAGTGCCTGGATCAGCGGTACGGCGGCACGCTGTGCCAGCCAATGCGAGAAGCTCTGCACCCCGGCGTCGATGATGGCTTCGGCCTGGGCCACTGCGGCCTGGCGCTTCTCGCTGGCGGTCTGCACCAGCGCCGAGAGATCGTCCACCGTGTAGAGGTAGACATCGCCCAGCCGGGCCACTTCCGGCTCGATGTCGCGCGGCACCGCCAGGTCGACCATGAACATCGGGCGGTGGCGCCTTGCGCGCAGCGCGCGCTCCACCGCGCCCAGGCCGATGATGGGCAGCGAACTGGCGGTGCAGGAGACCACCGCATCGAACTCGTGCAGGCGGTTGGGCATGTCCGACAGGCGCATGGCTTCGCCGCCGAAGCGGGAGGCCAGGCGCTCACCGCGTTCCAGCGTGCGGTTGGCCAGCGCCATCGCCTTGGGCGAACGCGCCGCGAAGTGCGTGGCCACCAGTTCGATCATCTCGCCGGCACCCACGAAGAGCACCTTCACCTGGGCCATGTCCTCGAACAACTGCGCCGCCAGCCGCACCGCCGCCGCGGCCATGCTGATGCTGTGCGAGCCGATCTCGGTGGACGTGCGCACCTCCTTGGCCACCGCGAAGGAGCGCTGGAACAGCTGGTGCAGCGTCGTGCCCAGGGTGCCGGCTTCGTCGGCCATGCGCACGGCCTGCTTCATCTGGCCCAGGATCTGGGGTTCGCCCAGCACCATCGAATCCAGCCCGGCCGCCACGCGGAAGGCGTGACGCGCCGCCGCCCGGTCCTCGCACACGTAACTGTGGTCCAGCAGTTGGCTGCCGCTGATGCCGCCCTGCTCGGCCAGCCAATCCACCGTCGGGCGCACCAGGTCCTGCACCTCGCTGGCTCCGGCTGCCACATAGAGCTCGGTGCGGTTGCAGGTGGAGACCAGGGCCGCTTCGGGCACGCTGCGCTGCAGCCGCTGGCGCAGGCCCTGCAGGGCGGGCGCCGTCTGTTCGGGCGCAAAGGCCAGCCGGCCGCGCAGATCCAGCGGCGCGGTGGTGTGGTTGAGCCCGAGGGCAAAGACGCTCACGGCAGAATTGTAGGTTCGCCAGCCCGGCACGCCCCTGCGAACCTAGGGCACGCGCCAGCGGCCGCATCTTGCTTGATCCAACCGCCAGCGCACAAGATCGAATTACCCATGGGCCCCCTGGACGCCTTCTTGCACCTCGCCAACCTGTTGCTGCCGGCTCTGGGCCTGGGCGCGATGGCGCCCGCGGCCGCCCGCCTGGTCTGGCGGCACGAACTGGCCGGGCAGCCTTGGCGGCACCTGGCAGCGCCCGCGATGGCCGCCTGTGCAGCGGTGACGCTGGCCGGGCTGGTGCTGTGGGGCCGGGACGGCAAGATGGCCACCTATGGGGCGATGGTGGTGGCCTGTGCCGTCACGCTGTGGTGGCGGGGCTTCGGGCCGGGGCGGCGGCGCTGAGACCGGCATCGTCGTGCAGCACCGGCGTGCCACGCAGCGAATGGGGCAGGGCTTCGACGATCCGCACGTCCAGCATGCGCCCGATCAGCCGTTGCGGCTGCAGTCCGCCCGCAAAGTTGACGATACGGTTGCACGCCGTGCGCCCCATCAGTTCCTGCGGATCCTTGCGCGACGGGCCTTCGACCAGGATGCGCTGCTGCGTACCCACCCGGCTGGCGCTGATGCGGCGCACGTTGCCCTCGATCAGGGCCTGCAACTGCTGCAGACGCTGGAGCTTGAGCGCTTGCGGCGTGTCGTCGTGCAGGGCCGCCGCCGGCGTGCCGGGCCGGGCGCTGAAGACGAAGCTGAAGCTGCTGTCGAAACCGACCTCCTCGATCAGCTTCAAGGTCCGGTTGAAGTCGTCCTCGGTCTCGCCGGGGAAACCCACGATGAAATCGCTGGAAAGGCTGATGTCCGGCCGCACCGTTCTCAGTTTGCGCACGGTGCTCTTGTATTCCATCGTGGTGTAGCCACGTTTCATGGCCGCCAGGATGCGGTCACTGCCATGCTGCACGGGCAGGTGCAGGTGATCCACCAGTTGCGGCACACGGCCGTAGACCTCGATCAGGCGCGCCGTGAATTCGTTGGGGTGGCTGGTGGTGAAGCGGATGCGCTGCACACCGGGGACTTCGGCCACGTATTCGATCAGCAGGGCCAGATCGGCTACATCGGCCGTGCCACCCATTGCACCGCGGTAGGCGTTGACGTTCTGGCCGAGCAGTGTCACCTCCTGCACGCCCCGCTCGGCCAGGCCGGCCACCTCGGTCAGCACGTCGTCGAACGGGCGGCTGACCTCTTCACCGCGCGTGTAGGGCACAACGCAGTACGAGCAGTACTTGGAGCAGCCTTCCATGATGGACACGAAGGCGGAAGCGCCCACCACGCGGGCCGGCGGCAGGTGGTCGAACTTCTCGATCTCCGGGAAGCTGATGTCCACCTGCGGCCGGCGCTGGCTGGACCTGGCGGCGATCATCTGCGGCAGGCGGTGCAAGGTCTGCGGGCCGAACACGATGTCGACATAGGGTGCGCGCTCGATGATGGCCGCACCCTCCTGGCTGGCCACGCAGCCGCCGACACCGATCAGCGCACCCTTCTTCTTCAGGTGCCTGACGCGCCCGAGATCGGAGAAGACCTTCTCCTGCGCCTTCTCGCGCACCGAGCAGGTGTTGAAGAGGATCAGGTCGGCCTGCTCGACATCGGTGGTCGGCTCGTAGCCCTCGGCGGCACGCAGCACGTCGGCCATCTTGTCCGAGTCGTACTCGTTCATCTGGCAGCCGAAGGTGCGGATGAAGACCTTCTTCATGGCCGGCTCCAGACCTGGGTAGCCGGGTCGAAGGTCCAGGCGGCCGCCTCCTGCGGGGTGACGGGCCAGGGCTTGCGCGCCAGTTCGGCGGGCGTGAGCACCCACACGTCCAACAGGTGGCCGTGCAAGTCCAGCGTGTAGTGGACGAGCAAACGCTGGTTCACCGCGGCACCGGACAGCAGCAGCATGTTGTCTGCGCCCCGGATGCGGGCGCCCGGAGCCAGGCGCGCCGGCGACTGGTTCAGCAACAGATCGGGTGGCTGCGTGATGACGATCTCGCCGCGCAGCGCGTTGGCAGGGAAGTTCCGGGGCGCCTGGGCGGCGGCGGCTTGGACAGAGACCGCCAGGGCGACGGTCAGGACACAGCGAAGCATGGTGTGGATCCAGGGGCTGTGGAAAGAACAACGGCCCGAGAGTGGAGGGCTCGGGCCGTCTGCGGCTTTGGAATTCTGGTGGCGCTTCAGGGATTTGAACCCCGGACCTGCGGATTATGATTCCGTCGCTCTAACCAGCTGAGCTAAAGCGCCTGAGCCCGACATTATAGCCAGCCCGCACGCTGGCGCCATCGGCTCGGCATCACCTGGAACCTGATGTTCAGTTTCTTCAAGAAGAAGCCGCCACCGCCTGCGCCGCAGCCCGTGCCGGTGCCCGCTCCAGCGGCCGCAGCAGCGGCGCTCCTGCCCACGCCAACCTTGGCGACATCGGGAACCCCGCAGCCAGGTGGTTCTCCCATCCCCCGCGTCCATGTGGTTCAGGAGGGCGAAAACCTGACCTTGATCGCCACAGATTATGGCGTGACGGTCGAAGATATTCTGGCGATCAATAATTTGGCCAATGGTGATGTGCTCGCCGTGGGCCAGGAGCTTATCATCCCCGGCGGCACGGGCGAAGCCATCGCCACCGTCCATACCGTCGCTCCCGGCGATTCTCTGGCCGGCATTGCCGCCGGATTTAACACGACCGTCGCCGACGTCATTGCCACGAATCGGCTGATCGGCACCAATCCCCCGCTGATCGTCGGCCAGACCGTGCCCGTCATCAGCCGCACCGGGTCGGCCGCCGGTCGGTCGGTCACGGGGCGGCCCTACCTCGTCGAGTCGGGCGAAACGCTGCTCATGGTTGCCGCCCGCTTCGGCCTGTCGCTCAGCGCATTGGCCGAGACCAATCAACTACCCACGAACGCCGCCGTTTTCCCCGGCCAACGTCTGCGCATCCCCGACGAAAGCAGCACCTACCGGTTCCTGCCGCAAGGCTGGATTGACGTGGAACTATCGCCGCTCACGGCCACCCAGGGGGGAACCCTGTCGATATTTGTCCGCAACCTTCAGGACGGCACGCCCGCCGGCCGTTTTGGGGATTTGCCCCTGTTGTTTGCGCCCTACGAGGACGGCTACGCGGCTCTGGTGGGG
>DAORNK010000009.1:0-33104 GCA_035440985.1 Rubrivivax sp. | reverse complement strand
AGGTGAAGGGCTCGTAGTAGTCGTCGATCTGCGGCAGGTTGGGGTTGGCGAAGATGCGCATCAGCAGCTTCCACCGGCCACCCTGGCGCGGCTCTATCGCGCCGTTGGGCTTGCGCTGCCAGCCGCCGTTCCACTTGTCCTGGTTCTCCCACTCCTTGGGGTAGCCGATGCCGGGCTTGGTCTCGACGTTGTTGAACCAGGCGTATTCCACGCCGGGCCGGCTGGTCCAGACGTTCTTGCAGGTGACCGAACAGGTGTGGCAACCGATGCACTTGTCCAGGTTCAGCACCATGCCGATCTGTGCACGTACTTTCATGGGGCCTCCCGGAAAGCTTGCTTGAGGAAGGCAGCCCCCACGGGGGGCCGCGAACGGATGTGAGCTTGGGGGCTCATGGGTTCTCTCCTTGAGCCTGGTAAGCGGCGGCCAGGTGATCGTCGCGCGGCGTGTCCAGCCAGTCGACCTTGGCCATCTTGCGCACCACCACGAATTCGTCGCGGTTGGTGCCGATGGTCCCGTAGTAGTTGAAGCCGTAACTGAACTGCGCGTAGCCGCCGATCATGTGGGTGGGCTTGGTGACGATGCGCGTCACGCTGTTGTGGATGCCGCCGCGCACGCCGGTGATCTGCGAGCCCGGGGTGTTCACGATCTTTTCCTGTGCGTGGTACATCAGCAGCATGCCGTTGTTGACGCGCTGGCTGACCACGGCGCGCGCCGCGATGGCGCCGTTGATGTTGAAGACCTCGACCCAGTCGTTGTCGGCGATGCCGGCCTGCTTCGCATCGTCTTCCGACAGCCACACCACGGGCCCGCCGCGGTTGAGCGTGAGCATCAGCAGGTTGTCGCTGTAGGTGCTGTGGATGCCCCACTTCTGGTGCGGCGTGATGAAGTTGAGCAGGATCTCCTTTTCGCCGTTGGGCTTGATGTTGTGGATGCCGCTGGTCGTCTTCAGGTCCACCGGCGGGCGGTAACTGCTGAAGCCTTCACCGAACGCGATGACCCAGGGGTGGTCCAGGTAGAACTGCTGGCGCCCGGTGAGCGTGCGCCACGGGATCAGCTCGTGCACATTGGTGTAGCCGGCGTTGTAGCTGACGGTCTCGCTTTCCAGGCCGCTCCAGGTGGGGCTGCTGATGATCTTGCGCGGCTGGGCCTGCACGTCGCGGTAGCGGATCTTTTCGTCCTCGCGGTGGCGCGCCAGGTGCGTGTGGTCGCGGCCGGTCTGCTTGCCCAGGGCCTCCCAGGCCTTGACAGCGACATGGCCATTGGTCTCGGGTGCGAGCTGCAGGATGACCTCGCAGGCATCGATGTCGCTGACGATGCGTGGCTGGCCCTGGCTCACACCCTTGTCGGCGGTCTTGCCGTTGAGCTGGCCGAGCTGCTCGACCTCGGTGCCCGTCTTCCAGGCGATGCCCTTGCCGCCATTGCCCAGCTTGTCCATCAAGGGGCCGAGGGCGGTGAACTTCCTGTAGACATTGGGGTAGTCGCGCTCGACCACCGTGATCTGCGGTGCGGTCTTGCCCGGGATCAGTTCGCACTGGCCCTTCTTCCACTCCTTCACGTCGAAGGGCTGGGCCAGCTCGGCCGGGCTGTCGTGCATCAGCGGGGTCAGCACCACCTCGCGTTCCACACCCAGATGGCCGACACAGACCTCGCTGAAGGCCTTGGCAAAGCCCTTGTAGACCTCCCAGTCGCTGCGCGCCTGCCACACGGGGTCGATGGCCGCGCTCAGCGGGTGGATGAAGGGGTGCATGTCGCTGGTGTTGAGGTCGTTCTTCTCGTACCAGCTGGCGGTGGGCAGCACGATGTCGCTGTACAGGCAGGTGGTGCTCATGCGGAAGTCCAGCGTCACCACCAGGTCCAGCTTGCCTTCGGGCGCTTCGTCGTGCCACTTCACTTCGGCCGGCTTGGCGCCGTCCCTGCCCAGGTCCTTGCCCTGCACGCCGCTTTCGGTGCCCAGCAGGTGCTTGCAGAAGTACTCGTGCCCCTTCCCGGACGAGCCCAGCAGGTTGCTACGCCACACGAACAGATTGCGCGGCCAGTTCTGCGGCGCATCGGGGTCTTCGCAGCTCATCTGCAGCGTGCCGTCCTTCAGGGCCTTGACGGCATAGTCCTTGGCGTCCATGCCCGCCGCGGTGGCGTCCTCCACGACCTGCAGCGGGTTGATCCTGAGCTGCGGCGCGCTGGGCAGCCAACCCATGCGCTCGGCGCGCACGTTGTAGTCGATCATGCTGCCACCGTAGCGTGCCTTGTCGGCCTCGCTGAGCGTGGGCGAGACGATCTCCTGCATGCCCAGCTTCTCGTAGCGCCACTGGTCGGTGTGGGCGTAGAAGAAGCTGGTGCTGTTCATCTGCCGCGGCGGGCGTATCCAGTCCAGCGCAAAGGCCAGCGCCGTCCAGCCGGTCTGCGGGCGCAGCTTCTCCTGGCCCACGTAATGCGCCCAGCCACCACCGCTCTGGCCGATGCAGCCGCACATCATCAGCAGGTTGATGACGCCGCGGTAGTTCATGTCGGCGTGGTACCAGTGGTTCATCGCCGCGCCGATGATGATCATCGACTTGCCGTGCGTCCTGTGTGCGTTGTCGGCGAACTGGCGCGCCACGGTGATGATCTGGTCGCGCGGCACGCCGGTGATGCTCTCGGCCCAGGCCGGGGTGTAGGCGGCGTTGTCGTCGTAACCCTTGGCGCCACTGCCCAGGCCACGGTTGATGCCGTATTGCGCCACTTGCAGGTCGAACACCGTGGCCACCAGGGCCTGTTGTTCCTGTCCGTCGACCTTCAGCCCCAGGCGCACGGCCGGCACCTTGACGTGATTGACATCGCCCTGCTGGGCATTGGCCTTGAAGTGCGGCGTGCTGATGCCGCCGAAGTAAGGCAAGGCCACATCCACCACTTCATGGGCCTGTTCACCGTCATCCAACACCGAGAGCTTGAGCTTGACGTCGGCGCCGTGGCGGGCTTCCTTGGTCTCCAGGTTCCACTTGCCCGCGTCGGCGCGGCCTTCGGCGCCCCAGCGGAAACCGATGCTGCCGTTGGGCAGCACGGCGCGGCCGTTGGTGTCGAAGGCCACCGTCTTCCACTCGGGGTTGTTGTCCTGGCCCAGCTTGCCGTTGAAGTCGCTGGCGCGCACATAGCGGTCTGGCACCAGTGTCTTGCGGCCGTCGGGCAGCGTGTGCTCCTTCAGCATCACCAGCAGGGGCAGATCGGTGTAGCGGCGCGCGTAGTCGTCGAAGTACGCCGACCGCTGCTTGAAGTAGAACTCGTTCAGCGCCACGTGCCCCATGGCCATCGCCAAGGCCGCATCGGTGCCCTGCTTGGGGTGCAGCCACAGGTCGGCCAGCTTGGCCACTTCGCTGTAGTCCGGCGTCACGGCCACCGTCTTGGCGCCCTTGTAGCGCACCTCGGTGAAGAAGTGCGCATCCGGCGTGCGCGTCTGCGGCACGTTGGAGCCCCAGGCGATGAGGTAGGTGCTGTTGTACCAATCGGCCGATTCGGGCACGTCGGTCTGTTCGCCCCAGATCTGCGGGCTGGCCGGCGGCAGGTCGCAGTACCAGTCGTAGAAGCTCATGCACACGCCGCCGATCAGGCTCAGGTAGCGGCTGCCGGCGGCGTAGCTGACCATGCTCATGGCCGGGATCGGGGAGAAGCCGATCACGCGGTCAGGCCCGTGCTTCTTGATCGTGTAGACATTGGCCGCGGCGATGAGCTGGTTCACCTCGTCCCAGCTGCTGCGCACGAAGCCACCCATGCCGCGCACCTTCTGGTAGTCGCGCCGCGCGGCCTCGTCCTCGACGATCGTGGCCCAGGCGTCCACCGGCGTCCTGGCCACCTTCAGCGCAGCGCGCCAGCGTTGCAGCAGGCGGCCGCGCACCATCGGGTACTTGACGCGGTTGGCGCTGTACAGGTACCAGCTGTAGCTGGCGCCGCGCGCGCAGCCACGCGGCTCGTGGTTGGGCATGTCCCAGCGCGTGCGCGGGTAGTCGGTCTGCTGGGTCTCCCAGGTGACGATGCCGCCCTTGACGTAGATCTTCCAGGAGCAGCTGCCGGTGCAGTTGACGCCGTGCGTGCTGCGCACGATCTTGTCGTGCGCCCAACGGTTGCGGTAGGCGTCCTCCCAGGTGCGGTCTTCGCCCGTGGCGACGCCGTGGCCGCCGGAGAAGTTCTCCTTGGGCAGGCTGAAGTGGGTGAGTCGGTCGAGGAAGTGGCTCATGCTCGGAGTCCTTGGTTGAGTCGTTCGGTTCAGCAGGGCATAGGCGCGAAGCGGCGGCTGTAGAACCACCAGGTGATCGCGATGCAGGACATGTAGAACAGCAGGAACGTCGCCAGCGCCGCACCGGCCCCACCGGTGAGGGCGATCGACGTGCCCACGCTCTTGGGTATGAAGAAGCCGCCATAGGCCGCCACGGCACTGGCAAAGCCCAGCGCTGCGGCGGATTCGCGGTTGGCATCGCGCTGGGCCTGCTCCTGGGCCGCCGGCGTCGCCGCTGCGGCGCTGCGGCGCTCGCGCGAGAAGATCACCGGGATCATGCGGAACGTGCTGCCGTTGCCGATGCCGGCGGCCAGGAAGAGCAGCAGCGCCGCGCCCATGAAGGCCGGGAACACACCTCCGGGCAGGGTCGCCGGCCCCGCAGGCTGCGCAGCAGCGTCGGGCATGTTCAACCAGAGCACAACCGTGCCCAAGGCCATCGTCGCGAAGGCCCAGAAGGTGACACGCGCGCCACCCACGCGGTCGGCGAGCCAGCCCCCCAGCGGACGCGCCACGGCGCCCAGCAACGGCCCCAGCCAGATCGCCTGCCGGGCGTCGAAGCCGGGGAAGCCCTGCCAGGTCAACAGCGGCAACGCCGCGGCCAGGCCGATGAAGCTGCCGAAGCTGCCCGTGTACAGCCAGCACATCAGCCAGTTGTGCCGGCGCCGGACGATGGCGGCCTGCTGGGCAAACCCGCCGCTCGCTTCGGCCAGGTCGTTCATGCCCCACCAGGCCGCGGCGCTGGCCAGCAGGATGAAGGGCACCCAGACGAAGCCGGCGTTCTGCAACCACAGGTTCGTGCCCTGCTCGCCGACCTGGGGGGCACCGCCCCAGATGCCGAACAGGCTGGTGGTGACGACCAGCGGCCCCAACGCCTGGGCCAACGGCACACCCAGGTTGCCCAGCCCGGCGTTGACGCCCAAGGCCGTGCCGACGCGCGACTTGGGATAGAAGAAGCTGATGTGCGCCATCGAACTGGCGAAGTTGGCGCCCCCCAGGCCGCACAGCAGGGACAGCGCGATCATCCACTCGAAGGGCGTGGACGGGTCCTGCACCGCAAGGCCCACCCCCAGCGCCGGCACCAGCAGGCTCGCGGTGGCCAGCGTCGTCCAGCGGCGGCCGCCGAACAGGGGCACGGCGAAGGCGTAGACGAACCTCAAGCTCGCACCCGACAAGGCCGGCAGGGCGGCCAGCCAGAAGAGCTGGTTGGTGGAGTAGCGAAAGCCCACGGCCGGCAGGTGCACCACCACCACCGACCAGATCATCCACACCGCAAAGGACAGCGTCAGCGCCGCCACCGAAAGCCACAGGTTGCGCTGCGCCACGCGCCGCCCGCTGGCCTGCCAGAAACCGGGGTCCTCCGGGTCCCAGTGGGTGATGAGGTGGGAGGGGCTCATCGGGATGGCGAGCGGGTGTGCCAAGGAGCGGCTCAGCGCGACGAAAGCGACCACAGGCCATAGCCGGCGATCAGCAGGCCCAGGATCAGGTTCAGTGGCCGCGTCCTTTCATCGGCCTGAGGCAGGAAGAGCGCGTCGATGCGCAGCGCTTCGGTCAGCGCCGTGCGCCAGAAGGCTGCGGCCACCAGGGCCACCCCGTAGGCGATGGCGCCGGCATTGACGAGGACATCCACCATGGCGGTTGCTCGGGTCGCGCGGTGTTCAGCTGGCCTGGCGCAGGTCGATGCGCTTCATGCGCTCCTTGTCGGCCTCGCCGAGCTGGTCCCACCAGGTGCCGCCGCTGTTGCCGTAGTCGAAGCGCTCCGCCCCGCGGCGGGTGTAGTACCACCAGTTGACGAACAGCGAGTAGACGTAGAACACCGCGCAACCCACGAAGAAGGCGGTGACGGCACCTGTCTTCTCCAGCGACAGGGCGATCAGCACGTTCCACACGAAGGGTCCGAAGGCCGCCCAGGCACCGGTCCAGCCCAGCATCTGGGCGCCCTTGGCCGGCGAGTAGGCGAAGACGATGGGGTACTGGCGGAAGGTGGCCGCGTTGTTGATGCCCGACATCAGGAAGATCCACAACATGCCCCAGAGGAAGCCGCCGAACTGGTCCACACCGCTGGGCGTGAGGTAGCCGCCGAAGACCAGGAAGGCCACGCCGGCGATCTGGCCGAGGGTCGTCCAGTGCATGCCCTTGCTGCCGCCGATCCTGTCGAAGAAGCCACCGCTGAGCATGCGCACCAGGCCACCGATCAGCGGGCCGATGTAGGCGTAGGCCAGCGGGTCCGGCGCGCCGTCGAAGCCACCGTACAGCGTCTTGATGAGCATGGGAAACGCCGCCGAGAACCCCGAGAAGGACCCGAAGGAGCAGATGTAGGTGATGGTGCAGTTCCAGGTGTGCGTGCGCGCACGGTTGCGGCTGCTCAGGATCTCGAACTGGCCCATGAACCCGCGCGTGGGCAATTGCAGGCTGCGCAGGAACAGCACCGACAGCACGAAGGCCAGCAGCAGGAAGGGCACCCAGACGAAGGCGGCGTTCTGCAGCCACATCGGCTTCTTGACGACGCTGCGCAAGGTCACGTCGGTGATGGCACCGGCCGGATTGCGCTTGACATCCAGCGCATAGCCCTGGGTCGGCGTCACCTCGGTGATGCGGCCATCGGCACCCTTCTTGACGTCGGCCTTGATCGGCTGCACGGCCCCGGCGCCGCGCAGCACCACGTCCTTGACGGCCTCGCCCTCGCGCACGATCTCGATGGCCGCGGCCAGCTCGGGCTTGTTGACCACGACCTGGCGCACCACGCCACCTTCCTTGGTGACGGTGAGTGCGCCCTTCACCGGATCGGCCTTCGTGAAGACCTGCGGCCCGCCGGCCACGGTACCCAGCGCCGCCAGGCCGATGATCCAGGGCGCCACGAACTGCACGATGGAAACGCCGAAGTTCCCGAGCCCGGCCTGGATGCCCATCGCCGTGCCCTGCAGCCGCTTCGGAAAGAAGATGCTGGTGGAGGGCATGTAGGACGAGAAGTCGCCGCCCCCCATGCCGCACAGGAAGCCGATGACCATGAAGGTGGCCCACGAGGTGCTGAGGTCCTGCACCGCAAAGCCCAGCCACACCATCGGAATGATCTTGACGATGGTCGAGATGCTGATCACCGGCCGCGTGCCGAGCACCGGGATGAAGTTGCTGTGGATCAGGCGCAGGATGCCCGAGGCCAGGCCCGGGATGGCCGCCAGCCAGAAGAGCTCCGAGGTCGTGAACTTGAAGCCGATGGCCGGCATGCGCACCACCACGGCGCTCATCACGAACCAGGTCGCAAAGGAGAAGATCAGCGAAAAGGTCGTGATGCCGCAGGTGCGCCAGGCCAGCGCGCTGCCGGTCTCCTTCCAGAAGCTGGGGTCTTCGGGTTTCCAGTGGGTGATGCGGGCCATGGTGGGCTACCTGTGGGAATGGGTGGGGTTCGAACTCGTCGCCCGCAGCGGCGGGCTTCGTCCTCAGCGTGGTGCGGCGGCGGCGAGCGGGGATGGGGGTGCCTTCTCGCCCATCACGTGGGTCTTGCGCACCTCGGTCCAGTACATCCAGATCAGCGAGACCCAGACCACGCCGTACATCAACATGAAAGCGCTGGAGCGGATGCCGGTGAGATCCATCAGCGCGCCGAACAGGATGGGCAGCACGAAGCCGCCCAGACCGCCGGCCAGGCCGACGATGCCGCTGATGGCGCCGATGTTGTGCGGGTAGTCGTCGCTGATGTACTTGAAGACGCTGGCCTTGCCGAAGGCCCAGCAGATGCCCAGCAGGAACATCAGTGCGGTGAAGGCATAGACGTTCAGACCGATGTGGAAGGTGCGCGGGCCGTTGACCGTGAGGATGGTCATCTCGGTCTGCGGATAGCTGAGCAGGAACAGGCAGATCCAGCTCACCCACATCACCCACCAGGTGACCTGGTGCGCGCCGTACTTGTCCGACAGCACGCCGCCTATGGCACGCAGCACGCCACCGGGCAGGCTGAAGCAGGCGGCCAGCAGCGCCGCGACGCGGATGTCCAGGCCGAACTCGCCCACGTAGTACTGCACCATCCACAGGCTCAGCGCCACGTAGCCACCGAAGACGATGCTGTAGTACTGGCAGTACTTGAGCACGCGCGGGTCCTTCAGCGCCTCCAGGCCTTCGACGAAGCGCACGTTGGAAGGCACGAGGTGGGCCGGATTGCTGGCGCTGAACAGCCAGAACAGGATCACCGTGCCCAGCATCACCGCGGCATAGACCTGGGGCACCATGGTCCAGCCGAAGGCCACCACCAGCACCGGTGCGATGAACTTGTTGACCGCCGCGCCCGAATTGCCGGCGCCGTACACACCCATGGCCATGCCCTGGCGGTGGCGCGGGAACCAGCGCGCCACATAGGGCGTGCCGACGCTGAAGGACCCGCCAGCCAGCCCCACGAACAGGCCGATGATGAGGAAGTGCCAGTAGGCCGTGGCATAGGCCATCAGCCAGATCGCCGGCACGGTGAGCGCCATCAGCACCGTCATCACGATGCGGCCGCCGTACTTGTCGGTCCAGATGCCCAGGGGCACGCGGATCAGCGAGCCCGTCAGCACCGGCGTGGCGGTGAGCAGGCCGAACTCGGTGGCGTTCAACCCCAGCGTCTTCTTCAGCGGGATGCCGATGACGCCGAACATCATCCACACCATGAAGCAGACCGTGAAGGCCAGCGTGCTGACGATCAGCACGCTCCAGGCCTTGGGCGGCACGCTGGATGGAGGCTGGGCGGCAGGGGCCATGGCGGGTTCTCTCGCTGCAGTGATGCGAGGGACTTTCCCGCAGCGGCCGCACGCTGAACATCCACCGGGCGGCGCATGGCCACGCAGCAGACGGACTAGCGCAGAGCAGCTGGCCGTAGTTCCGAAGAACTAGCCCGGTCCCGGCATGGCCGGGGCTTGATTCAGTTCAAGGACAGGCAGGCTATTCGCCCAGATAGGCGGCGCGCACCTTGGGGTCGTCGAGCAGCGCCTTGGCGTCGCCGCTCATCGTGACCTCGCCCGACTCCATCACATAGCCGCGGTTGGCCAGGCCCAGCGCGCGCGAGGCGTTCTGCTCCACCAGCAGCACCGTGGTGCCCCGGCCGTGGATGTCGGCCACGACTTCGAAGATCTTGTCCACCATGATGGGGCTCAACCCCATGCTGGGCTCGTCCAGCAGCAGCACCTTGGGCCGGGCCATCAGGGCGCGGCCCATGGCCAGCATCTGCTGCTCGCCGCCGCTCATCGTGCCGGTCAGTTGCTGGGCCCGCTCCTTCAAGCGCGGGAAGATGGCGAAGACCCTTTCGACGTCGGCGTCGATCTCGCCATCGCTGCGCACGAAGGCGCCCATCTGCAGGTTCTCGATGATGGTCATGCGCGAGAAAACGCCGCGACCCTCGGGCACCATCACCAGCCCCTGCTTGACCAGTTCCCAGGCGCCCTGCCCCTTGATCGGCCGGCCCATGAACTCGATCTGCCCATCGGCCACCGTCTGCGTGCCGGTGATGGCCTTCAGCGTTGTGGTCTTGCCGGCACCATTGGCACCGATCAGGCTCACCAGTTCGCCCTGCTGGACCTCGAAGCTCACGCCCTTGACGGCCTGGATGCCGCCGTAGGCGACCTTCAGGCCGGTGACTTTCAACAGTGTGGTGCTCATGCCTGCACCCTACGCGCTGCGCGCGGTCCCGCCAGGCGGGAATTCACGCTCGGGAAACCCTCGCTGCTCATGCCTGCACCGCTTTCATTTGTGCCCCGCGCCGAGGTAGGCCTCGATCACCTTTTCGTTCTTCTGCACGTCGTGCGGGTTGCCTTCGGCGATCTGCTTGCCGTAATCCAGCACGCTGACGCGGTCGCACAGGCCCATCACCAGCTTGACGTCGTGCTCGATCAGCAGGATGGTGCGGCCGTCCTTGCGGATGCGATCGATCAGTTCACGCAGCACGACCTTTTCGGTGGCGTTCATGCCGGCGGCGGGCTCGTCCAGCGCGATCAGCTTGGGGTCGGTGGCCAGCGCACGCGCGATCTCCAGCCGGCGCTGATCG
This sequence comes from Rubrivivax sp., assembly GCA_035440985.1. GTDB lineage: Bacteria > Pseudomonadota > Gammaproteobacteria > Burkholderiales > Burkholderiaceae_C > Rubrivivax. The sequence goes on along the minus strand of DAORNK010000009.1, from coordinate 22,853 downwards.
CCGTAGCTCAGGGTACGGGCGCGGAACTCGGCGTAGCGGCCGATGCCCACGTAGTCCAGCAGTTCCTGCGCGCGCTGCGCGATGGCGGCCTCTTCGGCCTTGAAGCCGGCGGTGCGAAAGACTGCGCCGAAGAGGCCTGAATGCGTGCGTACGTGGCGGCCGACCATCACGTTCTCCAGCGCCGTCATCTCGGGAAAGAGGCGGATGTTCTGGAAGGTGCGCGCGATGCCCTGCTTGGCCACCTGGTGCACGGCACTGGGCTTGTAGGGCTTGCCCCCCAGTTCGAAGCTGCCCGCGTCGGGGCTGTAAAGACCGGTGATGACGTTGAAGAAGGTGGTCTTGCCGGCGCCGTTGGGACCGATCAGCCCGTAGACCTGGCCCTTTTCGATCGTGATGCCCACGTCGGACAGCGCCTGCAGGCCACCGAAGCGCTTGCTGACGCCCTGCACCATGAGTACGGTCTCGCTCATCGCGCTGGCCTTCTACGAAGCGGTGTTGACGGGAATCGGCGCAGGCTTGCCGTGTTCCGCCGCCGGCCACAGGCCGCGCGGGCGCAGCAGCATGACGACGATCATGGCCAGTGCGATCAGCAGCTGGCGCAGGATGGACGCATCCAGCCGCCCGCCGGTGGCCTGCTGCAAGGGGCCGGCCACGTAGCGCAACACCTCGGGCAATGCCGCCAGCATCACCGCGCCCAGGATGACGCCGGGCAGATGGCCCATGCCACCCAGCACCACCATGGCCACGATCATCACGCTTTCCATCAGGCTGAAGGACTCGGGCGAGACGAAGCCCTGGAAGGCCGCGAACATGGCACCCGATACGCCTCCGAAGGTGGCGCCCATGCCGAAGGCCAGCAGCTTCATGTTGCGCGTGTTGATGCCCATCGCCTTGGCCGCGACCTCGTCTTCGCGGATGGCCATCCAGGCGCGGCCGATGCGGCTGGTTTCCAGCCGGTAGCAGATGATCACGCTGGCCACCACCAGGAAGAGGAACAGGTAGTAGTACATCGTCACCGAAGGGATCGTGAAGCCGAAGACTTCCTGCTTCTGGCCGAAGTCCAGCCCGAACATGCTCATGCCGTCGATGCGGTCCAGCCCGCGCGGGCCGTTGGTGATGTTGACCGGGTGCTCCAGGTTGTTCATGAACACGCGGATGATCTCGCCGAAGCCCAGCGTGACGATGGCCAGGTAATCGCCCCGCAGCTTGAGCACCGGCGTGCCCAGCAGCACGCCGGCGATGGCCGCCAGTCCGGCCGCCATCGGTATGACCGCCCACACCGGTGTGTGCAGGCCGTTCGGGAACATCGCGGCAATCCAGGGGAAGTTCTCGGCCAGGTGCGGGCTGGCCAGCAGCGCATACATGTAGGCGCCCACGGCATAAAACGCGACGAAGCCCAGGTCCAGCAGGCCGGCATAGCCCACCACGATGTTCAGCCCCAGCGCCAGCAGCACGTACAGCAGGGCCAGCGACATGATGCGCACCCAGCCCTGGCCGAAGTGGCCGGCCACCAGCGGCAGCGCCAGCAGGGCCAGCGCGCAGATCACGAAGACGAGGATCTTGTTCTTCACGCTCCGGCCCTCCTCATGCCCGGTCCGCGACGCGTTCGCCCAGCAGGCCCTGCGGCCGCAATGTGAGCACGAGGATCAGCGCCACGAAGGCGAAGATGTCGGCGTAGTGGCTGCCCAGCACGCCACCCGTGAGCACGCCCAGATAGCCCGCGCCCAGGGCCTCGACCAGGCCCAGCAGGATGCCACCGACCACCGCGCCGGCCAGGTTGCCGATGCCGCCCAGCACCGCCGCCGTGAAGGCCTTCAGGCCCGGCAGGAAGCCCATGCTGTGTTGCACCGTGCCGTAGTTGGCCGCCCACATCACGCCCGCCACCGCGGCCAGCACGGCGCCGATGATGAAGGTGGCCGAGATCACCATGTCGGGCTTGACACCCATCAAGGCGGCCACGCGCGGGTTCTCGGCCGTCGCGCGCATGGCCCGGCCGAGTTTGGTCCTGTTGACCAGATACATCAGGCTGGCCAGCACCACGGCGGTGATGCCCAGGATCAGGCATTGCGTGACGCTGATCACCGGGCCGCCCAGGTCGAAGGGTTCGTTGGGCAGCAGGATGGGGAAGGGCTTGGGGTTGGGCTTCCAGATGATCATGGCCAGCGTCTGCAGCAGCAGGCTCATGCCCATCGCCGTGATCAAGGGGGCCAGCCGCGGTGCGTTGCGCAGCGGACGGTAGGCGAGCTTTTCGATGCTGAAGTTGAGCATCGCGCACACGACGATGGCGCACAGCACCGAGATCAGCAGCAGCAGCCAGCCCGGCAGCCCGCTGTCGGCCAGCAGGGTGATGACGGTCCAGCTGGTCAGCGCGCCCACCATCAGCACTTCGCCGTGCGCGAAGTTGATCAGGTTGATGATGCCGTACACCATCGTGTAGCCCAGGGCCACCAGCGCGTACATGCTGCCGAGCACCAGACCGTTGATGATCTGCTGGAAGAAGGTTTCCATGGGGAAGGGGACTCCGGTTGGCTCGCGGTCTGGCGCCTTCGGCCAGTGGCATGCAAGAAGCTGGCCGTGCATGCAAGTCCGGGGCCCGGTGGGCCAGCGGTCGACGCCGGCATTCTAGGTGCCAACGGCCACCGCCCCGGGCCGGCGTTTTCCCTTTGGCGGCTGGTCCGGACGCACGCGGTGCTGGCTCCTTCAGCCCGGCAGGCCACCCGGGCCCGCCGCGGCCTGGGCATCCAGGCGGCGCAGTTCGGCCAGACGCTCGCCGATACGCAGTTCCAGGCCGCGGGCCACCGGCTGGTACCAGCCCGCTTCAGGCAGGCCAGCCGGCAGGTAGCGTTCGCCCGCGGCGTAACCGCCCTCTTCGTCATGAGCGTAGCGATAACCCGCCCCCAGGCCCAGGTCCTTCATCAGCCGGGTGGGCGCGTTGCGCAGGTGGGCGGGCACCGGGCGGCTGCCGTCGCGTCGCACCAGATCCTGCACCGCGCCCCAGGCCTTGTAGACCGAGTTGGACTTGGGCGCCACCGACAGGTAGACCACGGCCTGGGCCAGCGCCAATTCGCCTTCGGGCGAGCCCAGCCGCTCGTAGACCTCGGCCGCGTCCAGCGTCAGGCGCAGGGCACGGGGGTCGGCCAGGCCGATGTCCTCGCTGGCCATGCGCACCAGGCGGCGGGCGGCGTAGCGCGGGTCCATGCCGGCATCCAGCAAGCGGGCCAGCCAGTACAGCGCGGCATCCGGATCCGACCCGCGCACCGACTTGTGCAGCGCCGAGATGGTGTCGTAGAAGATGTCGCCGCCCTTGTCGCCCCGCCGCAGCATCCGGCCCAGCGCGGCCTGCAGGTGCTCGGGCGTGAGCTCGGCGGCGTCGCCATGCCCGGCCACCACGGTCTCGTAGGCATTGAGCAGGCGGCGGCCATCGCCATCGGCAAAGGCCACGATCTGCTCTCGGGCCGCCGCCGCCAGGGGCGGAGCGCCCAGCGCGGCGCGCGCGCGGTCCAGCAACTGGCCCAGATCGGCATCGTCCAGCGGTTGCAGCACATGCACGGCCGCGCGCGACAGCAGGGCCGAGTTCACCTCGAACGAGGGATTCTCCGTGGTCGCCCCGATGAAGCTGAACAGCCCCGCTTCGACGTGCGGCAGGAAGGCGTCCTGCTGGGCCTTGTTGAAGCGGTGCACCTCGTCGACGAAGAGCACCGTGCTGCGGCCCGCACGGCGCATTGCCTGCGCCTGCTCGACGGCTTCGCGGATGTCCTTGACGCCGGCCAGCACGGCCGACAGCACGATGAAGTGGGCCCCTGTGGCACCGGCCAGCAACCGCGCCAGCGTGGTCTTGCCCACGCCGGGTGGGCCCCAGAGGATGATGGAAGGCAAACGGCCGGACTCGAAGGCCACGCGCAAGGGCCGGCCCGGCGCCAGCAAGTGGCGCTGGCCCACCACTTCGTCCAGCGTGCGCGGTCGCAGGCGCTCGGCCAGCGGCACGCCGTCGATCGGCGGGTGCGGTTCTTCCGCAAACAGCGTGTCTTGCGCAGGCATGGCCGGCATTGTGGCAGCGACGGCAGGCGCAAGCCGACCCTGGCATGGCGGTGGAAATGGTGGCCCACGCGGGCGCTATTTCGATCACTGGCCATCAGCCCACGGGCGCAGACTCGCCGTCGTGGCTCATGCGGGATCGCGCATGGGCCCGTTGCCGGAGCATGCCTTGAACGCTGTCACCCACCCCACCCAGCCGACCGAAGCGGCGGTGCACGCCAGTGCCCGCGAGTACCTCTCGTTCAAACTCGGCGCCGAGGAATATGGCATCGACATCCTGCGCGTGCAGGAAATCCGCGGCTACGAGCCTCCCACGCGCATCGCCAACGCGCCCAGCTTCATCAAGGGCGTGGTCAACCTGCGCGGCGTGATCGTGCCCATCGTCGACATGCGCGTGCGCTTCAACCTCGACGATGTCCAGTACAACAGCTTCACGGTCGTCATCATCCTCAACATAGCCGGTCGTACCGTGGGCATGGCCGTGGACTCGGTCAGCGACGTGCTCGAACTCAGTGCCGACAGCATCCGCGCTGCGCCGGAGTTCAACGGCGCCGTGGATGCCACCTACATCACCGGCATCGGCGCCGTGCAGACCGGTGACACCACGCGCATGCTGATCCTGATGGACATCGAGCGGCTGATGCAAAGCCCCGACATGGGCTTGACCGACATCGCCTGAAGGCTGTCCGACCCATGAAACCCCGACACCTCTTCGCGGCCCTGGCCGCCGGCCTGATGGCCACCGGCGCCGGCGCCGGCCCCCGCGTCACCGAGACGGCAGATGCCCTGCCCGCACGCGACTGCGAACTGGAGGCTGGTGCCACACGCGACCGCGCCAGTGGCGCGCCCAACGTGCGCGGCACGGAAGTCGTGTTCGGCTGTGGTGTCGGTGCCAGCACGCAGATCAACGCCGGCTGGACGCGCGAGTCCAGCGAAGGCGTCCACGCCAGCGGCTACGGCCTGCTGGGCAAGACCACCTTCGTGATGCCCGACGCGGGCCGCATCGGATGGGGCATGGCCTATGGCATCGCCGCGGCACGCAACGGCAGCGGCAGCCTGCGCTGGGAGGAAGCGGCGATCAGCGTGGTGGCCACGCGCGAACTGGCCGGCAGCTGGCTGCTGCATGCCAACCTGGGTGTCGGCCACGAGCGGGAAACACGCCAGAACAGCACCCTGTGGTCGTTGGGCGTCGAAAGTACGGACATGCTGGCGCTGGCCGCCGATGTCTTTGGCGACGACCGCAACCGCCCCTGGGTTTCGGCGGGCGTGGGTTACAGCTTTGGCGGGGGCTTCAGCGCCAGTGTGCGCGTGGCCCAGCAGTTCGAACAGCCACGCCTGCGCAGTGTCACGCTGGGTGTGAAACTGGTCTTCTGAAGCCGCCAGGCGGCCAGGCGCAACGCGCCGGGCTATTGTTCGAGCAGGTCGGCGCCCGCGGGCACGACGAAGCGAAAACGCTCGGCCGCCAGCGCCACGTTGGGCATGAAGCCGCCGAACTCCAGCCTGGAGCGCTGACCAAAGCTGTCGGTGATCTCGACCACGGCCAGTTCCTTGCCACGAAAGCCTACCCGCATCTGCTGGAACGGCCCGTCCTTGGCGCGCGGTGTGGCCTGCACCCACTCCAGCCCGGCGGCTGCGGGCAAGGGCGCCAGCGCGAAGTCGGGTTCCAGCGCCGCACCGGCCAGCAAGGCCGCGGGTGTGGCGCCCAGCGCCTGCGCCAATCCGCGCGAACTGGCCTGGTTCAGGTCGGCGTCGTAGATCCACACCTTCTGCCCGTCGGCCACGATGAGCTGCGAGAAGGGCTTGTCGTACTGGAAGCGAAACCGGTTGGGGCGTGCGAACTCGAAGTCGCCACTGCTGACCTTCCTGCGCGCGCCATCCACCGAAGTGACGGTCTGCGTGAAGGCGGCCTTGCCGCTCTTCACATCGCGCACGAACTCCCGCAGCGTGTCCACCGCGTCGGCGCGTACGCCAAACGCTGCGGCCAGCAGGGCCGCCATCACCAGACCGTGCCGCATCACTCGTCCCTTTTCGGGACCAGGATGTCCCGGTTGCCACTGTGTCCCATGGGCGATACGAGTCCGGCCTGCTCCATTTGTTCCAGCAATCGTGCAGCGCGGTTGTAGCCGATGCGCAGGTGACGCTGCACGAGCGAGATCGAAGCCCGCTTGTGCTGCAGTACCACGGCCACGGCCTGGTCGTACAGGCTGTCGGACTCGCCGCCGCCGGCAGGCCCACCGGGCGTTTCGCCGGCACCGGCCTCACCGTCCAGAACCCCGCCCTCGAGGATGCCTTCGACATAGTTCGGCTCGCCCTGCGAACGCAGGTACTGCACCACGCGGTGGACCTCCTCGTCGCTGACGAAGGCCCCGTGCACGCGCACCGGCAGGCCGGTACCTGGCGCCAGGTACAGCATGTCGCCCTGGCCCAGCAGCGCCTCGGCGCCCATCTGGTCCAGGATGGTGCGGCTGTCGATCTTGCTGCTGACCTGGAAGCTCAGCCGCGTCGGGATGTTGGCCTTGATGAGGCCGGTGATCACGTCCACGCTGGGGCGCTGCGTGGCCAGGATCAGGTGGATGCCGGCCGCACGCGCCTTCTGTGCCAGGCGGGCGATCAGCTCTTCGATCTTCTTGCCGACGACCATCATCAGGTCGGCGAGTTCGTCGATCACCACCACCACGTGCGGCAGGCGGTCCAGCGGCTCGGGCTCGTCCGGCGTCAGGCTGAAGGGGTTGGGCAGCTTCTCGCCGCGTTCGGCAGCTTCATGCAGCTTCTTGTTGTAGCCGCCGAGGTTGCGCACGCCGAGCTTGCTCATCAGCCGGTAGCGGCGCTCCATCTCGCCGACGCACCAGTTCAGCGCGTTGGCGGCCTGCTTCATGTCCGTCACCACCGGCGCGAGCAAGTGCGGGATGCCTTCGTAGACGCTCATCTCGAGCATCTTCGGGTCGATCAGGATCAGCCGCACATCGCGCGCCTCGGCCTTGTACAGCAGGCTCAGGATCATCGCGTTGATGCCCACGCTCTTGCCCGAACCCGTGGTGCCAGCCACCAGGCAGTGCGGCATCTTGGCCAGGTCGGCCACCAGCGGGTTGCCGACGATGTCCTTGCCCAGGCCCATCGTCAGCATCGAGGCCGACTGGTTGTAGGTCTCGGAACCCAGGATCTCCGACAGGCGGATGGTCTGGCGCCGTGCATTGGGCAATTCCAGCGCCATGCAGTTCTTGCCCGGGATCACCTCCACCACGCGGATGCTGACCAGCGACAGCGAGCGCGCCAGGTCGCGCGCCAGCCCGACGATCTGCGAACCCTTGACGCCGGTGGCCGGTTCGATCTCGTAGCGCGTGATCACCGGGCCGGGTGAGGCGGCGACCACGCGTACTTCGACCCCGAAGTCCTTGAGCTTCTTCTCGATCAGCCGGCTGGTCATCTCCAGCGATTCGGGGGTCACGGCTTCCTGGCGGTTGACGCCACTGACGCCATCCAGCAGGTCGACCTGGGGCAATTTGGTGTCGGCCAGTTCGGCAAACAGCGGCTTCTGCCGTTCCTTGGCCACACGCTGCGAAGGCGGGATCTCGGCCACCGGCTGTGCGATCACCAGCGGCACGTGTTCTTCGGCCTCCTGGCGCTGCTCTTCGACCACGTGCTCCCGTTCGCGGGCGGCCAGTTCGCCCAGGCGCAGATCCTCTTGCATCTCGCGCTGGCCCTTGCGGCTGTCGCGCAGATGGCCCAGGCTTTCGCCGATGGCGTCGGCCAGGCGCAACCATGAAAAGCGCATCGCCATGGCCATGCCCACCACCAGCAGCGCGATCCAGAGCACGCCCGAGCCGGCAAAGCCCAGCCAGCGCATCGACAGCGGCCCCAGCGCGTAGCCCAGTACACCACCGGCGTGGCCGGGCAGCAGCGGCTCCCAGCGGTACAGGCGCGTCCATTCCAGCGCGCAGCTGGCGGCCAGCAGCAGGACCAGGCCCAGCCAGAACATCCAGCGCGGCGCCGGATGGCTCTTTTGCGGGCCGCGCAGCAACCGCGCCAGCCCCGTCAACCAGGCGCGCAGCCCGACCGGCAGCAACCACCAGGCCGAGTGCCCGAAGAGGAACAACGCCAGATCGGACACCCGTGCACCCAGCAGTCCGGCCCGGTTGCGCAGCGCTTCGCCGCTGCCCGAGGTGGTGAAGGCCGGGTCGGACGGGTGGTGCGTGAGCAAGGCCAGCACGAAGAGCAGCCACAGCAGGCCGCCGCCCAGCAGCCAGGCCTGCTGGCGCCAGCGCGCCAGGCCTTCGAGGCCGACCGAAGTCGCGCCGAGTTCGGCGCCTTCAGCCTGCAAGGATCCCAGGGGAAATGCCATGGATGGATTGTGGCCGATACGCGTCGGCCCTCGGCCCACCCAGGAGCGTGGTCACGGCAGCCCCTGCAGCCGTTCGTACTCGCCAGTCCAGCGCAGATGATCGAGCAGGGCCTGGTCGAGCTGAACGCGGCGTTGCCCACCGATTTGGCGCAACCAGGCATCGCACAACAAGCGGTGGTCGAGTTGCGCTTGCGAGAGGCCCCGAGTGGCCAACCAATCGTCGACCGCGGCGCGCGTGGCCAAACCATGGCGATTGCAGAAATCGCGCGAGGACTGCAGCAGGTCTTCCGCTGCCACCATGGGCCCACCCGCCGGCGCCACGTCGGCCGCTAGCAGGTCGGCCAGGGCGGCCGCCTCGGCATGACTGGCTGCCACCGGGTCGCGGCGCAGGCGGGCCAGCACTCGCGCATCCGTTTCGTCCAGGCGGCCGAGTTCGCGCGTTTCGTCCTGCAGCACCGCCCAGCCCAGGGACGGCTCGAAGCTGGCCCGCGCCGCGGGTTCTCCGGAGGTTACTTGCAGGGACTCGCGCATCACCGCGAGCATCGCCAGCGCGTCCAGGCGCTTGCGGTCGACGCGGCCCTGAGTCAGCCAAGCCTTCAAGCGTGCCAGCACAGTCGCTTCGCTGGCCTGGGGATCGCCGGACCTGGCCAGGTCCAGCAAACGTGCATAGCTGCGTTCCGGGTAGAACAGATCCTTGGCGATGCGCGCCAGGGCGCCGGCCTGCTCTCCCGTCAGCACGGCCTGCGCAACGGCGGCCTGCAGCGTGGCGCGGATATTGACCATGGCCTCGGACACGGCCACGTAGCCCAGTTCGGCGGGGCCGTGCACCACGGCGACTTCGTCGTCGTCTTCCAGCGCACCGCTGCGAAACTGCTCGAAAACCCAGCCGACGCCCTGCATGCCGGCTGCGGCCATCTCGGCAGCACGCAGCGCGCCCATGCTGGCGCTGCCAAAGACGGCAATGCCTTGGCCGAGAGCCCAGGCAATCTCCTTGTGCCAGACCGCCGGCCGGTTGTGGAAGTAGCCGTCGACTAGGCCGATGGCCGGCGGGCGCTGCACGGCGGCGCGGAAGATGTCGCCACGCTCGGCCGGGCCGCGGTATTCGGCGTCCAGGTGCTGGGCCGCGTCGCGCGCATTCAGCGAAGGACCCAGGAAGACGATCGGCTTCATCAGGTCGGGAGGTTGAACGATCGTCGCGCGGCGTGGCCGTGGTGGTCGCAGCGCGCTCCGGGAACGATGGCGCGCACCACCGCAAAGTCGAACTCCGTAAGGCTCAGATCCACGAGGATGGCCTGCTGAAGCCCCCAGGAACGCAACACCTGCAATTCCAGGGCCAGGTCTGCTTCGAACGAGACGGTGTCCTGGTTCGGCAATTGGTCGAAGGCCAGGCCGCCAGGCCCCGCGCGCAGCGCCGCTTCGCGAGCGTGGCGCACGCCGACCGGCGCGTCGCGGTCATCGCCAAGCTGTATGTCGTCCCGCGCCCCCGCGATCAGGGTCAGCCGGCTCTGCGCGGCTTCCGTCAGCGAGCGCACGAGGGCCACGGCCCGTGACGGGTGGCAGCCGAAACCACGCGCCGCCGAGATGGGAGCCAACGGCCCGGGCGCCTGTTCGGCGATGAGACACTCGAAGACCGGTAGGGCCGGGCCGGCGCCCACTTCCCAAACCGTCACCGCCATGCCGCCGGCCAGCAGGCGATCGATCAGCCCGCGGCAATCGGCATCGTGCACCGTCGAGAGATCCAGCCGACGCTCGGCGCGCTGCGCTTCGGTCTGGTGGGCAAAGGCGTGGCAGGCGTGGCGCTCGATGACCTCGCACAGTGCATGGGAGGAGGCTTCCCCGATGTGGTTTCCCGAGGCCAGGCCGTTGGTCGACATGGAGAAACTGGCGGCCTCCAGGCGGTAAGGGCCACCCAGCACGTAGTTGGTGTGCACCAGTTGGTAAGGCACGAAGGTGGGTTCGCCCGACAGGCAATCCTCACCCTGCACCCACAACATCGGTAGTTGCGAGTGGAAGGGGCTGCCGGGCATGCGGGTGAGGCGCTCGACATCCAGCACGGGCCCGCGCCCGCGCATCTGCAGGACCGTGCCCAGGTGCAGGGGCAGACGCAGGTTCTCGGCGTGATGGCATTCCGCGCTTTCCATGATGGCCGAGGCCTTGGCGGCGTCCAGGTCCAGCCCCTTGCCCTGGGAGACCGCCAGCGAACGAGACCCCGGACGGCAGGCCTGGCACACGGGGATGCCCAGATGGTCGAGCCCGGTGACGTTGGCCACGCGCGTGATGCCCAGTGCGGCCAATTGCGGGCGCAGGCGTTGCACGGTCTGCGCAGGCGGGCAGGCGCGGTGAGTTCCCCGCGTGAAACCCTTGTTCGCCGTCACGGGATCGCCGGGCCGGACAGGCAAGACCACTTTGGGCGGCACCGGGCGTGGACCCGAGCGCGTCAGGTCACCGTGAGTTCACCTTGGCCGGCGGCCGCACGCGCGGCCATGACCAAGCCGGCGTGGCCGTTGTAGACGACGACGGTGGGCACACCAGGCAGTTGGCGTTCGCAGAAGGCGACGCTGCCGCCCGGAAGGCCTTTCTGGAGGCTCGACGACACCATGACGTTCTTGAGATCGTAGGAGAGGCCCATGGGGGTCAGCCCCTGCGGTACCGCCAGGACGACCGTGCCAAAGACAGGATCATCCACGGGCAACAGCAATCGATAGCGCCCGGTGGCCAGTGTGGCACCCGGACCGGTCCGCGCGCGGCCATTGACCGTCTGCCCATTCACTTCGCCAAAGAGCGCATCACCCACCAGACGCAACATGGCAGCCCCCTGTTCCGGTATGCCCATCATGCCGCCATGCCGGCGGCATGGTCACCTGTCCAGGTAACGAGATTCTTGCCCGCCGGCGGACAAGCCTTCAATCGTTCTGCAGGCGTTCCTTGATGACCACCGAGCCGTTTTCCTGCGTCTCGATGACGCCGCGGTCTTCCAGGTCCTTCATGACCCGGCTGACCATCTCGCGCGAGGCGCCGACGACCTTGGCCATGTCCTGGCGGCTGACCTTGTGGCGGATGATCTTCACGCCGTCGATCTCTTCGGCCATGTCGAGCAGCGTGCGCGCGACGCGGCCATACACATCCAGCAGCGCCAGCGATTCGATCTGCCGGTCGGCGTTGCGCAGCCGGCGCACCAGGCCGCGCATGATGCCGTAGGACAGCGTGCTGTTCTCGGGCAGGCAGCGCGCAAAGTCGGCGCGCGCCAGCACCAGCATGTCGGTCTGGATCTCGGCGCGCACGGTGGCACTGTGGGGTTCGTTGTCGATCAGGCTCATCTCGCCGACGTAGTCGCCCGATTCCAGCACCGCCAGGATGACTTCGCGGCCCCGCGTGTCGGCGGTCAGCACGCGCGCGCGCCCATTGAGCAGGATGAACAGGGCGTTGCTCTTGCGGCCCTGCTCCACCACCAGTTCGCCACGACGGAAGCGCCGCTTGACCACGCTGTCGGCGATGGCCTGGGCCTGGTCGACGGTCAACATCGAGAACAGCGGCACGCGGCGGATCAGGTCCAGGTTGGACAGCATCGACATCGACTTCGCTCCTGTAGTGGTCTTGTTCTGTCCCTGCCGGCCGCTGGCGACCCCGCGGTCTGCAAGAATCGCACTATTGTGCCCATAGCAAGCCTTGAAGCGGCCGCCCGGCTGCCCGATCTGCCTGCCAATCGTGGGATCGACGCGACGCCGGCCCATCCCTACGACTTGCCACCATCCTGCCGCCCTGTCACATGACCACCACCACACACGCCCGCGTACTCATCCTCGGCTCCGGCCCTGCCGGCTACACGGCAGCCATCTATGCTGCCCGCGCCAATCTCGAGCCCCTGCTGATCACCGGCATCGCCCAGGGCGGGCAGTTGATGACCACCACCGAGGTCGACAACTGGCCGGCCGACGTGGATGGCGTGCAGGGGCCGGACCTGATGCAGCGCTTCCTGGCCCATGCCGAACGCTTCAAGACGCGCATCGTGTTCGACCACATCAACCAGGTCGACTTCAGTCGGCGCCCCTTCACGCTCAAGGGCGACTCCGGCGACTACACCTGCGACGCGCTGGTCATCGCCACCGGCGCCAGCGCCAAGTACCTGGGTCTGCCCAGCGAACAGGCCTTCATGGGCAAGGGCGTGAGCGGCTGTGCCACCTGCGACGGGTTCTTCTACCGCGATCAGACGGTGTGCGTGGTGGGTGGCGGCAACACGGCGGTGGAAGAGGCCCTGTACCTGTCCAACATCGCATCCAAGGTCCACCTGGTGCACCGTCGCGACAAGTTCCGTGCCGAGCCCATCATGGTGGACAAGGTCAACGCCAAGGTGGCCGCCGGCAAGATCGAGTTGCATCTGTGGCAGACGCTGGACGAGGTGCTGGGCGACCCCTCCGGCGTCACGGGCGTGCGCCTGCGCAGCACGCAGGGCGGTGGCACGAAGGACCTCGCCTTGCAGGGCTGCTTCATCGCCATCGGCCACCAGCCCAACACCGAGATCTTCAAGGGGCAGCTGGAGATGAAGGACGGCTACATCGTCACCCGGACCGGGCTGCAGGGCATGGCCACGATGACCAGCGTGGAGGGGGTCTTTGCGGCTGGCGACGTGCAGGACCACGTCTATCGCCAGGCCATCACCAGCGCCGGCACCGGCTGCATGGCCGCCCTGGACGCGCAGCGCTTCCTGGAACAGCAGGAGGCCTGATTCGGCGCGAATCGGGTTATACTCGCAGGCTTTGCTGACCTGCTTGCCTTGCCACGTGCGCAAATCTGCGCCAACGTGCGCCTTGGCTGCCGGCCCAGCGTGCAACCCATTTCCCTGGAGAGCGTCATGGCACGCGTCTGTCAAGTCACCGGCAAGCGCCCGATGGTGGGCAACAACGTCTCGCACGCCAATAACCGCACCAAGCGCCGGTTTCTGCCCAACCTGCAGTACCGCCGCTTCTGGCTGGAAAACGAGAACCGCTGGATCCGCCTGCGCATCAGCAACGCGGCGCTGCGGCTGATCGACAAGCTGGGCATCGAACAGGTCGTCAGCGACCTGCGTGCCCGCGGCGAAATCTGAACGAGGAGATCACGATGGCCAGCAAAGGCGGACGCGAAAAGATCAAGCTGGAGTCCACAGCGGGCACCGGCCACTTCTACACCACGAGCAAGAACAAGAAGACGACGCCGGAGAAGCTCGAATTCCTGAAGTTCGACCCCAAGGCACGCAAGCACGTGCTCTACAAGGAAATCAAGCTCAAGTAAGACCTGCCCGCCCGGCACAAGAACCCGCCCGACCCGGCGGGTTTTTTGTCGCCCCGCGAAGGCGTTGCCGGACCGCGCGGGCGAAAAGAAAGGGGCCCGCAAGCCCCTTCTTGAACTTGGCTTGGACGCCAGGTCAGCGCACGACGGCAATCTGCTCGCGCTTGCCGCCCTTGTAGGTGTACAGCGTCAGCGCGCCGTTCTTGATGTCGCCCTTTTCGTCGAAGGCGATGTTGCCGGTCACGCCCTTGTGGCTGATCTTGGCCAGTTCCGGCAGGTACTTGGCAGGCTCGGACGAACCAGCCTTGACCATCGCGGCCACCATCACGTTCAGCGCGTCGTAGACGTAGGGCGCGTACACCTGCACGTCCTGCTTGAACTTGGCCTTGTAGGCGGCGTAGAAGTCATCCATCGACTTCTTGGCCGCACCTTCGACGCCACCCGCCTCGGCACAGACGACCTGCCCGTCGGCCATCGTGCCAGCCGCCAGCTTGGGCAGTTCGCTGCTGCAGATGCCGTCGCCGCCCATGAACTTGGCACTGATGCCCAGTTGCTTCATCTGGCGCATCATCGGGCCACCGACGGCGTCCATGCCGCCGAAAAAGATGATGTCGGGCTTCTTGGCCTTCAGGCTGGTCAGGATGGCGGTGAAGTCCGTGGCCTTGTCGTTGGTGAATTCGCGGCCAACGGTCGTTCCACCGGCCGCCTTCACACCCTTTTCGAACTCATCGGCCACGCCCTGGCCATAGGCCGTGCGGTCGTCGATCACCGCGATGCTCTTGCCTTTGAGTTCCTTGGCCGCGTAACGGCCCAGCGTGCCGCCCAGGTGCACGTCGTCAGCCACCACGCGGAACGTGGTCTTGTAGCCTTGGCGTGTGTACTTGGGGTTGGTCGCCGAAGGGCTGATCTGCGGGATGCCCGCGTCGCTGTAGAGCTTGGAGGCCGGGATCGTGGTGCCCGAGTTCAGATGGCCGATCACGCCCTGGACCTTGCTGTCCACCAGCTTCTGCGCGGCCGCGGTGCCCTGCTTCGGATCACCGGCGTCGTCTTCAGCCAGCAGTTCGAACTTGGCCTTCTTGCCGCCGATGGTCACGCCCTTGGCGTTGAGCTCCTCGATGGCCATGCGCGCACCGTTCTCGTTGTCCTTGCCCAGGTGGGCAATGGAGCCGCTGGTCGGGCCGACATGGCCGATCTTGACGACCAGGTCTTGCGCGAAGGCCGAACCACCCAGCAGGATGGCGGCGGCACCGACGATCACGTTCAGCTTGACTTGCATGCAGATTCCTCCGGAAAGGGGGTACTGTCGAAACGACAGCTTTGAAGAGACTGAGGCGGCGGACGATAACCGAAAAATCGGCCTGCAAGATACGGGCCTTTCTCGGTATGGGGCACTCCCCGCCCGGCACAACGCGCCAGACGCCCGGCAGGCCGACAAGGGGTTTACCGCAGTTGTGCGTCCTGCAGCGCACGCACCACGGCGTCGTGCACCATGTCGTGCAGCGCCTGCGTCAATTCAGGGCGCAGGTCGCGGATCAGTCCGTCGGCGGCGCGCGCCAGCGCAGGCGCCAGGGCTTCGCGCAGCCGCGCTTCGAACAGGCCATCCAGGCGTTGCTCCAGCGCAGCGAGCACCTGGCGCGTGATCTGATCTTCATCCGGCGGTGGCGCCGGCGGCTCGCTGCGCTGAGCCGGTGCAGGTTCAGTTTCCCGCGCGTCTTCGACGTTCACGCCCGTCTTGGCGGAGGCTGCGATCGCCGCCGCCGCCCAGGGATCGGAGGCCAGTTGCACCACCTCGGTCAGCGTGGGCAGACGCTCGGGCGGTGGCAGAGCCCGGGTTCTGACGACGTCTTCAGCCAGCGGCATGGGCAGCATGATGCACGACGTCCAGACCGCCCTGCTTGTAGGCACGGTAGCGTTCGCGCCCGCGTGCAGCTTCTTCGGGCTCGGCCGCAACGATCTCGATCAGGCGTTCCAGCGCTTGCGGTCGGGCCGGCGCGGCAGCACCCACGTTGATCAGCACGCGCGGCGCCGGTGGCCCCAGGTCGTGCGGCACCAGCCAGATGGGCGTACGAGTGGCCACCTCAGCCCGCCCGCCCGGCATTCGCAGGTGGGGCACGAAATCCCGTTCCGGTTCGGCCCACAGCAAGCGATCCAGCGCCATCAGCGTTTCGGGTGCCGCGCTGACCTGCACCCGCACGCCTTGCCGGCAGGCCTTGCGCAGCAGGCGGCAGGCGAAATCCAGCGGATCCGCGATGCCGGTGTGGAATTCGACCCGGGTCACGCAGGAACCTCGAAGGGGCTTGGGGGCCAGGCGGGCCAGCCGCAGCGTGGGCCGGCAGGCCTCAGCGCGAACGGCCCAGCACGAAATGCGTGAGCAGCGGCACCGGGCGACCGGTGGCGCCCTTGGCCGGGCCGGATTTCCAGGCCGTGCCGGCGATGTCCAGGTGAGCCCAGCGCAGCTTGGCGGTGAACCGCTTGAGGAACATCGCCGCGGTGATGGCGCCGCCGGCACGCGGGCCGACGTTGCCCATGTCGGCATAGTGACTCTTCAACGCTTCGTCGTACTCGTCGTCCAGCGGCATGCGCCAGGCCGGGTCCAGCGCCTGTTCACCCGCAGCCAGCAGCTGCGCCGTCAGTTCCTCGTCGGCGCAGAACAGCCCCGAGCGGTGGTGCCCCAGCGCGATCACGCAGGCACCGGTCAAGGTGGCGATGTCGACCACCACGGCGGGCTTGAAGCGCTCGGCATAGGTCAAGGCGTCGCAGAGGATCAGGCGACCCTCGGCGTCCGTGTTCAGGATCTCGATGGTCTGGCCGGACAGGCTGGTCACCACGTCGCCGGGCTTGACGGCACGGCCGCTGGGCATGTTCTCGCAGGCCGGGATGATGCCGATCAGGTTGACCTTGGCCTTGAGCTGGGCGACGGCGCGCAAGGTGCCCAGCACGCTGGCTGCGCCACCCATGTCGTACTTCATCTCGTCCATCTCGGGCGCCGGCTTGAGCGAGATGCCACCGGTGTCGAAGGTGATGCCCTTGCCCACCAAGACCACCGGAGGCTGGTTCCTGGCGCCGCCTTGCCATTGCGCCACGATGAACTTGGGTGGCTGCTCCGAACCCTGGGCCACGGCCAGGAAGGAACCCATGCCCAGCTTCTCGCAGTCCTTGCGCTCCAGCACGCTGACCTTCAGGCCCCATTCCTTGCCCAGCTTGCGCGCCTGATCCGCCAGGAAGGCGGGCGTGCAGTGGTTGGCAGGGCGATTGGCGTATTCACGCGCCAGTGTGCTGCCGGCCACGATGGCCTGGCCACGCTTGAGACCCGCGGCCACGGCTGCACTTTCGGCCTTGCTGCAGACCAGGCTCACGCTGCGCAGGCGGGAATCGGGCGTTGCGCTGGGCTTGGTATGGCGGTAGACGTACAGGGTGTCGGCCACGGCAGCGACCAGCGCCTCGGCGTGCGCGTCGCTCAGGGCCATGCCCGCCACCGCCACCGTGAGGCTGACGGCACCCCCGCCCTTGATGGGCACCAGGCCTGCGGCCACCGCCTTGCGCAGCGCCTTGGCCGAACCGTCAGCGGCGTGGGCAAACACGACGCGGGCAGCCTTCACACCGGTCAACTGGTGTGCATACAGCGTCTGTCCGGCCTTGAGGGCAAAGTCACCCTGCTTGATCGCGGCAGCCAGCGCTTCGGCCAGCGCAGCGTCCAGTTCCACCGGCAGTTCCGCGCCCGCCACCACCACCAGCAGCGCATCGGCCACCGTCCCGGCCAGGCCCTTGGGACCGGCCAACTGCGACTTGAAGTCCATAATCGATTCCAACCAGGGAAAGCGGTGGATGTTATTCGATACAACTCTGCGGCGAGAGCTTTCGCGGGGCTTCGGCGCGACGCTGGTGGTCATCGTGACCATCGTGCTGACGAACTTCCTGATCCGCACCGTCGGACAGGCGGCCAAGGGCCTGGTGGCACCCCAGGACGTCGTGCTTCTACTGGGCTACGTGACCCTGGGCTACATGCCCATGGTGCTCTCGCTGTCGTTGTTCGTCGCGGTGGTGGTCACGCTGGGACGTCTTTATCGCGAGAGCGAGATGGTGATCTGGTTCGCCGGCGGCATCGGCATCACGCGCTTCGTGAGGCCGGTGTTGCGCATGGCCTGGCCGGTGTTGCTGGTGGTGGCCTTGTTGCAGTTGTATGCCTGGCCCTGGGGCAACCGAAGCAGCCAGGAATTGCGTGAGCGCTACGAGCGGCGCTCAGACCTCTCGCGCGTCGCGCCCGGTGTATTCCAGAGTTCCAGCGATGGGCGAAGCGTGTTCTTCGTCGAACGCGAAGGTGCCGACAACCAGAACGCCCGCAATGTCTTCATCCTGTCCAACCTGGACCATCAGGAAGTGATCACGATGGCACGTGGGGGCCACCTCACCACCGAAGGCGAGGACCGCTTCCTGGTGCTGGATCGGGGCCAGCGCAGCGAGATCGACACGCGCAACGGGCACTACACGCTGGCGAGCTTCGAAAGCTACCGCGCCCTGGCCAGCCAGCGCACGGGCCGCGCGTCGGGGCAGGCCGCACCCAAGACGCTGGCCACGGCCGAGCTGATCCGCCAGGACACGCTGCGCAACCGCGGCGAGCTCACCTGGCGCATCGGCATGCTGCTGGGCGCGGCCAACCTGCTGCTGCTGGGCATCGGCCTGGCCGCCACCAATCCCAGGTTGGCCAACAACTGGAACCTGCTGTTCGCGCTGCTGGCCTTCGTCGTCTACTACAACCTCATCAACCTGTCGCAGGCCTGGGTGGCCGGGGGCAAGGTGTCGCTGCTGGCGGCCGTGGCCGGGCTGCACCTGGCGGCGCTGGCCTGCGCGCTGGCCCTGCTCTGGTGGCGCGACCACGCCGCCGTGACCCATCCCTTCAGGCGCCTGGGCCTTGCGGGCCGGCGTCAGGCCAACGCATGAAGACCGTGCGCCGGCTGCTGTATCGCGACATCGTCGCCTCGGTGGCCTTCGTCGCGGTGGCTTTCCTGTCGCTGTTCTTCTTCATCGATTTCGTCGAGGAGCTCGAGTCCGCCGGCCGCAGTGGCCGCGCCGCCTGGTCGGCCGCGCTGGCGGCAGGCTTTTCAGTGCCCGGCCACTTCTACGAGCTCTTTCCCATCGCCGTGCTGATCGGCTCGATCTACAGCATGTCGCGGCTGGCACAGTCGTCGGAGTTCGTCATCCTGCGCACCGGTGGCCTGGGGCCGGGGCGGGCGCTGGCCCTGCTCACGACCTTGGGCCTGGCCTTCGGTCTCGCCACCTGGCTGGTGGGCGACTACCTGGCGCCGGCCAGCGAACGCCAGGGTGTGCTGTTCAAGGCCAGCAACAGTGGCAAGGACTACAGCGGCGCAGGGGTGTGGCTGAAGGAAAAGCGCAATACGCCGCAGGGCGATTTCAACTACTCGGTCAACGTGCAGGCCACCAATCCGCTGGGCGGGATGTCGGGCATCCGCATCTACGAGTTCGATCCGACGGGCCATCTGTCCACGCGCATCGAAGCCAACGAAGCCCGTGTCGGCGAAGACGGCACGTGGACGCTCAGCCAGGCCAGGACCATGCACTGGCCGGCACCGCGCGCCGAGGCGCCCAGCGCACTGCGGGTGGAACAGCACGCCACGCTGAAGTGGCCCAGCACGCTGACCCTGGGCATGGTGACGGCGGCCGTGCTGCCGGTGGGGACGATGACCACGGCGGAGCTCTGGCGCTTCAGCCGGCACCTCAGCACCCAGGAGCAGGCCGCCGAAGGCCACCAGATCCAGTTCTGGAAGAGGGCGCTGTACCCGCTGGCATGCCTGGTTATGGTCGCGCTGGCCCTGCCCTTCGCCTACACCCATGCGCGCGCCGGCAGCGTGAGCCTGAAGGTCTTTGGCGGCATCATGCTGGGCATCAGCTTCGTACTTTTGAACAATCTGGCGGGCCACATGGGCCTGCTGCGCGGCTGGACACCCTGGGTGGCGGCGGCCACGCCAAGCCTGATCTACCTGGGCCTGTCGATGGCCGCCTTCGCCTGGCTGGTACGTTACCGCTGAACGGGATGGATGCCCCGATGTCCGAAGGCCTGATCCTCTTTGCCCATGGCGCACGCGACCCGCGCTGGGCTGCACCTTTCGAAGCCGTGGCCGAACGCGTGCGCAAGGCCAGACCCGGCGTGGCCGTGCGCCTGGCCTACCTGGAGCTGATGCAGCCCAGCCTGCCACAGGCAGGCGCCGAGCTGGTGGCCGCCGGCTGCACCCGGCTGCAGGTGGTGCCGCTGTTCCTGGGCGCCGGCGGCCACGTGCGCAAGGACCTGCCGCTGATGGCGGCCACCCTGCAGCAGGCACACCCCGGCCTGCAGGTCACGCTGCATCCGCCGGTGGGAGAACTCGGCCCGGTGGCCGACGCGATGGCCGCGGCAGCGGTCGCCACGCTGGGGCCGGCATGAACCTGCACCAGTTCCGCTTCGTGCAGGAGGCCGTGCGCCGCCAGCTCAATCTCACCGAGGCGGCCAAGGCACTGTTCACCTCGCAGCCGGGTATCAGCAAGGCCATCCTCGAACTCGAAGCCGAGCTGGGCGTGGACATATTCGCCCGCCATGGCAAGCGCATCAAGCGCGTCACCGAGCCCGGCCAGCAGGTGCTCAAGTCCATCGAGATCATCATGCGCGAGGTGGCCAACCTCAAGCGCATCGGCGAGGAATACTCCCAGCAGGATGCCGGCACGCTGTCCATCGCGACCACGCACACGCAGGCGCGCTACTTCCTGCCGGAGCCCGTGGCGCAACTCCGCAAGCGTTATCCCAAGGTCCAGCTCGTCTTGCACCAGGGCATGCCCGAGCAGGTGGCGCGCATGCTGCTGGACGATGTGGCCGAGGTCGGCCTGGCCACCGAAGCCCTGGCCGCGCACGAAGGCCTGGTCACCCTGCCCTGCCACGAGTGGCAGCACGTGCTGGTGGTGCCCGGCACGCATGCCCTGGCTGCCGTGGAGCGGCCGACGCTGGAGCAACTGGCCGATCACCCGCTGGTGCTCTACCACCCGACGGTGACAGGCCGCTCGCGCATCGATCTGGCCTTCGAGCGTGCCCGGCTCAAGCCCCTGGTGGCCCTGGAGGCGATCGACTCCGACGTCATCAAGACCTACGTCCGGCTGGGCCTGGGGGTGGGCATCGTCACCGAGCTGGCCATGCGTGGCGAACCGGGCGAGCCTGACCTGGTCTCCCGGCCGCTGGGCCACCTGTTCGGCAGCAACGTCACGCGCGTGGCCTTCAAGCGGGGCGCCTACCTGCGCCAGTTCGTCTACGCCTTTGCGACCCTGCTGTCGCCGCGCCTCTCGCCGGCCTTCATCGAAGGCGCGATGCACGGCCAGGGCAGCGACTACCAACTCTGACCGAGCCCCGGTTCCATGACGACACCCGCTTCACCTGCGAAGACACCCCACCTGCCAAGCCGCCTTCCGAAGGTCGGCACGACGATCTTCACCGTCATGTCGGCCCTGGCCCAGAAGACCGGCGCCGTGAACCTGGGCCAGGGCTTCCCGGACTTCGATTGCGACCCGGCGCTGCTGGCCCAGGTCGGCGCGGCGATGGCCGAAGGCCTGAACCAGTATCCGCCGATGGCCGGCGTGCTGCCCCTGCGCCAGGCGGTGTCGGACAAGGTGGCCCGGCTCTACGGCCATCGCTACGATCCCGACACGGAAGTCACCGTCACGGCCGGCGCGACGCAGGCCATCCTCACCGCGGTGCTGGCCTGCGTGCACCCGGGCGACGAGGTCGTCGTGCTCGAGCCCTGTTACGACAGCTACGCCCCCAACATCGAACTGGCGGGCGGTGTCGTGGTGCGCGTCCCGCTCACGCCCGGCAGCTTCCGCCCCGACTTCGCGCGCATCGCAGCGGCCCTTTCGGCGCGCACGCGGCTGCTCATCGTCAACAGCCCGCACAACCCCACCGCCACGGTTTGGTCACGCGCCGAGATGGAGCAGCTGGCCGCACTGCTGGCGCCCACCGAGGTGCTGCTGATCTCCGACGAGGTCTACGAGCACATGGTGTTCGATGGCCTGGCCCACGTCAGCGTCGCCTCGATCCCGGCGCTGGCGGCGCGCGCCTTCGTGGTGTCCAGCTTCGGCAAGACCTACCACGTCACCGGTTGGAAGGTGGGCACCGTCGTGGCACCGGCCGCGCTGACCGCGGAGTTCCGCAAGGTGCACCAGTTCAACGTCTTCACGGTCAACACACCCATGCAGCACGGCCTGGCGCGCTTCATGGCCGACCCCGCACCGTACCTGCAATTGCCGGCTTTCTACCAGCGCAAGCGCGACCTTTTCCTGCAAGGCCTGACCGCGACGCGGCTGCGCCCCCTGCACACGCAAGGCAGCTACTTCCAGCTCGTGGACTACAGCGCCGTGAGCGAGCAATCGGAGGCCGATTTCTGCCAATGGCTGACGTGCGAAGTGGGTGTGGCGGCGATTCCGGTGGCGGCGTTCTACGAGGGGGGCTTCGAACAGCGCCTGGCACGGCTGTGCTTCGCCAAACGCGATGAAACCCTGCAGGCCGCGCTGCTCAGGCTGGCGCGGCTGTAGGAAGCTGCCGCACCTCAGCGGGGCCGTTGCTGCGGGGGCAGTTCGTCCAGGGTGCCGAAGATGCTCGCGCTGCGTTCGGCTGCGGAGATATCGAAGTCCACCGGCGCCGTGGGGCGGCTGTCGAAGTCCGGCGGCGGGGGCTGCTCCGGCGTGCCCTGCAGACCGGTGAAAGGTGCCGGTGACGTGCTGCCGAACTCGCCGCCGTCCGACAGCGGCAGCAGCAGGTCCACGCTGCCGGTCTCGGTCACCTCGCGGTCCATCAGGTCACGCGCCAGCGAGTACAGGAACAGCACCTCGCGGTACGCGGGCAGCTCGAAGAGTTCGCCGCGCGACTTGCGGAACAGCAGGGCCTCGAGCTCGGCCATCGCATCCAGCGGCCGGTGCCACACCTGCTGCAACCGGGGCACCACGCCGGGGTAGTCTTCCAGCGAGCGGCCGCCATGCAGATCCGCGCCCCATTCGGGCGCGAAGGCATTGAAGCGATGATTGAACCGCGTGCGTGTGCGTTCGTAGGCCGCGCGATCCCCCAGGCGGTGATGGATCTCCAGCAGCTTGAGATAGGGCAACGGGCTGCCACCGCCCGTCGTGCGCAGGTGCTCCACCAGCAGGTCCACCGCGGCCTCGTCCTGGCCCAGCACGACGAAGAACT